>CAZWZW010000292.1:0-3593 GCA_964639125.1 uncultured Verrucomicrobiota bacterium
CTGGGTAATGGTGACGGCACATTTCGTGCCTCGGGTTCCTATCCAGTAGGAGATTACCCCTTCTCACTTGCCATTTTCGACTTGAACGAGGACGGCCATTCGGATCTGGTGGCAGCGAACAATGATGATTTCTCGGTCTCGGTGCTTCTCGGTAGTGGGGGTGGAATGTTCCATGACCAGGTTATTTACCAGACGGGTGAGAAACCACGATCAGTAGCTGCGGATGATTTCAATGGTGATGGCATTCCGGATTTGGGTGTGGTTAACAAGGACAGTGACAGTTTCTCCCTTTTCCCGGGACGCGGTAACGGAACCTTTCCAAAATCCCAAACTTATCATCCCGTGGATATCATCCCGTGGATCACCTCACATCATTGGCCTTGGGGGATCTGAATGCTGATAGCATTTTGGATCTAGTCGTTGGGGGTTCCGGTGAGAGTGATTTGTCGATCATGCTGGGGGCCGGAGATGGAACATTCCATGTTGATGCGATATTCGACACAGGAATAAACCACAAGTCGATGGACCTTGTTGATCTCAATGGTGATGGGTATTTGGATCTGGTATCAGTTGGAGGTTTGGTATCAGCCCGGCTCGGGTTGGGAGACGGAACTTTCGCGGAGGAATGGACCACCTCCATCGCTGTTGATTCCAATGATGTCGCCGTAGACGATTTGAATGGCGATGGTCATCCAGATCTTGCGATAGTAGGCGAGAATCTGGCAGGTGATCGGGTCTGGATTCTAATCGGCAATGGTGACGGTACGTTTACAGCGACCAATAATTATGGTGCCGGACAGCAGCCCAGATCTATCACCATTGGCGACCTCGATGGAGACGGTGTGTCAGATCTTGCCGTGGCCAGCACTGCAAGCTACTGCGCCGCACTTTTAATCAGCCGCCCTACCGTAAACGTCCGACGAAGTGCATCTCCCATTTGAGACGAGGATCTGCGAGGATATCCGGCAAGGAGGTCAGAGGTGGCCCCAGAATTTCGGACAGTATGCTAAGGGCTCGCTCATAAATAGATTCACATTTCATGACGGTGAGATCGAGTAGTTCCATTTTGGTCTGGCCGTGTGATGACGGAGATCGATCTGTTGCATTTGCTGATCAGATATCTTGGTACCCTTGGGGTAGTCCTTGGTGTTCAAGCGGGCACATATGCGCAACCCGCTGCTGGTTTTGGTGGAGCGTATGAAGTTCAGCACCGTGTCGTAGTCTCGCAGAGGCTGGGCGGCCCAGTTCTGGCTGATGAACGAGAACATCCGATGTTCTATGGGGTTCCACTTCGAGGAGCCCGGCGGGTAGTGGGAGACGCACACGCGGATACCGAAGCGGTTGCAGAATGCGTGCTGCAACTGGTGCTTCCACAAGCGTGTGCGATAGCCGTTGCTTCCACCGCAGTCGGCAAGGATGAGCAGGCAATCGGCACGCGGATAATGGCGCGTGCCGAACTCGGCCCACCAGGTTTTGATTGCATCAACCGCGAACGCAGAGGTGTCGCGGGTGGTACCGACCGAAACAAAACCCTGATTACGGAAGGGATCATAGATGCCGTAGGGTATCGCCACGCCATCCGCGTCCGAGGGGAAGTCGTGGTCGAAGACTTCCAGGGGTTCGTGACTCCATCGGCGGCCTGCCTGGTGGAACGGGCCGATCAGTTCACGACTCTTTGTGTCAACACTGATCACGGGCAGTTCTTTGGCGGCATAGCTTCGCCTCTGCTTCATGATATAGCGGAACTGTGCATCACGCTCGGCCGGGTCCGGGGGTTTGCTCAGTCCGGACTCCAGGCTCTTGAGGTTCATGCGCAGGGAATAGTCCATCTGTTTGAGCAAGCGTGCCACGGTATTGGCCGATACGTGGATACCGGCCGGCTTGAGGGCCTCGGCAACCTTTGCGGTGGTCTTGTGCGTCCATTTACATCCTTTGACCGGATCACCGCCGGTATCATCTTCCATGATGCGTTCAAGCGTCCGGATTATGTCAGGCGTTTTTTTTCCTGCGAAAGTCGTCCGCCGCCCTTGGCGCGTATCGTCCGTCGTTCCAGTTGTCCGGCCTCCAGTTCCTGGCGTCCTCGCGCCACGGTATGCGGATCGATGCCAAACAGCTTGGCGATATGCGTGTCACCTCCGTGCCCGAGCTTCAGAGATTCCAGGCCGGCGTACAGCCGCCGCTGTTTCTCATTGAGCATGCTGAAGAACAACAGGAGAGTGGCTTTCGCTTCGTCGATGGCCAGGTCGGGGTTGGAGACGATCATGGTCGCTGTCCGAGAGGCCGTTACATGAGCATCGCGGCGCTTTCGTTGTTGATTGGCTGTGGCATCGTCGGCGGCGAAATACACGTACCGGTTTTCGACCACATCGCGCTGGAGTCGACCTTGGCGCACCATGCGGGTCAGGGCATGTTTCGATTCGACGTGCAGCGCATGCGTCAACTCGGACGCATCGTATCCCGCCTCCGAGCGTTGCACCCAGGCCACCACGGTCTCCAGCAACGTGCCGAAGCGCGAAAACCACACCGAACGCAAGCTCCACAGCCCCTCGCGCGAAAACTTGGTGATCGACTTCAACGTGTAGAACTTGCCCCGATGACTGTAGCTGCTCAAATACTCCAGTCGGTTCAGCTTGCGGAATATGGTGCGGTCCGAGGCGCCGCCCATATCCTCGCCGATTTCCCTGAGCGTGGCGATCTTGCGCCGCTTCAGGAAGGAGGTGACCGTCTCTGGATGGAATGTTGCACTCTTCATAGTGGCAATATTATCCCTTCCATCCAAACATGTCAAGGGGAATGTTGTCACAATGGATGCAGAAGCATAATCCTTATAATACAACATTATAATCTAAACGGAAGGCAGATTGGACGATCTCCATACTGGCATAGTTATCCCTGAATTATGTGAATCTATTTATGAGCGAGCCCTTAGTAAAAGCTCGGACGGTCTTTCCCGTCCCGATCGTAGGGGCAGGGGTGGATCGGCGGTGCTGCAGGCTTCGGCTGCGTCGGAGAATCGGGCTCCACTTCGAAAATACCGACACCGCGGAAGGGCAGATCCCGGAAAAACCGTTGAGTGTAGCATCCGAAAAAGAATGCCAGCAATTGACCGATACGCATCACACCCTCCTCGGGATGTTCCTGTGGTCAGGTTCGCATCCCGTCACCGGGACCGCATGCGAGCATGTTTTCAACGGATCTTTTTGAGTCGCCTCTGTTGCTTCTTCTCATATGAATATATGTCGCAACAGCGAAACGTCAAGTCCATTGCCAAAAAACGACACAATAATTCCGGCATGCCGTGATTCCGACACTTCCTCCCCCGCCCCAGACATTGTCCATGAAAATGTGTGAGGTCAGCCCAGGCTGCCCAGGGGGTGGACCTGTTGGCGGGCACCTCTCGGCTCAACGAGCAGGCTCAGGGAGCCAGTCCTGTGATGGTGCAGGCGGCGCTGTCCGTCTCACCGCTGGCCGGGTAGGGCGGCTGGTTGTAAGGGACCGGGGTCACGTCCTCGGCGAGCCGCTGGAATGTGCTGGAGTCCACCAGGCTGGTCAAGGCCTGGGTGTTTGTCTGTCTGTCGCTTGCGTACCACCGG
>CAZWZW010000293.1:0-3541 GCA_964639125.1 uncultured Verrucomicrobiota bacterium
ATGCTGACGAATCTCGCGCAGCGGCACGCGGATGTCGGGGCGGCTTCCGTTAATATAGACCTTGCGGGAATTCGGGAAGTGCGTCCCGTAATCATCGTACGTGTGTTTTTCTTGAATCATGGTTCCGACTCCTTGTTTGTTGGGGCAACACGGAGTCGAGAGGGAGCGGGGCAACCCGTTCGCTTCCCTACGTCGGCATTGCCCAGACAGGTTCAAAGGGTTTTTCTCAGCCAAACCTGCTTTCAGCAGGAAATCCTAATGTCTAATTGCTAAATCCTAAACTATGTCCACTTCTGGCATCATTTAGGGCTTAGGGTTTAGAGCTTCGAATTTTCCCGCTCCAGCGGGATGGCACCCCTAGCGATATTGACGGGCACCTTACGCCCATCCGCTAGCCAGTCAATTTATTTATGACTATGTTTATCATGTTTTACGTATCTATCGGTTTACAACACGATTTTGCGTGGTAGTATCCGCCCGCATTAAACCATTTGGAGATCAATCATGGACTGGAACGCATTGAGTAGCCGCGTGCTGGATGGCGGGAAGATTACCGACGATGAGGCGCTGGTCATCCTGCAGTCGACCGATGACGAATTGCTGGAGGTGCTGCAAGGCGCGTACCGCATCCGCAAGAAACATTTCGGCAACCAGGTATCGCTGCACCTGCTGCGCAACGTGAAAAGCGGAAAGTGTCCGGAGGACTGCGCGTTTTGCTCGCAATCGACCGCGGCCATCAACGATGTCGAGCGCTACGATATGCAGACCGTCGAAAGCATCGTGGCCGGCGCACAAGCCGCGGCCGACCGCAACGCCAAGCGCTACTGCGTCGTCTCCAGTACCCGCGCCCCTGCTCCGCAGGAACTCGAAACCATCTGCGAGGCCGCCATCCAGATTAAGCGCAGCTATCCCGAGCTCGAAATTTGCTCGTCGCTCGGCCTGTTGACCGAAGAGAAAGCAACAAAATTGAAAGCGTCCGGCGTAGACCGCTTCAACCACAACCTGGAAACATCGGAAAACTATTTTTCCGAAGTCGTCACCACGCACGACTTCGAAGACCGCGTCAACACCGCCAAGATCGTTAAGAAGGTCGGGCTCGACCTCTGCTGCGGCGGACTCTTCGGCATGGGTGAATCCCTACAGGACCGCGTCGACCTTGCTTTTGCACTGGCCGACCTCGATGTCGATTCCGTCCCGGTCAACTTTCTCGACCCGCGTCCGGGCACACCGTTCCACGGCAAACCCAATCCACTGAAACCCAACGACTGCCTGCGCGCACTCGCCATGGTGCGTTTTGTGATTCCAGAAACCGAAGTCCGCATTGCCGGGGGTCGCGAAACCACCCTGCGCAATCTTCAGCCGCTGGCCCTCTACCCCGCCAACTCCATGTTTACCGCCGGCTACCTGACCACCGGCGGGCAGGACTACGACACCGATAAACGCATGATTGAAGACGCCGGCTTCGAAATCGAAGTCGCAGAAACTGAAGTGACCTGAATTTTATCGTGCAAAGACACTAAGGCGCCAAGACCCTAGTCCTCCATTCCCTTTGCGCCTTAGTGTCTTTGCGCGAGATTCCCGATATGAATTTCTGGAAAACAATAGACGGCCCCATCATTGCCTTGGCACCAATGGAGGATGTGACGGATACGGTGCTGCGCGAACTATTGCTCGGGCTGGCCGATCCCGGCGCACTGCATGTGGTGATGACGGAATTTGTTTCCACCGATGGCCTGCTCCACAAAAAGGGTCGGGAACGGGTTGTTCACCGTCTATGCGTCACCGACTCCGAGCGGAAACTGCTGAAAGAAAAGGGCGTTAAGATTGTAGCGCAGGTCTGGGGCAACACCCCGGAAAACTATCAGCGGGTGATAAAGGAAATTGCTGACACTATGGAATTTGACGGGATCGACATCAACATGGGCTGCCCCGTCCCCAAGGTGGTTCGGCGCGGGTGTTGCTCCGGACTGATCGGCACCCCATCGCTCGCGAAGGAAATCATTCTGGCGGCACAGGAAGCATCGGATCTTCCCGTCTCGGTTAAAACCCGAATCGGCCTCAAGAGCATTGCCACCGAAGAGTGGATCGGCCACCTGCTTGAAACCAAACCTGCGGCGCTGACCCTCCACGGCCGAACGCAAAAGCAGATGTCCGATGGCGAGGCCAAGTGGGATGAGATCGCCAAGGCCGCCCACCTGCGCGACCAGCTTGGGCTCGATCTTCCCGTACTGGGCAACGGCGACCTTCGATCCATAAAAGAAGCACGTTCCAAGTGCAACGAGTTTCAACTGGATGGTGCCATGATCGGCCGCGGCATTTTTGAAAACCCATGGTTGTTTATGGAAGAGCAGCGCGAACGCACCACACAAGAAAAGCTCGATCTGCTATGGAAGCATACCGAGCTTTTTGACCGCGTCTGGGGCGCCACCAAGAATTTCCACATTCTGCGCCGCTACTATTCCATCTATTCCAAGGGCTTTCCCGGTGCCGCAGCCCTCCGCTCCAAGCTGATGCAAACGGAGAGCATCTCAGACGTGAAAAAGATCCTGGAAACAGCCTAGCCCTTCCTGTTGCGCTTACCCTTTTTCTTTCTGCCCTTGTTCTTATTATTCGCTCTCGATGATGATGCCGACCACGTATATTTCTTCTCAATACTGGCAGGTTCACAAATATCGCGAACCACCCTCAGCCCGCTATCTGACTCGAGAATTAATCGGACCCAAATCCCTCTCAGCTCATCTTGTGTTGATTCCGGATCTCCACGATCGGCGACATAGTAATCTGAAATATTGAAGCTATATTTTTCCAACACCACTGGCTGCGTGGTCTTGCTTATTTTTTGCGATGGACCCATGGATTCTATTTCAACCGAACCCGGCAATATTGACGGAATCGTGTCGACTTTCTGGGTAGAGTGATTATTTCGCTCTTTATCATAAAAAATTCGATATTCGATCCTTAGATCTTTAAGGGCCTGTGAACTTTTATTTTCGAGCAAGAGCTCATAAGCCACCCGGGTATACCCTCTTTGCTGAATATCGTTATCATCGCGCCATTTTTCCTGAATGCGCTTTTTGCATTCGACTTTGAAACAGGATTCATTTCGGAAATCCTCTAGCGAAGCCCATTCCTTGATATATTTTTGATCTTCATCTACAAAAATATCGGGTTTCACGTTCACGTGTTTTCCATCTGCACGCTTGAGCTCTACCTTTTCCAAGCGAGCATTGTAGCTAATGATTTCAGCTTTGAGCGCCCGACCGTCGGGCAGTTTGAATTCGTGGAGTTCCCCTGTTACAGACCCAACAAACAGGCAACTCAATGCGCACCCTATAACCAGCTTGAGCTTAATATACATTTTCTCTGCCTACCTTTTCTTTTTGCCCTTTTTCCCTTTTTCTTGATTAGAAACCTTTTGAGGCGTTTTCCATATTTGATGCTTCATTACATCGGAGGGTTCGCAAAACTCACGGGTTACGGTTTCACCGCTTTCGGTCGTTATAGAAAGCTTGAGCCACACACCCTTCATTTTGGAGCTCTG
>CAZWZW010000294.1:0-3525 GCA_964639125.1 uncultured Verrucomicrobiota bacterium
GGCGCGGAGGCCTTCGCGGCCGGTATCCGCAAGGGCTCCAATTCCCACACCTACCAGAGTATTTTTGTCGTTCCGGGTGACAGCGCCATCAGGACTATTCAGGACCTGAAGGGGAAAAGCGTGGCCTTTGTCGACCCGGCTTCCACTTCAGGAGGGCTGATGCCCACATTTATGGTAAAAAAGGCCACCGGCATCATGCCTCAGGACTTTTTCGGCAAATTCACCTATGCGGGCTCCCATGACGCCGCAGAAATGGCGGTCAGAAACAGAACCGTGGATGCCGCTGCCGACAACGACATCACCTACGGGAGGATGCTTAAAAAGGGCCTGATCACCACGGAAACCAACCGTATTCTGCTAAAATCCGATCCCTTGCCCGGTTCACCTCTTTGCTATCGCAAGGATCTGCCCTGGGCGCTGAAAGCCAAGATTCAGTTTGCGATCCTGAACGCCCATAAGGACATCCAGGTCACCGGTTACGGGGAGTTGAGCCGCTATGTCGCCGTAACTCCTGATGACTACCAGATCGTCCGGGACATGGTTCGGAAGCTTGGGTTGAAGAAAAAGGACTTGCTTGAGTAATTCTACGGCAACTTGTTCAGATAACTGATTACGGATGCAGCGCCGCACAAAATGCGGCGCGACATCCGTCTTTATAAGGAGGCCAGCAAATGGCAAGCATTTCCCTGCAAGGGGTTACAAAGAAATTCGGCAATGGTTTTCAAGCATTGCACGGCATCAGCGTTGACTTCGCACCAGGTAGCATGACAGCTATCATCGGGCCTTCAGGAGCGGGCAAATCCACCATGCTTCGTATGATCAACGGGCTGGAGAAGCCGACAAGCGGCGAGGTGAAAGTGGCGGACCGGGTCGTCAACCGATTCAATCTCAGAGAGGTGCGCGGCGAGGTGGGAATTATCTTCCAGCAGTACAATCTCGTGAACCGCCTGTCCGTCATGACCAACGCACTGACCGGCAGATTAAAATACCGCTCCTGGGTGGGGAGTATGCTGTATCTCTTCCGCAAAAACGACATGGATCACGCCTTTGCCGCCCTTGATCGGGTGGGTCTGCTTGATCGCGCCTGGGATCGGGCCGACAGACTTTCCGGCGGGCAACAACAGCGCGTGGGGATTGCCCGGGCATTGGCGCAGCAGCCCCGGGTTCTGTTGGCCGACGAGCCGGTTGCAAGCCTTGATCCGGTGACCAGCGATGAAATCATGCAACTCCTGCGGGAGATCTGTAACCATGACGGCATCACCGTGATCGTCAACCTGCATCAGGTAGATCTGGCCAAACGTTTTGCCTCCCGGGTCATCGGTCTGAATGCGGGGCAAATCGTTTTTGATGGTCACCCCAATGAACTTGATCAGCGCATACTTGATCAAATCTATCACACCAAGAAGGAAGCCAATGATGAACAACAGCCTGCCCCTTTGCTGGCCTACGCGTAACGGGCTTCCATCTATCGCGGTCGTGATCGCTTTCGTTGTCGTCGGCGGTTTGTTGACATGGGCCGCTCCCGTCGCGGAAATCGACCCTCTGCGTCTGGTGGCGTCCATTCCCCGTCTGCTGGACTTTCTTGGCAACATTCTCGTCATGCCGAACATTGAGTATTTACCCGAACTATTGAGGAAGATGCTGGAGACCATCGAAATGACGCTGCTTGCCACGAGCATAGCCCTAACAATCAGCCTGCCCCTTGGCTTCCTCGCGGCGAAAAACACCAGCCCCCACCCGGTGGTGTTCCATGTTACGCGAAACTTGCTTTCGTTCATGCGCGCCTTACCGGAATTGGTCTGGGCCCTGGTTTTCGTCTCGGCGGTTGGCCTCGGCCCACTCCCTGGCGTCATGGCCCTGTCATTCGTGACGGTCGGCTTCATGGGTAAGTTCTTCGCCGAGAGCCTCGAGGTGGTCGACGCCAACCCTATTGAAGGGGTCGAGGCGCATGGGGCCGGCTGGCTTCAGGTCCGAACCTACGCCTACCTCCCCCAGGCCATGCCTGATTTCATCGGTTCGACGCTGTACATTCTCGACCACAACCTCCGCGCGGCGACGATTCTTGGTCTGGTCGGGGCGGGCGGCATCGGCTATGACATGGTCATGGCGATGCGGCTATTCGATTATGACAGAATCCTCGGCATCGCTTTGGGCATATACATCATCGTAGCTTTATTGGATCGTCTATCCGGCCATTTCAGGGCGAGGGTGATCTGAATGAAAAAGCTCTCAACGCCCCCGCCCAAAAAACCGTTCAACTCCGCACCGATCTGGTTCTCCCTGTGGCTCGCCCTGCTGTGGCTGATCGTTTTCGACCTGGATATTTCCTTCCAGACGCTGCTCTACGGCGTGGAGGACATGGCTGAATATTTCAGCCGCTATACAGCACCGGACTTTTCTGAGTTGTATAGATATCTACAACTCATGGCCCAGACCATCGCGACGGCCTTGTGGGGTACGCTCATCGCCTTCGTCACGGCGTTTATACTGGCCCCTTTCGCGGCGCGCAACCTGACGCCCGGCAGGGCAACATACCGGATTGCCCGCGAAACACTGAATTTTCTCCGCGGTATGCCCGATCTGTTGCTGGCGCTTATATTCGTGGCGGCCCTGGGACTCGGCCCACTCCCAGGCGCATTGGCCCTTGGTATTCATACCGGCGGATTCCTCGGGAAATTTTTCGCCGAAAACCTGGAACGTATTGACAAAGGCATTATCGAGGCGGTCCAGGCGACCGGCGCGAGCAGAAGTCAGGTTGTGATGTATGCGGGCTGGCCTTCCATTCTGCGTGAAGCCATCGGCTACACCCTCTACATCCTGGACAGAAATGTCCGCATGGCATCAGTGCTTGGCATGGTCGGAGCGGGCGGCATCGGTCTCGCCCTTTACGATACCTTACGACTGTTCAAGTACGATGAATCCGCCGCCCTGATTCTGGTGATTCTGAGCGTCATTCTTGTCTTTGATTATTTTTCAACCTGGTTGAGAGGAAAACTCACATGACCAATTCCACATCATATCCACGCCGTGACTGGCCGCGTTTGTTTTTATCACTGCCGCCGCAACAAATTAAAGAAGTTGTGCAAACCCTTACGGAGCTGTGCCGGGTCGATGATCAGGCCCTGCCCCAGTCGGGTCTGGCGCTCCTGCAATTGCGCGACGGGGCCTTGGCGGAACCCTACTACATTGGGGAAACTCCCCTGTCCCGCGCCCAGGTCACGGTTATCGATAAAAACGGCAAAGAGGGCGCGGGTGCGGCCCAGATTCTTGACGACCGGACGAACCTGGCAAGAGACGTCGCCATTTTGGACGCCATACTCGCCAACCGGCTCGACGGCGACGAAACCATCGAGCATCTACTTGAGAAAGGCGCGAATCAACTTGCGCGCAATGAAGCTTCACGGCGTGCGATCCTTGAGCGTACTCGCGTCGACTTCTCGCTGCTGGACGCAACCGTGGAGGAGAATGAAATATGAAGATTGAACCAATTTGCAAAACACAATCGTCCGTATGGGAACCAGCCAT
>CAZWZW010000295.1:0-3505 GCA_964639125.1 uncultured Verrucomicrobiota bacterium
CGAGAGGGTCGGCGAATGCCGCTCCACGGGTTTCGAGCGTTATCTTCTGCCCGTTCCGGTGGGTATAGGTGTTGATTTCGCAATCCATCGTGGTTCCCACCGTGGCCTTGCGAAGGTGTTGCATCGCAGAAGAGGCATCTGACTGAACCATCAGCGAAAATACGCTCCGTCCAACCAGATGGAGGGGGGCAAAGCCGAGGATGTCCTGCACGCGCGGGCTGACATAGGTATAGTTGCCGTACGGATCCATTTCCCAGATTATATCGCCGGACGATTCAATCATGGCCCGGAAGCGCTCTTCGCTTACGCCCAGCGCCTCGGTGGCCTGATCATGGCTCTCCTGAACACGGCCCAGTTCCTGCGAATGATGCGTGACCTGCTTTTTTAGGTAGCGGTTCCGGATCATGATTCCATAAACCGTCAGCAGGGTGAGCAGTAGAACCAGGCCAATGATTTTCAGATAACGGTCGCGCGGAATGATCAGTGCATCGTTCAGCGTGATCCACTCGCGCCGAATATTATGGTGTTGCTGCGGGGATAGATTGGCCAGTGCCTTGTCGAGTATCGAGCTCAGGATGGGCCAGTCCTTGCGGGAGGCAAAGCATAGTTTCCACGGATAATCGATGTCGCCGTTAACGCGCAAATTACCGATACCTCTTTTTTCAATGTAGTAGGATGCCACGCCAAGGTCGGTCACCATGGCGTCAACATCCCGGAAGGAAACCATGTCGAAACCGGAGCGGACATCTTTGATGGGAATAAAACGGTAATGGGGATACACCCGCGCCAAATAATCGTGGGTTGCCGAGCCCTCCACGATTGCAATACGCATTCCTGCCATCTTTTCGATGGAGCCGATTTTATGAACATCTTTTCGCGTTAGAATAACCGTTGGTATTTCCAGATAGGGTTGGGTAAACCGAAGAAACTCCCGGCGATCCGCCGTGTTTTGGATGGAGCTGACCACATCCACCTCTTTGGCTTTTAGTTTCTCGAGAATTTCCTTCCAGCTCTTGCATTGTACAATGGAGAAGTGGATGCCGAGCTGCTGTTCAATCAGCCGGACATAATCCGATGCCAACCCCCTTGGGGTGCCATCCTTTCCGAAAAAATCAATGGGAGGCGAGTCGGGAAGCGGGGCGATGCGGATCGTATTTGAATGCTCGGAAAGCCATTGCTTTTCAGTCGGGGTCAGCGTGATTTTTCCGGGGGCTCCCCAGTTGGCCACGCCGAAGATCAGCCCGACTGTCAGCAGGGCCCCGGCAATCACCGTCAGGATGGTTTTGGAGGTCGGATTCATACAACTATTCAGATCAACGATTCATAGACCGCCATGACCTGCCGGGCCGTTTTTCCCCATTCAAAAGTGTGCGCATATTCCATACCGCGAGCTCTCGTCTCGGCATCGGAGCCTTTTGCTGCGGCATCTTCCATGGCTTTAAATATTTCCTCCGGTTGACCGGGGTCAAAAACCGGTACAATGTTTCCGGCGATCTCCTTCATCGACGACGTGTTGGAACAAAGAGTCGGTGCACCGCACGCCAGCGCTTCCAGAATCGGAAAACCAAAGCCTTCGAACAGCGACGGGTAGACCGTCAGGTCGCAAGCGCTATAAAGCAGGGGGAGCGTGTTCGCTTCAACAAAGCCGAGAAAAATAATATCATCCTTTACGGGGCTTTCCTTCGCTCTCTCTCGAATCACATCTGTACCGTTCCAGTCTGCGCCGGCAAGCACCAGTTGGTGTGCGCTGTCGTTCTCCAGCTTGAACCGTTCGAAAGCTTCAATCAGCCGGACGTGATTTTTGGCTGGATGTTCCAGCCGCGAAACATAAATAAAAAACGGTTTGTTCAATCCATGCAATTCCGCCAGTCGTGCCTGCGCATCGACTTTGGGATGGGGCCGAAACAGATCGTGATCGATACCGGAGTAGATCATCGAAATCTTGCCCTCCGGATAGCCGGTCAACCGAACCAAATCATGTTTTGTATGCTCGCTGACCGCAATCACATGGTCGGCCCTGCGAATCATGTCCGGCACAATCCGGCGGTTAAAGAACATGCGCGCCCGGTCATATTTTGCATCCACCGAAAAGGGGGCCAGATCGTGGACGGTGGCCACCACTTTTGTGCGTTTCAGCAGCGGAATCCGCCGATAGCTTGGAATATGCAACAGGTCATAGTTGTGCTGCGGCAGTCCTATGTTATGCCATGCAAGGTTGACCACGGGCCGGTTGATAAACGGCGTATAAAGCCGTTTGATAAAGTTTGGGTTGTTGAGCGGAATCAGATCCGCTTCGTTCCGGGCCATCAACAGTTCGTATGTGTTGTCGCGGTCTTCGTGCTGGAGGCCTTGGACCAAATTGCGAATGTAGGCCGCAACGCCCGATGTGCCGCCTTGCATGACAAAGGTTGAAATTCCAATTTGCATGATGAACAAATCATAGAGACAAAACCGCCGGGCGCAAAGGTTTTAACTTTAGTGGTTCAAATTATCTGAAGAGCGTTCGGCCTAGTCCATCTTTGGAGTCAGGCGCAGGATGATGCCGGGACTGTTGAGGACCACATAAATGGCCCCGTCGGGGCCACAGACGACGTCACGGACGCGTCCGCTTACACTTGAGCACAGCCTATCCCCGGCAGGAACTCTTTCGGCTGCGATTGAACAGGATTCTCTGGAGAGCATCCTGTAATTCCTGATCATCCTGTCAAAAAAATAGCTACTGCATGGCTGTCATAAGAATATTCGAAGAACCGGTTTTTAGCGCAATCAGGGGGGGGGTGTTTTCTGCTACGAGAAAAATTCGCCCGCTGTAGGGCTTCTTGAGCCGGTTGTTTTTTTTATGACCTCGGCCAGATCGTAGGCATCACGGATAAATCCATCGGTCTGTATGCGAATGATCGGGCGTTGGAGGATGGTGAAGTGGAGCAGAGTTTTCTGAAACCGTATGTACCGCAGGCGTCTCGCCTGCCACGAACGCCACGTCTTACGCATGGGACCACGCCGACAACCGGCTCTCCAAAACCGTCAGTATCGCAGGCGGCTCGCCTGCCACGACGCTCTACACCAACAACGCCCTAAACCAGATGACCGGCTGGGGCGACGGTCCCACCAATGTTGTGTATGCATACGACGCCAACGGCGCACGCACCAACAAATCCGTCACCGTTGGAGGGACGACGTCCTCGTCGTCCTACACGTATGATGAGGACAATCGTTTGGTGGCCACTGCGCTCAATGGAACGGCGGTAACCCATATCTTCGAATATGACTACCGTTCACGTCGCTACTATCGCTCAACGCCGGATGCACCCCACATGTACTGCGTCTTTGACGGGGGTCTCTCTATTCAGGAGTATGAACCTGTTTGGAAGACAATGCCTCATCCAGCCCTCGCTCTCAAAACCGAATTCATCCGAGGCGAAGGCATGGGCGGCGGCGTGGGCGGTATGGTCTACTCCATCAAGGACGACGGCAGTGGAAATGATGAAATTATCTGCTCGCATGC
>CAZWZW010000296.1:0-3451 GCA_964639125.1 uncultured Verrucomicrobiota bacterium
GCTCAACATTAGACGAAAAGTGCGGTTATCCTCCCTAACCCCCCTCCCACCGTGACCGGATAGCCGTCGTGGAAGGCCAGTGCTAGCCTGTTCTCATGAAGGATCCGCCCCCGGGGCAGGGTGCAGAAAGGACATTTTAGATTTGGCTTCAAAGTCCCCACGGGTTGGTGATATCAATAGATTGAAGGAAAACCCGGCAGTACCGTTTTTCAGGCTTTCGGATTGGCACACCAACACTCGAGAAAATTCGCGGCTTGTCCAGAGGGAACGTCATGGGCATGGAATACATCTACCGAAACGTGCAGTTGCCTAAGCTGGCCAAGGTGCAGCGGAAGTTCATGGTTGATTCTATCATGGACATTGCCGGAACCGTCCAAAAGACCATGGATCAGTCGGGAATCGCCAATCGATTGACACAAGGCGGTTCTGTGGCAGTTGGCGTTGGCTCCCGAGGCATCATCCATCTCCCCGAAATCGTACGGACGGTGATCGATTGGTTCAAGGCTCGCGACGCCGATCCATTCATTTTTCCGGCCATGGGAAGTCACGGCGGCGGCACCAGCGAAGGACAGGTCCAGTTGCTGGCCGCGCTCGGCGTTACCGAAGAAAGTGCCGGATGCCCCATCAAATCCGACATGAATGCGGTCCAGATCGGTGTTTATCAAGGCGGCGTCAGCCAGGATCTCAAGGTCTATTTTGATCCCACCGCACACCAGGCCGACTCCGTTTTTTTCCTTTCCCGCATCAAGCCTCACCCCGGTTTTGTCGCCAGGCACGAGTCGGGATTCTGTAAAATGCTGAGCATCGGCTGCGGCAAGCATCTAGCTGCCGAACCCTGCCACAGACTCGGTTATGCCTTTTTCCCGGAAATCATGGCCGGTGTGGCAAAGGTGGCTCTTGAAAACATGACTCAGATTATCGGCGCATTGGCCATTGTGGAGAATGCCACCCACGGCACCGCCCTTCTCGAGTGCGTCCCACGGGAGAAACTCATTGAACGGGAAGCAGAAATTCTGCCTTATGCCAAGAAGTGCATGCCGGACCTGCCTCTCAAGGTGCTGCATGCCCTCGTCGTCGACTACATGGGAAAAAACATCGCCGGACCAGGTATGGACCCCAACATCACTGGACGTTTTCTGACGGATCGCACCGGCGACGTGAATGTCAAAGGACTGGCTGTTCTGAATTTGACGGAGGAAGCGCACGGAAACGCAACCGGCATGGGGGCGGCAGACTATGTGACACGGCATCTGTACGACCAGATCCATTTCGAAACCACCTACCTCAACGGGCTTACCGATCCTGCGACCGTCAAGGACGTGTCGCTTCCGCCGGTGATGCCCAACGACTATGGCGCGATGTGCATGGCCTTGCTGAAAGGCAACACCTTTGATGAACCGCCGCTGCTGGTCCGCATCAGGGATACGCTGAGCTTGGATCAACTCCTCGTTTCCCCGGATGTGCTCGAGCGCATCATGGACTTGCCGGATTACACCCTGATCGAGGAACCCGCAGAGCTTGAATTCGATGCAGAAGGCAATCTTTCAGACGGTTATGAAATTTGGGACACGTTCTAACGCAAAGCATCCCCCGCTTTGTCGACTTCCGGGGCATCCCCGAATGGGGGGACTTTCAGGCAGCGTTGAAAAAACTGAATCCCGAAGACCACAAGCTCTCCAGGGAGGAGGATTGCCGGATTCAGGCGGTATCGTGCTGCCGTCGTGAACGCATCAAACAGTAGCATCCAGGCAAGGAATTCCGACCCATCGCCGTAAGCGCACTTTCCAAAGGAGTAGGAAAATCAAGATCACTGACATCAAAACGTATCTCGTAGAAGCTCATCGCCGAAACTGGGTTTTTATTGAAGTCGAGACGGATCAAGGCCTTGTCGGCGTTGGAGAGGCGACCATCGAGCCTTTCGAAAAAACTATGGTGACCCTGATCGAGGACTACAAGAGAACCGTGATCGGCAAAGATCCGCGTGCCATTGAATTCTTGTGGGAAGACAGATACCGGGGGCAGTTCCTGCGTTCGGATTTGCTGGTCAACGTCGCTTTGAGTGCCATTGAAATCGCGTGCTGGGACATCAAAGGCAAGCTGCTCGGCGTACCCTGCTATGAGCTTTTTGGCGGCCCTTATCGGGATACGGTTCCCTGCTACGGCAATTACTGGTTCATGAAGACCAGGATGGGGCCGACCCGAGTCTCGGAATATGCGGAAAGCGCAGCCAGGGCTGTGGAAAAGGGATTCAAGGCTCTGAAGTGGAGTCCCTTTGGCTATGCCGCGCACTCGATGACGAAGGAGCAGGAAAATGTCGCCATCGAATGCGTCCGCCAGGTCCGTGAAGCGGTTGGGCCGGACATCAAACTGATGGTCGACGCCCATGGCCGCTTCGACCTGCCACAGGCCAGACGCCTGGCCCAGCGTTTTGAGGAATACGACCTCCTCTTCATGGAAGAACCCCTGCCGCCGGAAAACCTGGATGCGTATGTGGAGTTGAAGCGCAGCACCAAAACGCCGATCGCCACAGGGGAACGTTATGTGGCACGTTTTCAGTTCCGTGAGCTTCTGGAAAAGTACTGCTGCGACTATATCCAACCCGATGCCATCTACACCGGCGGCATGAACGAACTACGCAAGATCGCGATGATGGCGGAAGCCTACTATTGCCCCGTCGTACCGCACAACTGCAACGGCCCGGTATGCACCGCAGCTTCAATCCATGCCGCAGCCTGCATGCCGAACTTTCTGATGCTGGAATACATCCCGGTTCCCGAACGCGAGGACGTGCTGGTGGAACCCCTGGTCCTGAAGAACGGGGAGTTCGAACTACCGAGGAAACCTGGCCTCGGGGTCGAACTCAACAAGAAGGTCTTCGAAAATTACATCTTTCAGCCGAGAGACCTGGACCACTTCACGTCGGTACGAGAAATCCTTCTTTGATCTAAAGGTGCCAGGTTTATTTCTCCCAAAACGTATCCGCGGAAAACGTTTCTGGAATCATTCTCATCTGGCCAGCGCAGGCCCTCGCATCGGTCCACGGCCAACCACGAAGCAAGTGCCGGGTTGGAGAAAAGGAGAAAGTGTCACGTTGATTAGAAACCTAATCATTTGATCGCACCGAAGGCTCTCGTTTCGGCGGTCGGCCCGGCCCTCGATCACTGATGCGCCTCTTTAGCTTTCGCTCGATCTCTGCCCTGAACCGGTCGCTTCCGGTCATTTGATTCCGGTTCACGGCGGTGCGAATCAATTCAAGTTCATCCGCCTTGTCATCGGCTGCGACGTACCTGCGGTATTGTTGGCGCCTACCATTCTCGTCCAGACCCAATTCTCGGTAGCACGCCGGATTCGTAAGCAGCATCCTGGCGACACCCGATCCGATTAGTTGTCGATAACTCGACCATGGGTATTCCTCAGGCTGTCGCACCATTCGCGCCCCGAGCGAAATGCA
>CAZWZW010000297.1:0-3441 GCA_964639125.1 uncultured Verrucomicrobiota bacterium
CTGATATCACTATACAAAACACCGTTTCCTTCATTTCCATTCCCGGATCTAGGCTTATGGAATCGGAAACTCAGCCGTAAGCGCCAGCACTTCTTCCCGAACCTGGGCCAGGGCGGCATCGTTATCCGCATTGCGGAGCACTCGCTTGATGAATCCGGCAATCTTTTCCATTTCCGGTTCCTTCATGCCGCGTGTGGTAACCGCTGGGCTTCCGATGCGGATGCCGGAGGTGACGAACGGGCTCTTCTTGTCGAAAGGAATCCCGTTTTTGTTGACGGTAATCGCCGCCTTGTCCAGCGCAATGGCCGCATCCTTGCCCGTAATATTGGCACCCGTCAGGTCGACGAGCATCAGGTGGTTGTCGGTTCCGCCCGAAACCAGGCGGATGTCGTCGTCTTCAAGTGCGCCAGCCAGTGCCTGTGCATTCTTGACCACCTGTTGCTGATACTGCTTGAAGGCCGGCTGCAGGGCTTCGTGGAAGCAGACGGCCTTGGCTGCGATGGTATGCATCAGCGGTCCGCCCTGAATGCCCGGGAAAACCTGCTTGTCGATATCGGCCGCAAATTTTTCGCTGCAGAGAATCATGCCGCCCCGGGGGCCGCGCAGGGTTTTGTGGGTGGTAGTGGTAACAAAATCGGCGTGCGGAACCGGATTCGGGTGGCAGCCTGCAGCCACAAGACCGGCAATATGCGCCATGTCGACCATCAGGTAGGCCCCGACGCTGTCGGCGGTCTTGCGCAGTTTTTTGAAGTCGATGATGCGCGAATAGGCACTGGCCCCCGCAACGATCATTTTCGGTTTGTGCTCGTCGGCCAGCTTCTGGAGCTGATCATAGTCAATCTGTTCCGTTTCCTGATCCACCCCATAGGGGACCACATTGAAGAAGCGTCCTGAAAAGTTCATCGGATGGCCGTGGGTAAGGTGTCCGCCTTCCGCGAGGCTCATGGCCAGAATGGTATCGCCGGGGTTGAGCATGGCATAGTAGACGCCCATGTTGGCGCCGCTGCCGCAATGCGGCTGGACGTTGGCGTGTTCTGCGCCGAAGATTTCCTTGGCCCGGTCGATGGCCAGGCGTTCGGCTTCGTCGACCCATTCGCAGCCGTTATACCAGCGCTTGGCCGGATAGCCTTCGGCATATTTATTGGTCATGCGCGAGCCCTGCACTTCACGTACAGCTTTGCTCACAATGTTTTCCGAGGCAATCAGCTCGAGGTTTTCCTTCTGGCGCTTGTCTTCCGCCTTGATCAGGGCATAGATTTCCGGGTCGGTTTCGTATACGGAAATGGTGCCGGCGCTTTCGCAGGCATAGTCCCGGATTTTGTTGACACGGCGTTCGTGGCGACCGCCTTCGAATTCTGCGCCCAGCCAGGCGTCGAGAATGTCGGACGCTTCGGTTTCGGACGAAAACTTTCCGCTGAGGCAGAGTACGTTGGCGTTGTTGTGCTGGCGGGCCAGTGCGGCGGCTTCGGGCTGGTAGCAGAGTGCCGCCCGAACCCGGGGAAATTTATTGGCGGTAATGCTCACGCCGATGCCGGTGGTGCAGACAATGAGGCCCTGGTCGACGGTTGCGCTGGAAACCTGTTCGGCGACCGCCGCAGCATAATCAGAGTAGTCGACCGCTTCGGGGCCCTCGCAACCGAGGTCCTCGACGGTGATGTCCTTGTCTTCAAGAAGTTTCACGAGGCTGGTTTTCAGTTTGTAGCCCCCATGATCCGAGCTGATTGCAATTTTCATAAACGGTCCTTTTCTTCCTCTGTTCCCGCAAGGAGAAAAAGAATCAGGTCGGATAGTGCCTGATCAATCTCATTCCGGGTTTTTTTGTAAATTTCGAGTGATCCGCCAAACGGATCGGAAATATCGGCGGGCACTTTTGTGGTTCCGAACGACTTAATCAAGCAAACTTTATTTCCAACCTCGGGAAAGTCCTGAAGGATGTGGAACCGATGCGCCGCCGTCATGGGTACGATGAGGTCGGCCGCGTCAACCAGTTCTGCGGTAAGCGGTTTACTGAGATGCCCGTTGAGCTCTATGTCCAGCTCCTGCATGGCCTCAACCGCATTGCGGCTGGCGGCCGATCCCCGGGCGGCATAGATGCCTGCGGAGGTGGCGGTCCACTCGGTATTGGTTCCGATGCGGTGGTTGAAAAGGGCCTCGGCCATGGGGCTGCGGCAGGTGTTTCCTGTACAGATAAACAAGACGGTTTTCACGATTCCAATCCTTTCCGGAACACTTGCTCCACTTCGCTGAAAGGCAGGGCGCCTTCCCTCAGGCACTCAATCTGTTGGCCGGAAACCTTAACCACGGTGCTGGGGATGGCCTGCTCAGCGGCGGGGCCGCTGTTCAGAATCAGGTCAGCCTCGACCGCGGCCCCGGCCTCTTCCGCGGTTTTGGAGTCGGGCTCGCCGCTAAGGTTGGCGCTGGTCAGCGCCAGCGAGCACCCGCAGGCTTCCGCCAAACCGATGGCCACGGCATGGTCCGGCACGCGGTAGCCGGTCCATCCCTCTGCGGTTTCCAGTACGATGGTCAATGGCCCCGGCCAATAGTTGGAGGAAAGGGCCTGAAGTCCGGCGCTCCAATTCGTTGCGGCGGCCCTGGCCTGGTCTGCGTGGGCCGCAAGGCGGGCAATGGGTTTGTCGCCCTCGCGCCCCTTGGCGGCAAGAAGCTTTTCCATGGCCCCGGGCACGGCGGGGTTGCAGGCAATGCCGTAGACCGTTTCCGTCGGTACGATAACCAGCCCACCGGCGGCCAGTGTTTCGCTGGCCTGTTCCAGCAGGTTGGCTTCCGGTTGCTGTGGGTTTATGCGCAAGATCCTGACCATTCGAAGCATAGTACTGCTGCGCGGTTCCAAATCAACCGCAAAGCGTTTTTGAGAGGAATAATCCTGCCTACTCAAAAACCCTCGGCTGAGTCATGAATAGTCGCCCGTGAAAATTTGATCGCACGCGAAGCCGCCACGTTACAAGGAAAAGGAGCCTACATGGTTCTGCTAAAAACACCCCCCGCCTGCCACACCGTCCAACATCGTTTCCGATAAGGATTCTCCGTGCGTTTATCTACCGAAGAGCGGCCAGATTCCGGTCATCTGATAGGACTGGAACAGGATCAGAAAACCAGCCACCATGCAGGCGATCAGGCAGGTTATTGCCAGTGATGTCAACGTAAGGTGGTTTGCTGTCCAGCTTTTCACAATCGTGCGCTCATGGGTTCTGTGAAAGAACGAATGCAAGTGTGGATGGGCAGCCGGTCCAGCCGTACGCATATTTGACATATGAAATTTCATATTTACCACCTCCCTCAATGGATTAGACCCCAAACCGCCTATTGTGTTTAGGTTTTTATACCTCGCAGAGACGCGGAGATCGCAGCGTATTCTTTAGGCCGAAATAGGTTCTTCTGGGTTTTTTATGGTGGAGGGGTAGCGGCCTCGCTGATCTCCGGTCG
>CAZWZW010000298.1:0-3433 GCA_964639125.1 uncultured Verrucomicrobiota bacterium
CCCGCCATCGCCGCATCAACATCCGCAAGCTGACCGGAGGTCACCACAACCTCCATCTTCGTAACACGGAGGTAGCCGTCCTTGCGGAACATGAGGGAATAGCTCCCGGGTTCCATATTTTCAAAAACATAGTCCCCGCCATTCCCCGTAATGGATTCCACCCCCGTTTCGGAAACCTGAACCTTAACGCCCGGCAACGGAACCTCGAAGTCCGAATCCATCACGACCCCGCGGATACCGCCCATTTGAGCAAATGACCCTGCAGAACTCAGCCCGATAGCAAGCAACAACCAGCAAACCAACCTTCTCACCACGGATCCCCCAGCTTGCTCTTCATTTCTTCCAGCGTCTGTAAAACCTCTGCTGACGGCTGAACTCCGTGCAACGCCATGGACCGGCAGACCAAACTCAAGTCTGTTGCCCGGGGGCGTGAGTTGGGGTTGATTTCGCCTTCAGCAAGCGCGCGCGAATAAATCGAAAGGGCCTCTTCTTTCTTTCCATTATCGGCATAGGCCTCGGCGACTGCGCACAGAATGCCGGCCCGATCCATGTTGATGATGGTTTTCCGTTTTTCCGCGAACAGTCGCAGACTTTCCGTCAAATCCTGTTGCGCCGTTTCGACGTCGCCGGCCTTCCAGCGCAATGCGGCGATTCCCGCCATTCGGGGAATGTGAAAGCGCGGTGGGCTGTTTCTTTTTTGGAGAAGATCCGCCGCTTCATCGGCATAGATCCGGGCCTGGTCAAGATCCCTGTTTTCCAGCGCAATGTCGCCAAGCCTCACCAGTAAATCGATCTGAAAAAGATACGGGAGTTTCGGGCGGTACCCTTCAATTTTTTTCTCGACCCGTTTACGGCTTGTTTCATTTTCGTAAAAAAGGCGATAGAGTTCAGCAAAGCCGTCGGCCGCACTTTTCAAGGCCTCGTATTCCCCCATATCCGCCAGGGAAGAAAGCAGGGCCTCCGATTGTTCAAAGGTGTTCGTATTCGTTTTCGAAATCTTATACTGCAGCAAACGCGGAGCATCGTCCTTGCCCACCTGAGGCATGATTTCGGCGACCTTCTCGTCTTCGGAAAGGGCCGTATACGCCATCGCAATCCGGATACCAACCCGCGAAAGCCGCCAGGCCTGCTCAGCCTGTTCCTGCCGATAGGTCCTATCGCTATTTTTCAACCACGATTCCGCCTTCCCTAGGGTATTGCGCCCCTCGTCCTCATCGCCCTTTTCAATATAATACAACGCCAGATCGGCCAGAGCAGCCCCCTGCTGCCAGTAGGCAATTCCCTGCGCATAGCGGTCGGCCAGATCGGGCCGATCCAGCGTCAATGCTGTGCCAACCACCTTATACTGTTCTCTCGACCGATTCTTGATATGGGGATCCAGCGGCATTTCCGAAACAGCGGAATAGCCCAGGTCCAACAACCGTGCTGAATCCAGGGGTGCTGCAGGATTTTTTGCGTAGGCCGAGGTGAGTCCTAACAGAACCAGTATACCCGCAGCGATACCGTTTATTACTTTCATTAACCGTTCTCCAACAAAGTACTAACTTTTGGCGTCTGACCAAAAAGTGGTGGCAGGGATCGCCCTGCCACCCTTATTTGATTTTTTTCAGACCTGCGTGCTTACGGAGTGAAAACCACCCGGTAGAATTTTGCCGCCGGCAGATTCGAATCGACATAGTCGATTACCGAACCATCACCCACCACGGTTTCGACTACGGCCCACGGACCGGTCAGATCGGTGGAGGCCTGCACGTCGTAGCTCACACCGGCATCGGACAGGAAGGAAACCACCGCGCCGGTACCCAGCGAGGAGGAAGGCACAGTCGTTCCATTCATGCTGGTGTCGGTCATGCCGTACGCATCCGCAGCCGTCCAGCCGGCCAGCCAGTTGTAGTTCGCGCTGAAGGCACCCTTGTACGGAGCAGGCGTATAGAAACCGTCGTTAGGCGCAACCATCGCAGTGGTCAGCGCATCGTTGGCCGCACAGGGGTTCAGGTTGGTAACCGGCATAATGTCCAGCGTGTTGCCGAACAGGCTTACGGTAGCACCCCGCTCGATGCCCTTAATCGGCATGGAAGCCGCAATCGTATTTTGATTGCTCGCATTCATAATGTCGTAAGCCGGATCGGTGATGGAGGCCGTTTCCGTGTTGTAGAAGACGCAACTCTTGAGTTCAGCCATGTTGCCATCGAAGAAGACCGGGTAAAGGACCGCCGGATCAACACCGGCGGTGTTGCTCGGGTAGCTGTTGTAGGCCGTTGCAAAAAGGGACTGTAGCGTAGGAACGCCATTGATCCCGTAGCCCATCGTTCCGTGCTCGCCGTCAGAAATGGCATTTTTGAAGGTTTTGCCCCCCATATCCATGAAGATGGTGTTACGGATCTGAGCCCGCATTCCGTCGCGCCACTCCGAACCCTGATCGCCGCCGGGGTTGAAATCGCCGGGTTGCCCAATAACGGTGAAGTTGTAAAACTGCGAGCTGCCGACCGGCTGAGCAGAAGCAACTTCCGCCCCATCCATTTCCATACAGTTATCGCCTACACCGGAACCCTGCTTGGCATCCAGACTATAGCCCTGAACCAGCAGTCCGAACTGGGCCTTGCCCCGCCAGCCCTGGTCGAGGTCGAAGCTGTCGTCGCCAATGTTCCAGATGGAGATATACTTGTAGTTAACGGTACCTCCCCAGGTTTCGATGCCGTCATCGACGTTGTTCATGATTTCAACATGGTTGACATCCGTGCCGCGTCCGATACCGCCCATGGAAAGTCCGTTCAGCTCATTGCCAAGACCCAGCACCTTACCGCCATAGCGGAAGGAGCAATATTGGATCGTTCCGGAGTCGTCGTCGTCGTTGTTGCCGCCATAGCGCACATTTGGATCACCCGGATAAGCCGCTGTAAGACCTTCCATCGGAGCATCATCGGTACCATCCGGCTGGCCGGTTCCTGTACCGTCGGTCGTGGCTGCAATCAGGGCATTACCCATCAACGTGAGGTTTCCCCATTCCAATGCCGATGCACGATAGTGCACCAGATCGTCGCTGGTCGAGGTCATGATGACCGGATTATTTTTAGTTCCAAGAATGAAGATCTGAGCGCCGCGGGTAACCGCGAGGGAACCCTGATCGCTCATCACTTTCGTACCGGCTTCAATCTTCAGGCTGGCGCCCGGAAGAACAAAGACCTGATTGGTCAGTGTATATATATTGTCGGATGTCCACACGGTGGACGTGGCGATATCACCCGACACTATATTGGTGATTGCCTGAGCACTCAGGCTGGCCGCAAGCATGGCCGTTGCAACTGTTAATTGTTTTTTCATTAATCGTCTCCTTTTGACTTTGATATTCAGGTGCGGTCACCCGCACCGTAAAACTTCGCTAAAGGGGAAGAGCCGGAGGTCATTTCTTTTTTCCCTTCCGTATTCTTCCAAC
>CAZWZW010000299.1:0-3376 GCA_964639125.1 uncultured Verrucomicrobiota bacterium
TATGGTGAATACGGATGTGGTCGTTCCGGCTGTGCTCATACTGTGTGTTGTCATGTGAGAGCAGGGCCGGGTGTCCGATAATAATTCCGCCACCGGATGCCCCCTGGTTTCCGGAAATCAGATTGTTGCCAATTTCGAGATAGCGGCAGTAGCCGTTGGCAAAAATACCACCAGCCTGATCCGATCCCATAACCGTCAACCCGTCAATCCTTGCACGCGGACTTTCCCCGAATCCACCATCCCCTTGCGAGACATTGCTGCCGAACACGCTGATCCCCGCGCTACCATCGAGAGGAAACAGCTCCGGAGCACCACCGAGAATGTTGATAGTCTGCCCCGGCAACAGGTCGATGAGGCCGGATTGCACGAGACTCTCAACTTTTTCCTGCCATGCCGCCACCGATTCGGCCGGTGTTTTCACGGAATCAATGATCGTCGAAAATGCCCCGCTGCCTTGAAGCTGGACCGGCTTCCACATGACCACCGGTTCGGTGTACGTACCGGCGGTGACGAGAATCAAGTCACCTGGGTCGGCTAGATCAATGGCATCCTGAATCGGCGTGTCCACACTGTTTGTGGAGGGCGACACCATGCGAACAGTACCTTCAATCGGCCCAACCGTAACCGTTACACCAAGGGGAGACTCGAGACCGCATGAGGCACGGACCGTCAGCTGCCCGGTTTGGGCGCCTGCAGGAACCGTGGCGGTGATATAGGTGTTGTTCCAGGATATATTGGTGAGCGGAACACCACCCAGGGTAACGGTGCCGGGTGAATTCCCGAAACCATAGTCACGGATGATCGTTCGTGGTTCGGAATTGGTTGAGCCGTAGAGCGGATTGAGCACTTCCCGCAAACCGGCGGAAAGGATGGAGATCGTCTGTCCCGGGGATGAAACATAGGGAGCGAGAACAGAGCCATGTACCAGTGAAACCACAGGCGTTCCATCCGGCACTTCACAATCCAGCGGAAACTGTCCTTGCCCGACAAACGCCGCGGTCGGCAGCACCGGGGTATCAAGGTAGG
The DNA here is from genome assembly GCA_964639125.1 of uncultured Verrucomicrobiota bacterium. Classification (GTDB taxonomy): domain Bacteria; phylum Verrucomicrobiota; class Kiritimatiellia; order Kiritimatiellales; family Pontiellaceae; genus Pontiella. Next base: position 1,027 of record CAZWZW010000299.1, read on the forward strand.
TAACGGTACCCGGCATATACTGCAACGTGTAGGGAAACTGACTATAACTCCGATTAAAATACGGATCTTGAATCATTTGTCCGAAGGTGGCCGAATTCGTATCGGTGTCCAGAATCGGTCCGGGGTCGTTCAATCGAACGGTCAGCATATTCGGAGACACCCCGCTTGGATGGGGAACATTGGCGGTATAGGTGGATGGGACCAGCGCATTATACGCTCCAAATTCATCGGAATACGTCCGGGCGATTTCCCGACCCGTCCAGTCGCGAATGGAGATGGGCACCCAGGGAGGCGTGTATTTTTCGCCAAAAACCGGCGACACAGGGTTGAATTCGTTGGCGAGATCATTCCCGATGATTCCGACGATCTGCGCACACACCGGAACGGGGGTGAAAAGGAAAAAATCGCAGGCCGCATTTTTACCGGATTGCAACAAAACCTGTTTGCGATCAGGCAAGGGTCGCAGCTCGCCGGCAAACGGGGCGGCAATTCCGGGAAACAACGTCAGTTCTGCGGGTACCAGGTGGTCGTCACCCACCGAAATCGGCGGCAGTAGGAAGGGAGCGGGGTCATATTCATCACCAAAATCAACGTTCTTATCTTCTTCCTTAACGTATTCATAACCGGGAGGCGCAACGGCTTCAATAATGTAAGTGCCGGTCGGCAAATAAGGGATTTCAACACCATCATCCATATAACTACTGAAGGCATATCCCCCATCAAACAATCCGGAAAGGGTCTGGTTATAATTCGGCAGACCGTCAAAAGCGTCCGGGGTCGCCCCATGAGGAGCGGCATTCACTTCACCTTGGGCATTTTCAGGAAGGTTGTCGTCCCAGCTATCCGAGGTTGTAACATTCATCGCATCGCCGAGATCAAAAACCGTGTTGGTGTTCCGGTCGATATCCTCCGCTCCGGGAAAGTTTCCGAATGGATAATTATCGACATCCGCGAGGGTTACCGCCAGATCCCCATCAAGGTCATCAATCTCCCGGTCATTATCAAAGTCAGCATACAAGTTTACCTGAACACGCGGAACACCAGGTTCCCATGGTTCACCGACCGCAAAGCGCGGGTCCTCTTCGGCCCGGGTGGTACTGTAGTAAATAATGCCTGCAATACCGCCGTTGTCCGAATCGAATTCGCCGTTGCCATTCTGGTCAACATCTTCCACTCCCGGGAAATTACCGAATGGTGCATTATCGGTATCGACCCGATCATACGTACTTTTCCCCCACTCCATCACCGTGGTCTGTCCGGCAAAAAGCTGAAAAGCTTCTGTCAGCACCGGCCCTGTTTCTGTTCGCGCGAGGTTGTTGGATGTGTTCGGGTTTATGCTCGGTGTAATGCCATCGGCCTCAAACTGGGGCTGCGGGGTCAGAATACCGCGGGAGGGATAGTCCCAGCCGTTGTCCGGAAGTACGGCCCCACCCTCATCCGTAACGATGGTTACGCCCGTGGGTTTGAACCGCGCAAAATCCACTTCGGCCGTCAACCAATGGAAAAACGGGAAGACTTCCTCAAACGGAACAAACCCTTCTCCATCGGTTGGGACGGATTGATAAACGGTGCCATCGCGAAACCGCAGATTGATCGCCTGTCCGGGAATCGGCGGCTCACCCGGATCGCGGAACCCATTTTCATTGAGATCGTTAAAGACGTGATTTTCCAATCGACCAAACCAGCCAAATACCGGCACTTCCCCAAGAGCGACATTCTCTCCATCGCCAACCGCTACAGAAGAAAGGTCAATGAGAATATCAAGGTTCTCATCCCAGACCACCAGTTGATAGATTCCGGCGGGAACGTTGGTTATGCTGAACTGGCTATTCTCATCGCAGGGTCCGGTATAGATTCCTTTTCCGGAAGCATCATTCAAGCTGACCCATGCCCCGGGAAACGGTGCTCCGCCATAAACCGTAAAGTCCGGCGGTCGGGCGGAGTGACGAACAACCACTTGTCCACTGATCGATCCTGTTCCGTCGAGTACGGACACATCGTTGGTTTCTTTGGTAAAACCAAAAAAGGTGTGCCAACTCGGAGGGCCGAATTCCACAAAAAACTGCGGCTCATTGGGTTTAACCCAGGCGTCGATTGTTTTGCTCCCTTCAATCGTTGAGGTTTGGTTCCATCCCTCACCGGCGGGCGGCACAACCTGTACGCCATACTTGCCCTGCGGCAGGTTTTTTATAATGGCAAGACCGTTTTCATCCGAAAATACAACACCTGTACCAACCTGAAGAATATCGTCGTTTTCATCGTAGACCGTACCCAGCATATTGCCGAAGGCATCCGACATCATCTGACCGCCCGACATCCCGTAGCGGCCCCCTGCATCATATAATACAAT
>CAZWZW010000300.1:0-3365 GCA_964639125.1 uncultured Verrucomicrobiota bacterium
TTCTTTTTCGCCGCTTTGGGTGACTCAATATCGAGTTCAAAACGTGATGCGTTCACGTCGGGGAAGCTGATGGTTTGCGGTTCCTTGGTAAGGAAATCCGTTTTGGGAAAGGCGGCAGTGACGTCGATTTTTGTTACCAACTTGCGCGTTCCATTTTGAACGGCAAACAAAGAGCCTTTCAATGCGCCATTTACCGATAAGGATCGCGCGGTAAACGCCTTGTTGTTCGAGAAGATGTATTGTTTTTCCCTGCGTTCGCCTTCAATCGAAACAGCGTTGAGTTTTGGAACGGCCAGCACGGCGATATCCTGACTCCCTACGCCCGGCACGCCTTTCGCACGGACGGTCTGCTTAAACACGCCGCCATTGGATTTAAACTCGCTCCAGGTCACGCGCCGCATCGACTGTTCAGGTTGAATCCACGGCCCACCCGATTGGCTCCAGCCGGGGCAGTTAAAGAAATAAATGTCCACCCCTACCCGATTCGCCTCACGCAGCGCATGCATTTTCAGCTCACGCCACTCCGGTGAGAGCACTTCTACCGGACGGGGCTCCCCGTTATTGGTTTTCAAGCCAACATTGACGTTACCGATCATCGCACGGGCAATGCCGACTTCCGCCATATTTTCCAGATCTTTGGTGATCCCCTCAGCGGTAATGTCGCCGCCAATCCAATACCAGTAACACCAGGGCTTGGCCTCTTCTATCGGTTGCTTGAACGCTGGCGACAGATTGTCTGCGAAAGCTACGCTGAACAGAACACTCCAGATCAGCATGGCGGCGATGTAATATTTATTTCTCACTTGTTTCACTTAATTTATACTTTCCCTTAATCTCTTCAAAAAGTCCATTATACCTGATTCTGGAAACCACGTAACCTGCTGAAATCAGTAGGTGCAATACCGTATGATCCTTAATTCAGACGTAGGAGGTCAGCAAACAGAGGTCAGGCATTGAAGATCAGAGACTTAGAACCATTTCGGTTCCCGCTATTTGGCTTCGTCCTTCCGTCTTCATTGCATTCCGCCGTGACAAGTCGGTTGATTGTCGCTGCGCTCGGGAGGCGAAACTCGAAAATCCGCAACGATCTGACAATCAAGCCTGGCGACTGACATCTGGCCTCTGACTGCTCTTGCTAGCAGCCCGTAACCTGGATTATTTCGCATCCAGGTGAATCGAGTTTATTTCGACTTCTGCATACAACCGCACCGGACCGATCAGGCCGGAGGCGTGTCGCGGATCGTTCTTTTTCGGGTGCACGTTCTTAACCTCGAACTGGAAGGTCTTGCGCCGACTGTCGGCGGGAAGCGGCTGGCCGTCACGAATCTGTCGATAGATTTTCTTATCATACGGAAACGCCGCATCATCAATCATGCGGTTGATCCAAAGATTCGTGACTTCGATCTCCAGCATGTTTTCCCCCGGCTTAACCGCCCCGCTGATGTCCACCTGAAACGGCGAGCACCAAAGCAATCCCAAATCCTTGCCGTTGAGCTTCACCCGCGCCATCACATCGACCTGACCGAGGCCAAGCTTCAGCGATGCCCCTTTGCGAATCTCCGCAAGCGTGAAGCTTTTGCGATACACCGCACTGCCGGTAAAATATTTGATCGCTTCGTCCGCATGTTCATTCCACGGACTCAGCGTGTCGAATTTGACCGGTGCTGCAGGTCCCCAGTGGGGATCGAACGCGACGGACCAGTCCGTATTCAAGGTCATCAATTCAGTAAATCCGCGCTCGTCTCCGTAACGCGCGAGGACATCCGTCTGATAGACCCTTACAATATAGTGAAGATGGAATTACAATTAACCATTGCGTGTAGGGAAGCACCTCTCACATTATGAAATATTGCAAGATGATGATAAAGAATCCCCCTGACTGACACGACTGAGCAATGTGAATGGAAAGGGAAGGATCTTGAGCGGAGATTTTATAAGAGGAGGTTTTTATGATAGAGAGTGGAAAAATTGCAGTGATGGATTCAGCGCGTGGAAAATTTCATATTGAGACGCACAAGATTCCCGCCGTAGAAGATGGTGCCTGTTTGATACAAATTGAACTGTCAGGAATTTGTGCAACTGATGTACATCATTGGGAAAAATCACAAAAAGGTCCGATTGTATACGGGCATGAGTTTTGCGGGAGAATTGCGAAATTGGGAAACGGACGCTCCAAGGATTATCTGGGTAGAGAACTTGAGGTGGGTGACAGAATTGCGGTCAGGCCGGGAATGAATTGCGGTACCTGTTACTGGTGTACGACAGGAAATGTTCCAACGAACTGTGAAAACGCACTGTCCTTTGGAGCCTATCAGGAGCCTTGGTTTACCGGGGGGCATGCTGAATATATGTATCTGCCTTCTTCTAATGAGGTTGTATTCAAAACTGAGTGTAGCGCAGAGGCTGCTTCTTTAGTTGAACCTTTAAGTTGTGCGGTGAACGAGATAATGACAGCGCAACAGCAAATCGGTGATACCGTTGTCGTGCAAGGCACAGGACCTCTTGGATTGCTCACCATCGCCTGCGCAAGATTTTACGGCGCAGGGAAGATTATTGCCGTTGGCGGCCCCGATCACAGGCTGAATATCGCCCGGGAGCTTGGTGCCGATGTCACTATTAATATAAATGATATCAAAAATCCCGAGGAACGCATTAAACATGTTCTGGATGAAACAATCAGCCGCAGAGGTGCGGATGTTGTGTATGAATGTGCGGGCATACCTCAAGCCGTATCCGAGGGATTGGAATACCTTCGCCATGGCGGCACGTATCTGGAGGCTGGTAACTGCTCTGATGGTGGAGAAATTCTAATCAATCCCTTTCGTCAAATCTGCAGCAAGGTCATACGTCTTGCCACGACATGGGGAAGCGGCACTGAGCATTTTGTCCGTGCCATGAGTATCATTGAATCCGGAAGAATCCCGTTGGAGATGCTGATAACACATAAAGTGCCTTTCAGCAGGCTGGATGAAGCCTTTGAATGTATCGCTACGGATTACATGCTTGATGGCAGAGAGGCGGTTAAAATCGCCCTGGACCCACGGATGTAGCACAATCAAAGAATGAAGAAGCAACCAATGAACTATTTTAAGAAAGCAAATCCGATCTGGCCGGAAGGTCTGGAGAGGGAAAGGAATATCCACGCCGAGTTTCGTGCAGAATTCAAGGTATCGAAAAATCAGCCCATAGCGCTCTGCGTGACCGGAGCAACCATTTTCCGTGTGCTGCTAAACGGCCGCTTTGTTCATCACGGGCCGGCGCGGGGGCCTCACGGTTTTTTTCGTGTCGATCGACTGGATTTGAGCAACATTGCAGAGGATGGTTTGAATGTGTTGTCGATTGAGGTGGCCGGATACAACTGCAAT
>CAZWZW010000301.1:0-3354 GCA_964639125.1 uncultured Verrucomicrobiota bacterium
CGCATGATCCGCGCTGGGGGCGTGTGTCGGAAGGCTATGGTGAAGACCCGCTGGCCAATGCCGTTTTCGGTGCCGCTTCGGTGCGGGGCTATCAGGGTGCCGACCTTTCGACGCCGGGAACCATCGCGGCCTGCCTCAAGCATTTTGTCGGCTACTCCGAATCGGAGGGTGGCCGCGACTACAGCTATACCGATATTTCCGACCGTGCCATGTGGGAATGGTACCTGCCGCCCTTTAAGGCCGGCATTGATGCTGGGGCTGCAACCCTTATGAGTGCCTTCAACGACATCAACGGCGTGCCCGCCGTCTGCAACGGATTCTATCTCAACGAAGTGCTGCGCAATCGCTGGAAGTTCGACGGCGCCGTGGTGTCCGACTGGAACGCCATCCAGCAATTGAAGAACCAGGGATTTTCCAGGGATCGGAAAATACAGGCCAAGGCCTCGCTCAAGGCAGGCAACGACATCGACATGATGTCCAGGGCCTACAACAAAATTCCGGATTTGGTTAAAGAAGGGCGGCTTTCAATGGACACGGTCGACGAAGCGGTGCGCCGGGTGCTGCGGCTCAAGTTCAGGCTGGGATTGTTCGAGCGCCCCTACACCGAAAGCCGGCCGGATTCGGATCGCTTCCTGAAGCCGGAATATCTGCGCATTGCCGAAGAACTGGCGGCGGAATCGATGGTGCTGCTGAAGAACAAGGACAACATTCTTCCATTCGGGAAAAAGGTGAAGTCGATCGCGCTCGTCGGCAACATGCTCGCCGACAGGGAAGCGCTTCTAGGCTCCTGGTCGGCGCACGGGAACACGAACGATGTGGTGTCGATCAAGGAAGGGCTGGAACAGATGCTTCCACAGGAAATGAAGCTAGTCGATATCCCGGAGGAGGCGGATGTCATCCTGCTGTGTCTCGGTGAGAAAAAGAAGATGAGCGGCGAAAACGCATCGTGCTCCACGATCCAGCTGCCCGGTGCGGAGCTGGTGGGGAAATATGCCGCCTACAAGAAGCCAATCGTGCTGGTGGTTTCCAGCGGACGGCCGGTCTCGCTCGAAAAGCTCGAACCTCAGGTGGATGCCATCCTGCACATCTGGCAGCCGGGTGTGCGCGGTTCGGTTTCGCTCGCCAGGATTCTGACGGGGCAGGTGAATCCGTCGGGCAAGCTGGCGATGACCTTCCCGCGGCATGTCGGGCAGATCCCGATCTACTACAACATGCACACCCGCGCCCGCCGCGGTTCGCAAGGCGCCTACCAGGACTTGGACATGGCGCCCATGTATCCCTTCGGCCACGGACTCAGCTACACGCAATTCAAATACAGTAAATTGAAAGTGAATGCCAAAACGCTGCGGGCAACGGTTAAGGTTTCCAATACCGGGAAGCGCGCGGGCAAGGAAGCAGTGCTCTGGTTTATTTCCGATTCGGAGGCGTCCATCACCCAGCCGATCAAAAAGCTCAAGCATTTCGAAAAAATCGAGTTGGAGCCCGGTGAAACCAGAAAGGTTGTGTTCCAGATCGACCCGGACAGGGATCTCAGCTATCCCGATTTTGACGGCAATCCAATCCTCGAACCCGGCACCTTCATTCTTCATGCCGGAGACCAGTCCTCCGAATTCAACTTGAGGCGAAAAACGGGATCCAAATGAAAAGAAAAAAGGCCAAATACAGGACATTCGTGGCGGCGCTCGGTGCGATTCTTGCCGTCTTCCCGGCTCGGGCGGCATCGCCGCTGCCGCCGAATATCGTGCTGATTCTCACCGACGACCAAAGTTGGGCCGGCACATCCGTTTGCATGGATCGCAATCTTCCGGATTCCCGAGGCGAAGGATATATCACTCCGGCGGCAGAGCGGCTGGCGCGCGAGGGCATGCGCTTTTCGGCAGGTTATGCGGCGGGACCGGTCTGTTCACCTTCGCGGTATTCGATTCAGTACGGGCAGACTCCGGCGCGCCACGGAATCACTTTTGTATCCAATAAGAATAAATTCGATCATGAAAGCCCGGACGCGCTTGCTGAACTGATAAAGAAGGCCGATCCACGATATGTCACGGCGCACTTTGGGAAGTGGCATATCGATGCCATGCCCTCTTTACTGGGTTATGATGAGAGTGATGGACGGACGAAAAATGTGGAAGGCGGAGTGGATTACAAAACGGAATACAGCACCGTCAGGATTGCACCGGATGCCAAGCTGACAACATCTCTCATGCATCGGGCAAACGATTTCATGACGCGGCAGGTCGCGGCGAACCGCCCTTTTTTCCTGCAGGTTTCGCATTACGCAAACCACACCTGGGTCAGTGCGGAGGCGGATGATCTTAAAAAATATGAAGCCGTGCCGGAGTCCGAGCGCCTGAGGCATCCGGCGTACTCGGCAATGACCGAGGCGCTCGACCGCAGTATTGACGGTATTTTGGCCAAACTCGACGAGCTGGGGATTGCCGGCCGTACCTATGTGATCTGGACCGCGGACAACGGCGCCATACCGTCTTTCCCGCCGATGCCGAATCCGCGGCACAATCTGAACAGGTCATTACGCGGTGGAAAATGGAGCGTGCTCGAAGGTGGGGTGCGTGTCCCGCTGATTGTCCGCGGCCCCGGCATTACTCCGGGATCACAATGCGATGTGCCTGTGAGCGGCATCGATTTTCTGCCGACTTTTACCGAGCTTGCCGGACTCAAAAAAACAGAGACCGCCCAGGTGCTGGATGGCCGCAGCTTTGTATCGCTGCTGCTCAAAGGCAACGACTCGCCCGACGCCGCTGCGTTCAACACGCGTCCGCTGATCTGGTATTTCCCGAAAATGTCAAAGTGGGAGATGACCCGGACGGGATCGGCCATTCGGCGCGATGGCTGGAAGCTTGTACATCTCTGGAAGGAAAACAGCTTCCACTTATATCATGTCAGTGAAGACCACTCGGAGAGCAACGATTTGATTGCTGCCGAGCCCGAGCGTGCCGAGGCGCTGAAAAAAGAACTGTTCGCCTATCTGCGCGAAGTCGGACAGAAAGTTTCGCCGCAGCCGAAGGATAAATAATATGAATATGAAAACTCAACTGTCAGTACTCGTTCTTTCGTTGGCTGGGCTTTTGCAGGCTACTGAGCGACCCAACATCGTTTTTATTTTTTCGGACGACCATGCCACGCAGGCCATCAGTGCCTATGGCGGGATTCTGGCGGACGTTGCGCCGACGCCGAACATCGACCGCATCGCCGAAAGCGGGATACGTTTCGATCGCTGCCTGGTTTGTAACTCCATCTGTGGTCCGAGCCGGGCTACCGTATTGACGGGAAAATACAGTCACAAGAACGGATTCCTGGTTAATGAACACACGCAATTCGACGGTTCCCAGCAAA
>CAZWZW010000302.1:0-3345 GCA_964639125.1 uncultured Verrucomicrobiota bacterium
AGGCGTGTACATCGCCTTCGCCCATGTCATCGGCCAGGATATAGACAATGTTGGGCCTGCCCTGAGTTTGTCGAACGGGGCTAGCGGCACGGGCAACCAGTGCTGTGGCTAATATGGATGCTACTGTAATACTGATTTTCTTCATCGTTACTTTCATATATTAGTTCCTTGAGATCTATTTAACGGCTGTATTGGTAGATGATGCGGCGTCATGCAGGCCTCGGGTTTTTAGATAGGCCAGCAGGGCCTCGGACTCATCCGTCTGAATGACCGAGAAACCGCGATCAATCAGCCGCCCCCAGATCTGCTCTGGATCTTTCAGCGCTATTTTATCCGTCAAATCCTCGCAATGGGAAACCCTGAGCGTATTCACCCAGACCCGAATATTTTGTTTTTTCAGCGACTGAAATGCGTCCTCAGAAACGACGGAATCATCCAGCGTAGTGAATTTAACCTCCACCATCCGATCCTGCGAACCCAGCGCCGGCCACGTAGGCGACTTGCCCTCCTTCTTTATGCGCATATCCACTTTCGGCATATAAATGACATCACGTTCTTTGCCCAGCAACTCATCGACTTTCTTCGGGGAAAACTTCCCTTTTAAGACGACCTGCCGTGCAGTACCCGTCTTTTCCAACAGGGGCAGGATTTCGGAGAAATACGATTCCGCTTTATCCAGATTGACCAACACCTTCCCTTTCGTCAGCAACAGAATCTCTTCCAGCCTCGGAACGGTTTCTTCGGAAACCTCCCCGTTCGGGCCTTTCAAACAGAGCGTTTGAAGCTGTTCCAGCGTCAGCTCCGACACCTTTCCTTTCCCGGTTGTGGTGCGATTGACTGTGCCGTCATGCATGATCACAAAATGCCCATCCCTGCTCCGCCGAACATCAATTTCAATCATATCCACGCCGGCCGCAATCGCATTCCGGATCGCTTCCCTCGAATTTTCCGGCGCGTCTCCGCAATTGGACCGATGCGCCACCACCAGCACATAGGGACTGGAGGCATCTTCCAGCCGACTCCGGATATGCTCGGCCTGCTGCGCCGCCGCTCCCCCAGCTGCCAGCGCCAGGCAGAGGGCTATCTTTAAAATCCTATTCATATAAATCATCCTTCCTTAATCCAGCAACCCTGCTACTGAACAGACGTCGCATTCGTTCGTTTTTTGGACTTAGAGCCTCTGGTTCCATTCGTCCCCATCTCCTCATAAAATTTTCCGTCATCCACCATGCGCGGGTCACCGGTCGATGAGAGTTCTTCCAGCAACCGGGCGCGAAGTTTTTCAACCACCGGTATATATTCCGGAAGTGCCGCGAGATTGTTCATCTGATACGGATCCTGCTTAACAGCATACAGCTCTTCCACCGGACGCTTTCCGTACGCGTGTTCGAAGAACGGCTTGGCGGCTTCTTTACGGTTCGAAACAATCCACGCCTTGGTTGGGCCGCTATCTTCATCCGGAATCGTCACCTTGGTGCTCTCGGTCAGCTTTTTGACGGATGGCTCCGGTCCCCCATTCAGCTTGTAATGGTCGCCCATCGGATAGCGGTCCGGTTTAAAGTTGATGATAAACAAATAGTCTTTGGTGCGGATCGCCCGCTGCGGATAGGGCAGATTCCCGTCCCGCGCCGTGATATAATGCCGTTCCCTTCCCATATACACTTGGGTGCGTTCCGGGTCCACCTGACCTTCGCCGGCGGAGCCGAGAATATTCCAGAGCGATTTTCCCGTCATTACCGCCGGAGGAGCAACGCCACCCGCCTCAAGAAAGGTCGGAGCCAGATCTGGCAGCGACACCAGATCGTCAACCACGCGTCCGCCCTGAATCCCCGGACCAATCAGCAACAACGGCACCTGGGTTCCGAAATCGTACAGGTTGCATTTTCCATGCAGGAATCCCGGAGCCCCGTGGTCGCCGGAAATCGCGATGATGGTATTTTTGTATTCGCCAATGTCTTTAAGCACATCAATAATCACACCAATGCTAGCATCAAAGGCCTGTGCTTCGCCGAGATAGTCGTTCAGATCCTGCCGAACCGTGTGCACATCCGGCAGAAACGGCGGCATGATTCCTTTCAGTTTATCGGGATTCATGCCCCATAGCTTTTGTCCGGAACCGGCAGTCCACTTGCGGTGTACATTTTTGGGACCGAACCAGTAGCAGAAAGGCTCGCCTGCACGTCGATCGGCCAGAAAATCCCGAAAGTTCTGCCGTGCTTCATCGTACATGACCTGCTTCGCATCTTCGGCTGACTTCCCCTCGGCGACCATACGGGAGGCCGTTTGCGAAAACTTGCGAAATTTGATCCCGGCTTCAACATATTCCGTTCGACTTCCACCGAAGGGGGCATTCGCGGGACTGCCGGGGGACCATCCTTTGTAACTGAATCCCATGTGGTAACCGTTGGCTTCCAACAGAAGCGGATACGAAGGAAGATTGCTGTCCCACGTTCCTCTCAGCACCGATGCCGTGCCGGTACGCCAGAAATGCTGTCCGGCCAAAATGGAACTTCGGCACGGCGTACACGACGGCGAGCTGACATAGGCATTGCGGAACAGAACCCCTTCCCGGGCCAACGCATCAAAGTTCGGGGTATCAATGACATCATTGACCGTTCCGGGGCCATCAATCTCACGATAAATGCTCGCATGACGTCCCCAATCATCAGCGAACAGGAATACAATGTTTGGACGGCTTCCCGCGTTGGACATCAGTGGTATGCAAAGAGCAGCAAGTGTGGTTAGGCAGATTTTTTTCATGGGATACGCTGGTGCGGTTTAATTCTTCTTATTCCGTTTTAGCTTCTGCCGCCTTTTTCGCCCTTCGGGCGGCTCTTTTGGCGGCCTTGTCTTCCTCGGAGACCAAATTCTCTCCATTCGACTTTTGTTCGTTACGTCTGTTGATTTCTTCCGTCGTCGGGTTGGGTTTCGGTAGTTCCTCTTCGGCGATGCCGACCTCCGCGATTTTCGCCTGGAGTTGCTTTTCCAATCGGTGGATCAGCTTGGCGTTTTCCGGATTGCCCGCGATGGTGCTGAGCACGGCAAACAAACAAACAAATACAGCAATACAAATTTTCTTCATTGTTATTCCTTTGAAGCTTTTGGCAGGGACGGCTCGCCGAGCTGTCCGCACGCCGCACCGCACACCCGCCGAGTCATTCAACCGGACGGCGCACTCGGAGAGCGAGCCCTACCAAAACCCGACCTACTACCCTTCGAACTCAATGGTAACGAAATACGCGACACCGTCTTTGCCGTCACCGATTAGCGCGGTGTCAAGATCGGCATCTCCGGCCTTGAGATCCAGTGTAAAACTCGCGTGGGTATCTTCCGGGCTGACGGCTT
>CAZWZW010000303.1:0-3340 GCA_964639125.1 uncultured Verrucomicrobiota bacterium
TCCCTTATCGACATCATCGCCAAACATCAATAACGCCGTTCTGCTACCGCTTACTTTATGGACGCATTCTGGACGCGTTTTGGACACACTTCAGAATACGTAGAAAAAAAGACAAAAAAAAGGCGCGAAAAACTTAATGTTTTCGCGCCTTTAAAATAGCGGGGACCGGATGAGCCTGTTCACGGTAATCCAGGGACGTATTTTCACGATAATCCGGGGCCTGGCGCGTGGTGTTAATCAACGCCCACACGTGGTGTGTTGATTTTAGAACGGCAGGTTCTTTGTTCTCTGTTTTTCGAGATGTTCTTCGATTTGTTTATTGTAGGTGTGGATGGTGAGTCGCAGTCGGTCGATTGTGTCCACTATGTTGTGGGCACAGAAGAGATGTAACGGGATGTCCTCATTGTCTTCGACCAGGTCCATCAGTTCCTGCATCGTGGGGCTGTCGCAGAGGATGGCTTTTTTGGCGATTGCGAGGGTTGCGTTGAGCGCAGCAATAGCTGAAGCAGATGGATTTTGAAGGACACTGCGTTCACTTGGAAGCTGTATCGTTTCTTTTAAATCGAGAAAATGTGGTTCCATTGGCAGTCTTCCTTTCAGTTGGTTTTCTTTCGTCTCTTCGGTGCTTTTTTCAGCGCGCCAAAGACATCGAGAAACAGTTTTTCGTCGAGCACAGGGAGCTTTTTGTTAATGGCGTGATCGAGGAGTTCAGCCCCCTGCATCATGAGTATCCTCGGATTTCCAGCGCAGTGTTCGACAATGGTGTGTTTTAGTTCTTTGGTCATTAATCCGGGGGCACCACCGTTGTCCAACAGATGCTCAAGCAGGCCCAGTAGTTCATCGGCGGTTAACGGCTCAATGTTGAGGCGGCTTCTGATCCGGGTTCCCAGGGGCACCAGCGGGGTCTCTCGGAGCTTTTCAGGCAGTCGGTTGTCGCCGCACAAAACCGTGGTGAGCAGGCAGTCGGAGTCGAAGTGGATGCTTCCGAGCAGCCTGATTTCGTTGAGGCATTGGGTGGGCAGTTCCTGTGCCTCGTCGATGAGTAGCACCGGCTTGAACATGGTGGCTGCAATGTGCGCTTTCCATTTGGCGCGTAGCTCCTTGAATCCGCCGTACCGGTTGGAAACCGAAAGGTTCACGCCGAAGAGGTCACCCAGCTCTCGGTAAAAATCTCTCAGCGAACTCTGCGGCCGTTCCATAACGCCCACCACGATGTCGCCGGTTTGCCGCAGGTTGGTGGCCAGCAGGTGAAGCGCCTTGGATTTTCCGAGTCCGGGTTCTCCGGTGATCATGGCGAATCCGCCGTCGAGGACGATGTTTTCAAGGCGAAAGTAAAACATGTCAAACCCCGGCGGCTGCCACAGGTCATCGTCCGGAATAGCCGGAAGAAAGGGGTTGTACTTGAGTCCGTATTGCGCCTGTAGTTTATTTCGTGCCATTACTGTTCTCCTTTTTCATTGTCTTGATTGGGTTGTGTCGTTTCGTATTTGGGCAGATATGCCGGGGGCAATCCGGTGGCCGAATAGTCGGCGAGCATTTGCTCAAGCAGCGGTGCCACCTGTTCGGAGTCTTTGATTTGTTCGGGGTAACTTGCCGTGCCCGCGTCGGACAACGGGCATCTGAAGCCATCTGCATTTTTCTGTTTGTCTATTGGCCTGATCGTCGCAAGCTCAGCGTTGGTGCGGTTATCCACAACAGTAGCAAAGGACAAATCCCAGTTTCTGTAACGAATGGTGACCCTGTCCAGGGTCCGCAAATGGTTTGGGATTTCAAACCGCACGCCATTCAAGGTGATGGTCCCGTCGCTCTTTCTCTGCCTGCGGTTTACTCTGGCGCTGAAGGCCAGCTGCAATGTCTGCGTATCCACCGACGGGCGCAGAACAGACGGTCCTGACATAAAGCGCTCCACCGGCGTGCACTTGATTTCCTCATGATAATGATGGTTGTATCCCTGCTCCACCCACGCCTGGGTGTAGACGTTAAGCTCGTCCAGCGTGAGATCTTCTTTGCTTTCCAGCATGGACATCAACTGCCCCTCAAGGGTGGCCCAGAAGTTCTCCTGCTTGGCGTTTTGATGCGGCGAATACGGTAACGTAGGGCTGTGCGTGATACTTAAATCCCGAAGCCCATTCGTGAACTCCTCGCTCATCATGGCGCTGCCACGGTCGCTCATCAATTCCCCCGGAAGCCCCCGTTTCAACAGCGCCTGCCCGAAGCCGTGCACCAGGTTGTCGGTGTTCTCCACTGTGTACCACTGGGCGTGAAGGCACAGGCGGCTGAAGTCATCCAACGACGCGAAGCACACCGGCTTGAACCACTCTCCGTCTCGGTTCACCACAGAACGCCTGGCCTCATGAAAGTCCAGGTGCAGCAAGCCGCCCACGTGGGAAGCCTCGTAGCTCCTTGTCTCCCGGCTCTCCAGCCGGTCCCACGCTTTCACCTGTCCAGGCTTCGGATTTTTTGGTCGCCTCTTTTTCGTCCATCCAAGGGCGCGCATCCTGCGGCGTAACGTGGAATACGACGGCACGGCACCGTATTTCTGTTCATCCCGCGTCGCAACAACCCGGATGTTTTTGTGATGCAGATCATAACTCCATCCCGGATGAAGCCTGTATTGTCGCTCCAATTCCAACAGCAGGGCCGCACTCATCGTTTTGTTGTTCCCGTAGTCCTGCCGGGGTGGTGTCGTCAACGACTCAATCGGATTGTCGCTGCCCCTGGCCCGGTAGTACCACTCCTCAATGGTGGAATACCCAAACCTCACCGGCGCTCCCGTTTCGGGATGTATCCAGGTTTTTACGGTCAGTTCCAGCAGTGTATTTTTCAGCTTTCCCCTTTCCGGTGGACTGCTGAGCAGCCCTCCCACCACCGAAAAGCGCAGCTCGGCCCATCGATGGCACAGCATCTTCTTCTTTTCGTCGTTCATGAAACCTCCCCGGCCAAAAATCCTTCGTCGAAGTCAGAAATTGACTTCTTTGCGGCCAAACAGGTTCATACCGTTCAATTTTGTCCTTGAAAGCTCCCCATCTTTTGCGGGGATTTCCCCGTCCCTGGATCAACGTGCTCATTTTCGGCAATAAACGTCAGCAATCGAACCACGCCGCCGGTCGAATCATTTTGCGTGACAAAAAACGAAACCAACCCGGAAACCTCCGCTCCGGCCTCAAGCCCCTCGGCAAAATGACCACGCAACCTTTTGTACCTGCCGGCCACAAACGCCTGCCGATATTCAGCCATCCACCGCCGAATCGTCTTCAAATCCACCCCAAGCTCCCGGCTGAGTCGCGTCATCGTAAAACCGGAAGAACGCTGCTCCCTGAGCAGAATCGTCACCAGAATC
>CAZWZW010000304.1:0-3327 GCA_964639125.1 uncultured Verrucomicrobiota bacterium
GCAAGCCCAACAAGTCAGTGCAGATAACGGCTAACGCCGCATCTGACTTCAAACGATCTTAAAAATAAGCGTTCATCAACGGAACTCACTTCATGAGCTTTAGCGAGAATCCTGATATCTACTGACGGACTAAATAAGAGATGAATAAAATATTAGGATTAATCATATTGCTGGCAGCCTGTTCTACAGGCGTTGCTCAAAGTGACGTACGCCTGCTTTCTCCGGCGGACGGAGCAACTATATACCAGTCGCATCCTCAACTCCATTGGGAGCCTTTGGAGTCAAACCATATAGAGAATGCCTACCAGATTCAGGTCGCATCATGGCAGGGAGGAAAGATGGTCGCCGATGAGGTCCTTGAGGGAACTTCGCGTTATGTTCCGGCTAAAGCACTTTCTCCGGGGAAATATGGCTGGCGGGTTCGCAAAGCACCGGACGGCGCTTGGTCAAAGTCGTGGAACTTTGTGGTTAAGGAGTCGGCAAATCAGCACATTGCGGTGCGCAGCCCGGCCAGGAACCGCCCAGCTCAAACCGAGATCACCCTGACTTCGCCAGAGAACGGCGCAACGATCTACGCGCCACATCCGCATCTCCATTGGCAGAAGGAAGACGGCACGAACCTTGAGGACTATTACCGAATTCAGGTAGCGAGCGACGAGGCGTTCCAATCGCTGGTGATAGATGATAAGCTTGATGCGGTTTCGCGGCTGGTTTCCGTAAAACCGCTGCCGACCGGGAAGTATTTCTGGCGGGTTCGCCGCGAGGATCAACAGCAGTGGTCGAAGGTTTTTTCATTCACTCGTGGCGAATCAGCAGTGTACCCGATTAAGAAGGGGGCCACGACTGAAGAGATGGAGGCCGTGTTCAGAGAAGCCGCCGCCAATACCCCTGCCAGGGTACTCTTCGAGCTGGGGGACTACCTTATCGCTAGGCATATTAAGCTGGAGAAGGTCAGGGACCTGATCATTGACGGAAACGGCAGCAAGCTAACGCTGAAAAACCGGTTTCTGGAACTCAAGAACTGTGCCGACATCACCGTGTATAACATGACGATAACGCCTGAACGTGAGGCCAGTACGAACGTCGATATACTGGAGGTAGACCCGGACGCCGGCACGCTCACGGTGCAGGTCCAGCCTGGATTGCCTCAAGACTTCCCCGCTTATTTCCCAGCTGGAAAAGCCGGGAATACGATCATGCGCGTCGTTAACGAGAAACATCGAGGTTTGGCCCTCGGCGGATGGGGATCGGGTGGCAAGCGCATGGATGATCTGGGCAATGGTCGTTATCGCATCCACAATGTGAACGCCAAGGAACTTAAAAACGTCCGTCCCGGGATGGTTGCCTATGCGAAGACGTATAATGGGGGCTTGGGAAAGGCGTATTACGTGACGAGGACCACGCTCAGCAAGGTCAACTTTATGGGGATGGGCGGATCCATTTGGATGTCGAGGGAAATGAATGCGAACTCCTCGCTCTCCTGTGGATTTTTACCGCTGACGCCTAAGCACTATACCGGGGCATCCGGCGTGATCGGTAAGGGGAGGATCGGATCGTGGTACGAAGACTGCCGTTTTGAAATGGGCGCAGACGACAACACCATGGATCACGTGCAACCCGTGGGTGTCGCCGACATCCAGGGCAATGTGGCCATCCTCCAGGGTGGGTGGCCGTGGAAGCAGGATATCCGTAAAGGCGAGGAATTTGTTCTATGGGACTTCATGAACGGTAAGAGGGGACCGAGCACTAGCGTCATTATCATGGAGGTTCAGAGTGGCGACGGCAAACCGATCGTGAGCGAGGAACTGAATTTTCGAGCCCCGGGACGTCTGGTGCTGTCGAAAAACGCGGCGGAATTGAACCGCGAGTTGGGCCGGCCGGAAGACGCCTCATTCCAAGCTCCTACTGGCAAGTCGCCAGTAAAAGCGATGGACAAAATGCTGCTCATGCGCTTGTCACATAATAACCAGGACTTTGTCTTTCGTCACAACGAGGTGACCGGCGGCAGCGCCGGCTTGCTCAACAACACCACCCGCGCCTTAGTGGCCCACAACACCTTCAGGAACCTTCGCGGGTACGGTGTGGCCGCCGGATATTATGCCAATGCAAACGACTTTCCGATCGCCGGGTCTGGCTCAAGGGACTACGTCATCCGGGACAACATAATGGAGAACGTTGGACGCACTGCCATTAAAGCCGAGGCCAAGCATCGATTTGGTCGCAACATTATCGTAAAGAACAATACCATAAGTTACAGCGCAGACCGGGTTCCGAATTATGCCATCACCATGGGCAATATGACAGGGTGCGTCGTAAAGGACAACCTATTCAAATGCCCACTTCCCCCCGAGAAAGGCGGATGGATCAATGGGGGTACCGGTGATAATGTTGTCCAGCATAGCAATAACCGCGCCGAGCCGGCGCATCCAAACGTGGAGATGGTTAAAGAAAGAAAGCCTAAGCCGAAGAAAAAGAAATGATAAAGGAAGCTCTGGAAACAGCAAATGGCGGGCAGGTTGTCATGACGTTTTATCATGATGTCGCTAAATGCACGAATAACTTTTTCGACAGAAAGCAAATACAGATATAAAGACAATGCAGCTAATTTTACTCGTAGCTATAAATGTAGCAGTGGGGCTCAACCCGGCCTTTGCGGACTCCGCAGAAGATGCATGGAGCAATCTGGTCGGCGACAAATTCATTAAACGTCCTGAATTCGCTTATGTTCAACATAATGCCGCTCTGCCCAATGTTCTTATCTATGGGGATTCGATCTCCATAGACTACACGCAACGCGTCCGGGAGAACCTGAAGGGAAAGGCTAATGTGTACCGGATACACTGCAATGGCGATCATACTGGTGCCGTGATCCCAACTATGAAGCAGATGCATGATGCGATGGGTGAGCATTGGCCATTCAAATGGGATGTCATTCATTTCAACGCTGGTCTTCATGACCTCAAGTATCTGGATGAGAAGAACAGGTACAACATGAATACCGGAACCCAGGTCCGCTCCCCAGAGGAGGGCATGGCTACGGTATGCGCTCCGGGGGGCGGGCGGCAGAAACCTGGCCCAAGTTATGCCAGACATGGCTGGAACTGACCGTTTTGAAATAGTGCGATGGCACGGCCACCGTCACGGTGACTCCGAGTGATGAGATGGACTGCCTCTTCCTCAAAATCTGTGGGTATGATTCAGTAAAATCGCGATCTATGGCAGTGCGTTGTAGCGTGCAGCACATTGCCATTGCAGATTAAATTTTTCACAACCGCTAGAGAGCATATCCTTATACACAAGTCTATGGCATATGAAATTAGCAGCAGA
>CAZWZW010000305.1:0-3281 GCA_964639125.1 uncultured Verrucomicrobiota bacterium
GGACTATAAAGTTCCGACTGAGCCATATCCGCAGAAGAAGGGGAAAACGGGAAAAGGATGAATCGAATTTTTATTGTAGCAGGGATGTCGCTGGTGGGGGTTGCCGTGCAGGCCGTTGAATGGAGCGATCTCAATACGCTTCAGGTCAACCGGGAAAAGCCACACGCGACCATGATGGTTTATCCGACTGAAAAATCGGCACTGCACTATGACCGCACCACCTCTCCATGGTTCCAGTCGTTGAACGGAGAATGGAAGTTTAACTGGGTGAAAAAACCGGCCGATCGACCGGTCGATTTTTTCAAGCCGTCTTTCAACGTCGGCGAGTGGGGAACGATACCGGTCCCTTCCAACTGGGAGATGGAAGGCCATGGATTGCGGATCTACACGAACGTAAAATATCCGTTCCCAAAAAATCCACCCCATGCCCCGGTCGATTGGAATCCAGTGGGTTCCTACCGTCGCGATTTTGAGGTTCCCAAGGATTGGGATGGTCGCGAAACCTATATCGTCTTTGACGGAGTGCAGTCCGCGTTCTATCTATGGATCAACGGCAAAAGAGTGGGCTACAGCCAAGGCAGTCGCACCCCGGCTGAATTCAATATTACCCAATATCTCGCGCCCGGGAAAAATGTACTGGCGGCCGAGGTTTATCGCTGGTCCGATGGTTCCTATCTGGAAGACCAGGACTTTTGGCGGCTCTCCGGCATCTATCGCGATGTCTATCTCTGGAGCACGGCCCAATCCCACATCCGCGACTTTACCGCAGTGGCCAAACTCGACGACCAATACAAACATGGGCATCTTCTCGTCGATGCTGAAATTCTCAATCCCGGCGGATCGGTTGAAGTCGTCCTGTTGGATAAGGCCGGCAAGGAAATCGGTAGGGACGGCTCGCCGAGCCGTCCGTCCGTGAGCCTTGGGGTTCCCGTTCAACACCCCAAGAAATGGACGGCCGAAACCCCGAACCTCTACACGGCGCTTATCACTCTCAAGGATGCCGCCGGCAAAACCATCGAAGTCATTCCACAGCGCATCGGCTTCCGCACGGTGGAAATCAAGGACAAGCGCTTCTGCGTGAACGGCGTTCCGGTTCTTATCAAGGGGGTCAACCGCCACGAGCACCAGGCCGACACGGGGCACACCATCGACCGCGCCTCGATGATCCGCGATATCCAGTTGCTCAAGGAAAATAACTTTAACGCGGTGCGTACCTGCCACTATCCCAATAGGCCGATGTGGTACGACCTGTGTGATGAATACGGCATTATGCTTTGGGATGAGTGCAACATTGAATCCCACGGCATGGGCTACAAGGCCGCATCGCTCGCCAAGCAGCCGGAATGGAAAGACGCGCACCTCGACCGCATCCAACGCATGGTTGAACGGGATAAAAACCACGCATCGGTCATTACCTGGTCGATGGGTAACGAGGCGGGCGATGGCGAAAACTTTGCTGCCTGCTACGCTTGGATCAAGGGAAATGATCCGACTCGGCCCGTGCATTACGAACGCACAAAAGACGTGAATTCCGATATTGCCGATAGCATGTACATGCCCTCGGACCGGCTTCGCAAGTACGCCGAAAGTGAGGCCGAAAAACCCTTCATCATCTGCGAATACCAGCACGCCATGGGCAACTCCAACGGCGGTGCCAAGGAATACTGGGATTTGTTCTGCGAAGACAACCTCGCACAGGGCGGCTTTGTCTGGGATTGGATGGATCAGGGCATTCGTCAGCCGGTTCCTCCGGAATTTAAGAGCAACATCGGCAAGGGTCCGGTCAAGGATACCTTCTTTGCCTATGGAGGATACTTTGAAGATCCGGTGGGTGTCCGGAACGACGGCAACTTCTGCATGAACGGTTTGATCGATTCGGAACAGGTGCCGCACCCGACCGCCTATGCCATGAAATATGTCCAGCGCAACGTGCATGTCAGTCCGCTTGATCTGAAAACCGGTAAACTGAAGATTAAAAACGGGTTCGACCATTTCATTCTCAGTGATGCGGTTTCCGGACATTGGAAAGTTGAAGCCAACGGTAAAGAGGTCAAGGCGGACAGAGTTCCTGAACTCGGGATTGCGCCGCATGCGGAGCGAGTTGTTTCGCTCAAGCTTCCGAAGATTGTTCCGGAGGCAGGAAAGGAATATTTCCTAACCTTGGAATTTCGCGCGAAGAAAAACTACCACCCGCTTGTGAAGGAAGACCATCTGCTGGCGTGGGACCAGTTTAAGCTGCCTCTCGAAAAACCGGCAACCTATGCCGTGGCCAAGGGAAGGGTTTCGGTCAATGAATCCGCCAAGTCCATAACCGTTAAGGGCAAGGGCTTCGAGGTGTCCTTCGATAAACAGAAGGGAACGATGGCCTCGTACAAGGCGAGTGGAAAGGAACTGATTGTTGCCGGCGGCCAACCCGAACTCTCGCGTGCGCAGAACGACAACGAACGCCGCCAAAAACCGAAACCGAATCCCGAGTGGGATACGATTGCTGAAAAGGCCGTGGTCGAAAGCGTAGAGGTACAGAAATCTGGCCGCTTTGCAAAAATCATTGTTCGCAAGATCCTGCCCAATGTGCGCGGCGGTTTTGCGGCGGTCTATACGGTTCTCGGCAATGGCGAGGTGGTGGTGGAGGCGGCCTACAACTTTGAGCAAACCCCCGATTTCATGCGTCCGCCGCTACGCGTCGGTATGGAATGGAAGGTTCCCGCGGCGCTTGAAAACATGGCCTGGTATGGTCGCGGCGGCGAAACCTATGCTGGCCGCAATTTTGAGCCGGTTGGCATCTTCTCCGGCACGGTGGACGGACAGTGGACCGACTATTCCCGTCCGCAGGAAAATGGAAACAAGACCGATGTGCGCTGGGTCGCTCTTGCCAGTGATAGCGGAAAGGGTTTGCTGGTGTCAGCCGAGGGTGCGCCACTGGGCATTGAAGCGCGCCACTACAGCACTCAGACGATGCGTGAATCCGACTACAGCTTCCAGATGGAACGGTCGGAAGATATTTTCCTGCATATCGACGCGGGACAAAGCGGCGTGGGTGGCATTAATTCCTGGGGTGCACGACCGCTCGAGAAAAACCGTCTGATGGGAAAAACCTACCGGTATACCTATCGCATGCTTCCGCTTTCCGGCGATGTGGAGAAAACGTTGTCCAAGCGGGCGGCATTCACCGCGTCAAATGTAGAAGCACTGGCGCTGCCGGATGTTTCCTGGTTGCCGGAAATTCAAGCTCCTCATGGTGGGAAAAATAAGGCTAAAGAGAAAAGGAACGAGTAATGAAA
>CAZWZW010000306.1:0-3211 GCA_964639125.1 uncultured Verrucomicrobiota bacterium
TGGCCAATACGTATTGCGAGCAAAGGCAATGCCTAATAGAAGGGATAATCCTAAATACTCACTTGAGTGCAAATAATTACTTTGTTAATTTCGGATTACATTCTTACACGGTAGTAAAAAATACTAAATACAAGGGAGCCATAATGAAGATCATTAATATTGCATGTGTTGTCGGCGTACTAATTTGTACTGGATGCGCAAGCATTGTGAGTAAATCGCAGTATCCTGTTACGATTCAAAGTAATCCAAGTGGAGCAACGGTGGTGGTAAAAAACAAACATGGGGCAGCCATACAACGCGCCACAACACCAGCGACCGTATTTCTAAGTGCGAAATCAGGATTCTTTAGCCCGGAAAAATATTCGATTGAATTTAAAAAGCCGGGATGTAATTCCTGCACTACAGCACTATCAGCAAATTTGGATCCTTGGTATTTCGGTAATATTATATTCGGCGGGCTTATCGGTGCTGTGATCGTGGATCCCGCAACAGGTGCGATGTGGAAGTTGGACAAAACTGTTATCGCCGATCTTTCAAAACAAACTGCTTTATTGAACAACGAAGCCAAGATGGCTGAATTTTCCGAGCAAATTGCAACCAAACTTCAGCAATTCAAAGGGCTCAAGAACGCTGGCTTTGAAGAACAACAAAACACGCTAGTAAAGAATTCCAATACGAAATATTAAGAGTTCTTATCCATCCTCAAGGAGTAGGCAGTTCTGCCTGCTCCTTTTTATTCTGCCATAAGGTCGGCCTCGACAATGTTTTCGGCGAAGGGTTGGTAGACCGCGCCGACTTGCTGCGCCATGGTATCGGGGAAGGCATGGAACTGCTCGTTTTCCAACGCAGATATGATGGCGTCCGCGACGACGGATGCCGGCTCGGCGATTTCGTCAAGCCCCGCGCTGGTGGCCATATCGGTGGCGATGGGGCCGGGATGTACACTGACCACGTGGGTGCCCTGTTCTTTCAGGACATCGCGCAGCGCCTGCGTGATGGAGTAGGATGCCGCCTTCGAGGCGCAGTAGGTGGAGAAGCCGGCAAAACTCTTCATTGAGGCCACCGAATTGAGCTGAACCAATGCTCCGCCGCCATTCTTTGCCAGCACGGGTGCAAAGGCCTGCGCCATGCGGATCAGCCCGAAGGTATTGATCTCCAATTCGAATTTAAACTCGTCGAGTGCGTGCGGGTCGAGTGGCGCGGCTCTGCGCAACACCCCGGCATTGTTGACAACGATTTCGACGTCGTGCGCCATCTTGGCCGCGGCAATAATGGTGTCGGGATATTCCAGATTAATCTGTATCGCCTCGACCTTTCCCCCATGCGCTTCAACCAAATGATGCGCCGCCCCGGGTCTGCGAACCGCCGCATAGACCTTTGCCACGCCCTTCCGAACAAAGGCTTCCACGATCTGCTCACCAATGCCCCGATTTGCCCCGGTCACCAGCGCTACTTTTCCCTGAATTGAATATGCCATTGCCTTACCTCCTCTGTCGCTCGTTTTTCAGGTCCGTAATGCACGGACTATGCTTGGTAGACACAGACGAGTTCAGATTGATCAAAATTAGAAAAACAAGCGATCGTCACTCCTGCTCGCTTCCACCTCATAAAAGGTAAAAACGCATAGCTAGAGCATTTAAAACAACACCATCGCCACCTCGATGGAGGGGCGCTCGCCGAGCGCCCGGGCGGAGAGCCTCCGCCTCCAGTACATAAACGAAGCGGATATGCCATTTCTTAAAATGCTCTAATACCCAACTCAGCTATCTCGTCCAGCGGACCTTGATGCAATGTTCGTCATCGAGATAGCGCATCGACATTTCACCATTGTATGCACTGGACAGTGCGGATCCAATACCCCGCGCAACGTGGATCCCCGTGGTGGTCACTCTGGTGCAATCAGACCCCTCGTCGATTTCAATGATGCGCTCCATGGGATGATTGGCCTTTTCCTTTCGTTCCACGTTCTGCACCAGGCTCAGGATTTCATCGTGGTGCTCGGCAAGGAACCCGCCTTGCATCTCAATGAGTCCGACGGGGAATTTATCCGCAATCCTCCGACAGGCGGGGCAA
Source organism: uncultured Verrucomicrobiota bacterium (assembly GCA_964639125.1). GTDB lineage: Bacteria > Verrucomicrobiota > Kiritimatiellia > Kiritimatiellales > Pontiellaceae > Pontiella. The sequence goes on from CAZWZW010000306.1 coordinate 2,074, forward strand.
ACCGTCGTGTTGGCATCTGTTGGTGCGGTGCCCCACAACCATCGCCCTTTCACAAATACAGCACCGCATTCGGTGCATAGTGTGGGATCTTTCAACTTCATGCGCGAGCGGTAGACATCGTGCTCCCGTTCCTTCATGAGCCGGTCTTTTCGGCCGTATAAACCTTTGTCCATGATTCGGCCTCCCTTCCACGAATGATTGTATTCCAAAAGGCGCTGAAGGCAAGGTTCTTGACCGGTTTTTAACTTAAAATACGGGCATAAAAGTAACCTTAACCATCGGGTGCAGAAAACACGATGATTCCGGGCCCGGCGGTCCATACGGTTGAAGCTAGTCCGCCTGAAGATCCACTTCGGAAGCTGTCGCAGGCTTTTCCTTATGATGGGCGGCGAGAAGGTCGTCGAGTTTGAGTCCGGTGAGCTCAATCAACGTATTCATCAACTTATTGAGGACAATAATCATGACGACCATACAGGGAATCAGCACCACAACATGGCTGAGCCCGGTCATCTTGCCCAGTTCGGCGGTAAAGGCTTCGCTTCCGGGCTCGCTTTTCAAGACAAGCTTGGCGAGCGCATAGTTGAGCCCGGCGGAAAGAAACATGGAGGAGGCAAAGCCCCAGGTAAGGCCCACCAGCTTTTTCTCGAACAGCGCCTCGGTTCCCTTTTCCTTCAGTGCCTGCTTTAAGCGCTCCACATCAAACAGGGCTTCGGTCATCATAATTTTCTTGATGAGCGGAAATGGAGTCTTCAGGGAAACGATAATCGCCAGACCGAGCAAAAGCGGAATGGCGGCTTCCTTGATCGCAATATATTCGGGCGGCAGCTTGAGGATGCCGAAGACCCCGGTGAGGGTTACACTGACGATTCCGATGATAGACATAAAGTCCGCTTTCCGATCCCTAATGAGCGTCCGCAGGCCATAGCCAATCGGGAACGCCAGCCCGACCACCAGCGCCCAGACCGGCCCGAGATACTTTTCCTTGCTCAAAAAGCTCAGAATCGCAACGGGAATGACGACGTTGATCAAGATGCTGGTTAGCTGGTTGTCCGGTTTGGGGTTTGCCTTGCTCATAAGTCCTCCGAAAAGAGAACCAGTTTACCCTCAACCTGTTGATTAGCAACTGAAATCGGAACCG
>CAZWZW010000307.1:0-3200 GCA_964639125.1 uncultured Verrucomicrobiota bacterium
CACGCCTCACAGTCTTCACAGCAAAATCAAACCACTCGGATTCATGATACTCAGGTAATTCTGAACCCTCATATTCGGTTTGAGTTGCCAGATTTTTATATCGATCAATCCGGTCCGTTTTTAATAAATTAGCGTCATCCCTATCTCCGATAGCGCTATCAAGATCGGCACGCAAAGCCCTAACATCCTGATCCGTACTTGCTTCACTTGCAGATGAATCACATAGCAGTCGCAACTTACGAAACAGATGCTCCGCCGCATCAAAAAAACGGATTCTATTATCAATGGTCGAATTTATTAACCGTTCATCCTCCCAAACTAAAGCTGGCCAGTCTGGATTATGACGAGCATCGGCGTGGCCAATATCAGGCAAGATCGTATTTAACACCCCGGTCATTCCATTAAATGGATCTTTATAGCCAACGAAATTTTGATGGGCCCAAGTATCCACATAGGCGTGTGATGCCATACCGATCATATACATATTTTCCGTCGCAATAGCCTCGTCGATAATCCGGTTCGCAATTATGCTGTTTGGAGTTGTATTAAACGGTCGAACACGCCCATCTACACGTCTTGCATCTGGGTGTTCCGGGTCTCCGGGGATGAAATGAAATAACGGGTAAATTTTAAGCTTATCATTCTGTGGCTTGAATATGTCCATAGTCTGAGAGATCAGATTATGATAGTAGCGCCCTCGGAATGCGTGCTGACCGCGTTTGGGTCCCTTTACCTTATATTCTTTCTTGTTATCATCCGTGTACTGGGAACTATACGATAATTTACGTAGGTCCTCTCCGCCCAGCCCAGCTCTCGCGGCTATCAATCGAGTGATATAATAGTGAAATTCAATATTCATGGTCTCATTCTCCCTTTACAGTTGTTCATCAGACGAGCTCCTACTGCGCATTCTATACGGCACCCTAAAGCAACGAGCCTAATGCTGAGAAATTTTGGATGGGAAGTAAAGGAGCGGCCTTGTGGAGAATTCCCCCTCATAGCTTCATACGAAGCAGGTTCCTTTCCAAAAGTCGAAGTCGTGTCGCATGCCATTCATTAAATCAGTGGAAATCAATTCAGCTCTACTCTACAATTCGCCTTATTCGATAGGAGATTTTTATGGTTAAGATTTTTACAAAGACGGGTGACAAGGGAGAGACGGGGCGATTTGACGGCACACGCGTGCCGAAGAATGATCCACTGATTGAGGTGAATGGAACGATCGATGAATGCAATTCGTTGATGGGTGTGGCACGCAGCTACAACGAGGACAAACGGCTCGATTCCATCCTTCATAATTTTCAAAGCCTATTGATTGTGGCGGGCTCGGAAGTGACCAATGTTGAACATGACGACCGCCTGCCCTTTATTACCGATGGCGATATTCAATCCATGGAAGATTTGATCGATGAACTGGAAGAAGAACTGGAACCGCTGACGAACTTTATTCTGCCGGCGGGCGGAAAGGTTTCCGCTCACCTGCATCTGGCACGGACGGCCTCGCGCAAGGTGGAACGACGACTGGTCACCCTGTGTGGAACAACGGAAGTCAATCCGGTGTTGCTGGCCTACTTCAACCGTCTGTCCGACACCCTCTTTGTTCTCGCCCGCTATGCGGCCAAGTCCTCCGGAAATGGAGACGAGGTTTGGGTAAATCCGCAGAGGAAATAATCTCACACAGCGATACGGAGTCACGAAAAACTAGTTTTCGACGGGGTGTTCTTTGTGTCTAAAAATCAAAACCGAGGCATCTCCCAATTCTTGAAAACCTTGGGCTTATGCCACGATTCCTGCGTATTGGGGGAGGGTTTGTTTTTTACCGGCTTGCTGTATTTTTCTCCGACCCTGTCGGTGTTGACGGCCAGCTCGTGCCAGCGGGCGGAAAGCTCTGCAACCTTTTCGGGATATTGTGCCGCAAGGTCGTTTTGTTCGCAGCGATCTTCGGCAATATTGTAGAGCTCCCATTGATGGGCGTAAAAACTGACCACCTTCCAGTCGCCCTTGCGCAGTGCGCGGCACGAGGAAAACTGGAAATAGATTTCATCGTGTCCATCACGTTGCTTTCCTTGAAAAAGCGGAAGAAGCGATTTGCCCTGCAACGGTTCGATTTTATCGCTCGTAGGATATTTTGCATGACCCACATCAATACAGGTGGCCATGATATCAACGAGGTGCCCGGGGCTTCGTTCCCAGCCCCCCGTGTTCTTGATGTGCCTGGGCCAATTAACGATTAGCGGCGAGGAGATTCCGCCTTCGTGCTGCGTCTGTTTGTAGTGGCGCAGCGGGGTATTTCCGACGGTTGCCCAGCTGGCGTCGTAGAGATAGAACGATCCCCCTTTCCACGGCGGGATATCGAGATGCTTACTGCGCTCGAACGGGCAGGCACCGTTGTCGGAGCAAAGCATGATGAGTGTATTCTCGAGCTGTCCATTCTCTTTCAGGTAGTCGAGCATGCGGCCAATATTCTGGTCGACCCGATCAACCATGGCCGCAAAGATGGCCATCCGGAAGCTTTCGAACGTGCGCTCCTTTTCCCCAAGCTGCTCCCACTCGGGAACATGTTCAGGCATGGGCGGAAGCTTCATCTGTTCAGGAAAAATTCCGAGCTGTTTCTGCTTTGCAAACCGTGCTTCACGAATTTTTGTCCACCCCGCATCGTATCGTCCAAGATATTTCTGGATATCCTCTTTGGGAGCCTGCAGCGGATAGTGCGGTGCGTTGAAGGCAATATAGTGAAAGAACGGTTTTCCGGAGGCCAATGCTTCGTCAATAAACTGCATGGCATAATCAACGTTGGCATCCGTCGTGTAGAAATTTTCGTCAAAGTCGTTCCACTCCTCCCCGTTTAATCGGAAGGTGTCATCACCGACAAAAAAGTCGGTCGCACCGGATAGATGCCCCCAATAGCGCTGGAACCCAAAGTCGGTCGGCTGCTTATCGAGGTGCCACTTTCCAGTCATCGAAGTAAAGTAGCCGGCCTTACCGAGAACTTCAGCGATGGTGGTGGCGCGGTTGAGCTTGGAGCTGCCCGCTTGGTTGCAATAGAGCCCGCTCATCAGACACACGCGAGAGGAGTGACACTTGGCCGTGTTGTAGAATTGAGTAAAGCGCAGTCCGCTCTCGGCCAGCGCATCAATCCGCGGGGTCTCGATTTCACTGCCGTAGCAACCGAAATCGGAAAAGCCAAGATCATCGACCAT
>CAZWZW010000308.1:0-3181 GCA_964639125.1 uncultured Verrucomicrobiota bacterium
ACAGCTCTACACTCCACAAGATTATCCATCTTGTTCGCGCGCTTAAAAGGGGATTTCCGTAAGTTTGCCATGGGTGCGGCGGCAATCGACCGGCTGGAGCCGGGCGATAAGGTGCTGATTGCCGAATCGTGCAGCCACCATGCCTTGGAGGATGATATCGGCCGCGTAAAGATTCCTCGCTGGTTACGGCAATATGTCGGGGTCGATGTCGAGATCGATGTTTATTCCGGGCGCGATTTCCCGGACAATCTTTCCGAATACAAGCTGGCCGTGCAGTGCGGAGGGTGCATGCAAAACCGCCGCGAGGTACTCTCACGAATAGAGAAGTGTGAATCGGCGGGAGTGCCGATCACAAACTACGGACTGTGTATTTCCCAAACGCAGGGGGTGTTAAAAAGGGTTCTTTCACCATTTCCTGCTGCGTTGGATGCTTATGAAAAGGAACTGAAATGAAACGCGGATTGCCAAAGGTAGACGTTGACGGGTTGAACAATTTCATTCCCGAAGACGACATTGTGAAATGGTTGGATGAAACGAAGGCTCCAACACCCGAGCGGGTTCGGGAAATTATCCAGCGCTCGCTGGACAAGAACCGGTTGACGCCAGAAGAGATGGCAACGCTGATAAATGCCGATACACCGGAATTGGTGGAGGAGATTTTTGAAGGTGCCCGGGAGCTTAAAAAACGCATCTATGGAAATCGCATCGTTCTTTTTGCACCGCTGTATGTCGGAAACGAATGTGTGAACCGCTGCGCATACTGCGGATTTCGCGCAGACAACACCGAAGTGCACCGTAAAACGTTACTGAGCGAGGAACTGGTTGCCGAGGTCGAGGCCCTCGAAGACATCGGGCACAAGCGACTGATCATGGTTTATGGCGAGCACCCCAGGTATGATGCGCAATATATCCACGACACCGTGCAGGAAGTTTACAAAGTTAAAAAAGGCGCAGGCGAAATCCGCCGGGTAAACATTAATGCCGCCCCGCTGGATGTTGAAGGGTTCAAAACCGTAAAGAAAGCCGGGATAGGCACCTACCAGATTTTCCAGGAAACCTATCACCGCAAAACCTACGAGAAGGTTCATGCGGCGGGGCCTAAATCAAATTTCCTTTGGCGCTTGCACGGGTTGGACCGTGCGATGGAAGCCGGCATCGACGATCTCGGTATTGGCGCGTTGATGGGGCTCTATGACTGGCGCTTCGAAGTCATGGCATTGCTATATCATACGATCCATTTGGAAGAACAATTCAAGGTCGGGCCGCATACCATTTCATTCCCTCGGCTGGAACCGGCTGTTGGGACCGATATCGACAAGATTACCGAAAAATATGCAGTCTCGGACTATGACTTTAAGCGATTGGTTGCAATCCTTCGGCTGGCGGTTCCCTATACGGGGTTGATTTTGACCTGCCGAGAATCCGTGGAACTTCGCAATGAAATGCTCTCCTTTGGGGTCAGTCAGATCGACGGTGGTTCAAGCATTGGTGTTGGATCCTATTCCAACAAAGATCCCGAGGCCTTCAAAAAAAGTCAGTTCCTGTTGGGCGACAACCGTAGCCTGGATGAGATTATTCGCGAGTTGTGCGACGCCGGGTTCATCCCGTCCTTCTGTACCGGGTGTTATCGGAAGGGACGCACCGGCGAACACTTTATGGAGTTTGCCATCCCCGGTTTCGTGAAGCGGTTTTGCACACCGAATGCGGTGCTGACCTTTTTGGAATATCTGAACGACTATGCAACAGGCGAGACATTGGACGCGGGCCTTCGACAGATTGGCCGGGAGCTGGAAGGTATGCCGGAAAGCAAAGCCAAGGAAGAACTGGAAACCCGCATGGCTCAGGTGCGTGCCGGTGAGCGTGATTTGTATTTTTAATTTTAGGTATCGAAGGATCGGGCTATGAATAAAGTGGAAACGATTTTGAAAAAGGCGAAGCAGAAGGCAGACCTTTCTGTAAAGGAACTGGTGACGCTGCTGTCGATCACCGACCAGGAAGAGCTGCAGGCGTTGTACGACTGCGCTTATTTCCTCAAGGAGCAGTATGTTGGTCGGGTGGCGTATTTTCGCGGGATCATTGAATGCAGCAACCTATGCATCAAAGATTGCTACTATTGCGGCATCCGAAAAAGCAATAAAAACGTGGAACGCTTCCTGATGGATGAAGAAGAAATCTTCCGCGAAGCCCTCTGGGCCTACGAAGCGGAATATGGCTCCTGCGTGATCCAATCCGGCGAGCGACAGGACGAGGAATATATTTCGATGATCGAGCGGGTGGTCGGACGAATCAAGGAAGCGACAAAGGGGGAACTGGGCATCACGCTTTCCCTGGGCGAACAAACGGAAGAAACGTACCGCCGATGGAAGGATGCGGGGGCTCACCGTTATCTGCTCCGTATTGAAACAACCAATCCCGAACTCTACGCAAAGATCCATCCAGCAGATCACAGCCTCGAAGCTCGAAAAGAGTGTTTGGCGGCATTGCGACGTACGGGGTATCAAGTCGGCACCGGTGTCATGATGGGCCTGCCGGGCCAGACCATGGAGGATTTGGCGAACGATATCCTGTTCCTGAAAGAGATCGATATCGATATGGTGGGCATGGGCCCCTATATCCCGCACTCCGAAACGCCGATGGGGCAGGAAGTGCCTTCATATACGGACGAACAAAAAAAGGACGCCCTCACGCTGGGGCTCAAAATGGTTGCTGTAACCCGTATCGTTCTCCGGGATATCAACATTGCCGCCGCCACCGCGCTTCAGGCTCTGGAATACACCGGGCGCGAGCAAGGGCTCCGGTGTGGAGCTAATGTGATTATGCCGAATGTCACCGAAACCGACTACCGTCCCAAATATCAGCTCTACGATGACAAGCCGTGCACGGATGAAAATTCATCCATGTGCCGCGGTTGTCTAAGTGGGCGGATCAAGGGGATAGGAGAAACCGTGGGCTTTAACGAACGCGGGGACTCTCCGCACTTCCACAAGCGCATAGCCGACTCGCGCTAAATCAAGCCGATGTTGATCAGGCTCTGTCCTTTGGGCGGTCATCGGTTGGTACTTTTTCTTTTTTCGCGGGCAGTACGGCAATTGTACCGCAGGTGATTGGAAGTGAACAGCGACCAATCTTCGCCTGCTCCGTCGAACGGAATTTCTCCACGGACAAAACCTTAACCCGAATG
>CAZWZW010000309.1:0-3157 GCA_964639125.1 uncultured Verrucomicrobiota bacterium
CCCCCGACGAACTACAGGACGTTTTGACCGCCGCGCAAGCCGACGAACTGATTTACCCGCTTGTGGTGACTGCCTCCTGCACCGCCATGCGCAAGGGCGATTGCTGCCGCCTTCGCTGGAAGGACGTAGACCTAGAGAGCGGATTCATCACCGTGAAAACCTCCAAGACAGGCCGGACGGTTGACATCCCCTTGGCCGACCTACTGCGCTCGGAGATCGAAAAACAGATTGGCAACGGGCCGGAATATGTTTTCCCGAAGTTGGCCAAACGTTACCACAGCGACGACACCTATCTGACCAAGCGTTTTAAAAAGGTACTCGCCGCCGCTGGCTTCCACGACGGCACACCGCCACCCGCCACCATTGCCCCCTACGATCCCGACGAACTGGCTGACAAAGCAGGAGCATACTTCATCGGCATCCACACCGCCCAGAAACGAAAGAAAGCCCGTGCTGTATTCAACCACTACACCAAAGGGAAACGGCTTTGCGATTCGGCTGAACTGGTGGGCGTTTCCAAAGGCACGGCATCGGCCTACCTGAACGAGATCGAGGCCGCAACGGGCATAGCCTTTATTCGCGGGAAGAAACGCGACGGTACAGCCCTGCCCCCCAGCCGGGGCAATGTCCGCATCGAGCGTGAAACCGGGCTTAGGCGGGCATCTGTGCGCGACTTCCATGCATTGCGCACAACGTGGATCACGCTGGCCTTAATGCAGGGTATGCCACTCGAACTGGTCAAGAAAGTAACCGGCCACGCGACCGCCGAAATCGTGATGGAACATTATTTCAAACCCCACCGCGAACAGCTAAAGACCGCCATGCAGAAGAGCCTGCCGGGATTATTGTCCTCTAGTTCCGCCAAGCCCTTCACTCCCGCCGAACGAGCCGCCGAAGTCCTCCGCAACGCCGACGCCGACAACCCGCAAGCCGCCATCGATGAAGCGTTGCAGATTTTGGAAGAAAACCTGCGCTAATCCGAAACGACACCCCTCAACACGCCATCTCGTGATTTTTTTTCGCGAGGGTTTTTTCGTGTTTTGCGAAATCTTGACTATTGAAGGTGTTGACGATCTCAGGTCAAACATATGCAAACTACTGCACGTATTATCCTGTGCAGTCTGGCGTGTTCACCTCCTAAGGTTGACAAAGATAGTGCTTGCTATGCTAGAACATGCACCCTCAATCAACCCACGGGAGTTATACATGCAAAAAACAACTGAAATTCCATCCACGATAACCACGGCGATAACATCCATTCTCGCCCCTTATTGCCCTGGCCTCACACCTTCGGAACTGACAAAGCGCCTATCATTTGTGCCGGGTGCAGAGGAGCAGGCCGAACGGTTGTTGACCCGAAAGGAATCAGCCGCTGCTCTGGCCATTTCCACCATCACGCTAGATCGCATGATCAAAGCAGGTGAACTGGAAGCGCGCCGCATCCGTGGAAGTGTTCGCATCCCGCATAGTGCAGTACAGGCTATCATTGAAGGCTAATGGAACCCTCCAACATCCAAGCCCCAGACATCCGGGCGCATTGTCACCAATGCGCAACAACCACGGCCACAGTTTTCAAACCCGGCCTTTCCGGCGGAATCGGGAATTGCTGCGCTGAGTGTGGATCGTGCCGGAAAGGAAAGCCGTATATTTCAAAACGTGAGTTCAGCAATACACTAAAGCCGGATCCGGCAAATGGTGAAACCCGTGAATCCCAAGCCGTTTGATTTTCAGTCCGCCGTTAAATTGGAAAACTACGTGCGCCATCGCTACCGCAGCCAGCTATCCAATGGGGCGTTGTCCTTTTACTGTTGCGCTTTTCCTGCGCTGGAACGCTCAGAGCTTGGATTATGCCAACCGATTACCAAAGGACACCGGGCGCTTGCACTGGCTGGATTAGTGAGCAAGGACTCTGTGGGGAAATACCTTTCGGAATTGAACGGCATTCTCTGTGAAATTGTTTCGGGCAGTCCGATAAAATCCGACAAACGAGCAACCCGAATTCGTCGCTACACTCTGCACGAGCTTATAAACGGGGAACCGCGCCGAAAGCTTATCGACTACGCCCCCACCGATGCCCGCGAACTTGCAACGCATCTTCATCGCCGCACGTTCGTTTATGGTGACGTAGCCGAATGTCGGCCAGCCTGGAGCGTGCTCAAGACTGGCCGGGTGCAATCTTCAAAACCGAACGTGCAGGGTGACCCGGAAGGAACACGCATCAAGCATCTGTGCGCAGGACTGCAACCCGGACTTGTTTTAATTCATGCCGATTACAAGGCTGCGGAGCCTACCGTCATTCAGGATACAATAGGCTATCACTTTGAGGCCAATCCCTACCAAACTGCCGCCGACCTACTGGGCATTGAACGCAGAGAAGCTAAGCCGAAGGTCAACGCCCTTGCCTATCACCAAGACAGCATGGCCGCTCTGAGCTTTTGGTGCCACCCGGTCGCTGAAAGAGAATTTGCGCCATACGTTGAAGCCTTGACCGCCTACCGTGAACAGCTCTGGCAGAACGGCAAACCCCGCAACGGAAAACGCCGCTTCGTCAACACGTTTTCAGGCCGCAAGATCGAAGCCGACAAAGGCGAGACCGCGCACCGAGGAAGAATCCTTGCATGGCAGATCCAAGGCACCGTTGCCGACATCTTGAATGCCGCAACCATAAGTATCATCCAGCAGGAAACCGCCAAAGGGTGGAAACTCTGCTTCCCTGAACACGATGCTGTTTATGTTATCGGCAAGCCCGAACACACCGAAGAGATCAAAGGCATTCTGAAATCCGAAGCCGCCCGGCTAGGGAAACCTTTGGCCGTCAAAACAGAGATTCATGGAATCGGGGACGTTGTATGAAATATCGGACAGTAAAAACACCCCTTCGCTGTATGAAATTTCGGACTCATATACCAGTCTTTGTATGGCGTGTTGTTAAGCCTGCGTCGTTTAGTTCTACCGATTGCGTCAGCACCCACCGCCGAAACCGTCTCCCGTCCGCCACCATTACCCGAACCAGAACCCCAGAATTTGAGCGCGGGACGGTCTCGCGTTGAACAAGTAAAGAACCGTTAACAATACAGGAGCTAAAAAAATGAATGAAAACTTTAAATGCGATAAAACACTGAAACACACACGCCACGAAACATTCTAGCCTTTGACT
>CAZWZW010000310.1:0-3146 GCA_964639125.1 uncultured Verrucomicrobiota bacterium
TATTCGGCAAATCTTGCATCTGCAGCAAACTAGGCCATTCCCGAATCTAGGCTTAGTTCCCGGCGGCGACAAAACCCCGCTCTCCAGTTGAACTGGTGGAGAGATGCGTATTCCAGAACGGCTATTTCATCAGCCTCTTAAACGTCGCTGCAAAAACTGCGCCGCCGGTAAGCAGGTAGAAATGGTAGGTGAAGAGCCGCCAGAGCAGAATGGCGACGCCGACAAGATGAATGGGCATGAGCTGGGGCAGGGCGAGCGCGGCGATCACTTCAACACTTCCTCCACCGCCGGGGGCGACAACGGCCATGGACATCATGTAGAGCGCGCCCTGCATAACGATCAGCGGCAGCGGATTGATTGGAACACCGAGCATCCAGATCGCCAGCGGAAGAATACTGTAACGGCTGCTGAACTGAACGGCGGTCAGTGCCAGGTTGAACGCCAGGGCTATGCGGTGGTTTCTGAAAATAAGTGTCGTGGCGGTTTTTCCCTGTCGAAAGCCATGGAGGAGTTTCGTCCGTGCCAGCCGGAGGCGTCCGGCCAGACGATGCTTCTCAAAAACGGGCCGGTTTTTCAGGATCCGGTAAACACGCCTGCGGAAAGCATAGACCGCCACCGGAACCAACAGGATCAGCAGCCACAGCGGATTCCATGTACCGGCAAGGCTGGATATGTCAAACGAGAGATGCTGCAGCAGCGCGCCGACGGCAAAAGGTGTAATGCAGGTGAAGAAGATGAGGTCCATAAAGAGATCGGCCGCAAGCAGCGAGCCCCCATGAACAAACGAGATGCCCGACTTCTTCAGGAAGCCCAGCCGCACGGCGGTTCCGCCGACCCCGCCCGGTGATGCGGCCACGCCGAACTCGGAGGAGACGGCGATAGCCCATGCCCGCCGCAGGGACAACGGCTGACCGATGCATCGGCTCATGAGATGAAAGCGCAGGCCGTTGCACGTCCAGGAAAGAAAAACCGGCAGGGCGAGAAGGGGAGCCAGCGGCCAGCGCACGTTTTCACGAATCTGATGCAGGGTTTCTGCCGATGAAGTGAACAGGAGTACCAGACTTGATATCACAACCGTTATGACCAGCCCCTGAATTGCAATGACTGCAAATTTCCGGGTGTTGATTTCCTGGGACTTCATCATCTGTGTAGTTCGAGGGGCCGTTGAAATAGGCCGGCCGGTTCAATGGCAGCGCCGTTGTGTTCAGCGATAACAAGCTCGTAGAGATCGGTCATAAGACCACAAGTGGTATCCTTGCCGAAATGACGGATGATGCGTTTACGCCGGCCCTCGCGATCTGCAGGACTTTCGTTGCGACTGAGCAATAGTCGGACCGCTTCCAGAAGTTCAGCGGGTGACTGGCTTGCCGCAATGACTGGATCAGGTTCATGGGAGAGCGTGTATTCTGCTCCACCGTTCTGAACGACGACGACCGGCGCTCCGCAGGCCTGAGCCTCCAGCGATACCAGGCCGAATGTTTCGTTGTTGCTAGGGTGCACGAAGGCGTCTGCGGCGGAATAGAATACGGAGAGCAGCTCGGGACTGTTGCAGTACGGGTGCCAAAACACATTGTCGCGGTGATGGGCCATACGCTCGATCATGGCACCCTGTTCACCATCACCCACCAGCAGCAGGGCAATATTTTCGGAGGGGGGAAACAGATCCATCATCTCTACGAGGTTTACGATGTTTTTTTCCCGGGCCAGGCGGCCTACATAGAGCAGCAGGGTACAGTTGTGCGGCAGGCCGAGGTCGTTGAGCACCTGTGCCCGTTGATCGATGGGATGGAAACGGTCGGTATCGGTGCCAAGCGGGACGCGGATAATACGTTCAATGCCGATTTGGCGTAATACGTTTTCAAATACGGGGGTGGCGACCACGGTGATATCCATGCGGTTATAGAGCCGCGCAAGGTAGCTGCTAATGAAACGTTCGGTGGCTTTGCCGATGAATCGGCCGCAATATTTTTCCAGTGTGCGGCCGAAGGCGCGGGGATAGTCGGAATGGTAGTAGGCGATGATCGGAATGCCCGTTTGACGTGCAATGCCATGGGTGATCCAAGCGGTGTGGTAAGGATCGCCGACTTCAATCAAATCAGGTTTCTCGATTTGGATGATCTTTTTGATGCGCCGGCGGGATATCAGGAGACGATAGCTGCTGGATCCGATCACCCGCATGGATTTGACTTCATAAATCCGCGAGTTGCCCTCCATGCCCACAGCGTCCCGGTCGGAGGGCACGATGACGATGTGCTCGACACCGGACTGTGTGGCGAAATGGCGGATCTTGTCGTCGATGTAGCGTTTAACGCCACCGCTGAGCGAGCTGTAAAACTGTGCAATGTCGCAGATCTTCATAAGAATGAGGGTACTATAGCCCCCATGCTGTTAGTGGTCTGCGAGTTAGATATTAGAAATAGGTGTGAACATCAGCCGTATTCCTCGGTGTAATCTACCATGGATAAGGTGCAGGATAAGGTGTCAGTCCTGAATGGCACTAAGTTAAGCTGTCTTTGCACGATATTTCCCCCTATGCGGAATCTCTTTCATTTTGTGTCTCACGGTACTCACCCGAGCTGCTTTTCCAGCAAATGCGCCAGTTCAATGCTCAGCATCGTTGCCGAAATTGCAGTGCCCAGATCGCCGGTTTCGCCGCCCTGGTGCTGGCCATAAATGACATTGCCTTTTTGTTATGCTAAACGCACAGTCATTCCATGCATCTTCAATTAAACCTGAGCAACCAGCTGGCCAAGCAATGGAAGACGCCGCTCAGCGACGCACCGCCGGAAACACAACTGAACCGGCTGGCCGGTTTGCTTGTGGAAACAATCGAAGGTTTTCTTTCGGTCAATTGATCTGATTTTTGCAACAAACCGGCCCAACCGATCTGCACAAACGCACCATTCGTTGGAGTTATTTTTATTGGCTCATTCCCGAAAATGTTTGGCAAATGTTTGGCAAATTGGCTGTTTTTATCCCCAGTTCTCACGCGCTATCACAGGACCGCCCAACCGCGCCAAAAACAAGAAAACCCCCGCCAGCATTGACTGAAACGGGGGTTTAAAATGGAGCCGGCGGTCAGAGTCGAACTGACGACCAACGGATTACAAATCCGTTGCTCTGCCACTGAGCTACGCCGGCTTAAA
>CAZWZW010000311.1:0-3129 GCA_964639125.1 uncultured Verrucomicrobiota bacterium
GCAAAGCGCGACGGTCATTGTCTTTTTGTTTATCATATTCTCCATAATCGATATTCAAGCCCTAGGGATTCAAGGTTTTGAGTTCTTTGCGGGCCTGCCCCATCCAGCCCTTGCCGTATTTCTATTCATTCTTTCAATACCAGTCATCCACTTACTCAATGCTATCAGCCAGGACCGCACTGGCATGAATGGCATAATGTCCACGCAGGTCATTGCTGTAGGCTTTCAGCGTCTTTTTGCCGAGACCCTGGTAGTCGCCACAGCGATACAGGGATCGAGCCAGAATTAGCTCCCTGAGCGAAACTTCACGCGTGGTGCAATCACCATGACTATCGGGAGTACGCTTCAAGACCTTATCAATTCCAGTGAATGAGTTCCCTCCGGTTCCAGGAAGTTTCAAGAGCTTCGCCAGTGTTTTCGCAGCGTCGGGATGCCGCAGGCTTTCAAACGCGACCGCGATGGCCCGGAAGTGCGACAATTCGCTTTTCGCACCCAGTTGCCCGGCCTTTTCGATCAGCACAGGAATCGCCCGTTCATCCCCGGTCCGCCCGAGAGCGATGATCAGGTTGTCTAGTGGACTCGTCGTGGATCCGTAGTTCCCCATGCCTTTGAATTTCCACCCTTTATCCCATTTGCGCGAGCCGACTGCCCGCAGCAGGCTCTCCGCCCCTGTGTCGTCATACAGCAAGCCCAGCACATGCGCGTAGCGCAGCTTGACCTCCTCCTCTTCCGATGCCGCATACGCTTCTCGCATCAGCGGAATCGCCATTTCCGGCTGAGTCAAAATCTGTTCAATACCCGAATAGTCGCGCCCCAGACGCTTCACCGCATCTTGAATGACTTCCGGGCTCAAGGGGTAGCTGTCCTCCGCCCCGATGAATGATTCCGGAATAGTCCCGATGTCCACCAGGTGTCGCTGCAACTCTTTGACATCAATCTTTCGAACCGTCGACATGTCCCGTGCCGCCATGGCGGAGGCATAGCCGGCTGCGTAACTGTGGTTTTCAATGTCACGCTGCATGCGAATCACCGGCATCGCGTCCCCATGCCCGCTGATCCCCAGCCCTGTAACCAGGATGCCGTCATATCCTTTGGGCAATAAGGCACGATACGGGATATTCCCCTTCAGTTCTTCTCGTTCCTGGCGATACACCATAAACAGGTCATGGCTCGAAAATCCATGGTTGTCGAAATCACTTGAAGAAACCGTGATGACATCCGGAAAAACACGTTGATTGAGAATGTCCATCGGGGTGATCAGAACATCACCATAGATACGCCGCCGGACCCGCGAATCGATCAACTGCCCCAAGTCATAGTCTTCCTTAAACTTCTTCTTCGCTACGACATGGATGCGCCACATATCCATGACATCGTCATCATGCGCAAAGGTCCAATCTGAGTTCCTCATATTCTCCCCGGGGTGCCAGGGAGGCAAGCCCGTGCCCTGCACGGAAATGTGCTCATGATCAATCATCTGCGTTTCAAGACCGGCACAATGCGGAATCACCGAATTCCCGGTAGAGTCAATCACCGTATTGGCGAGGATCACGCCACGTCCGTGGGGTGTGGCCACCACTACGCCCGTGAAGCGCTTGTCCTGCACCACCGAACCCACGCCCAGCGACAGGTACCAAATCTCACCACCGACTTTGTTGATTTCGTTCCGCAACCACTCCATCTTGGTTTCGATGTCAAACTTTACATGTCCCTGCCACGGCTCCAATTCCTCATCACCCAATGCGGTGATTTCCCGTTCAACTTCGGCATTAAACCCGGCTTTGTTGCCGTGATAATAGATGGAGATCCGCCCCAGAGTTCCGACCCCACCCAGTCCATGCAGATGCTCAATGACCAGGGTGCGGGCACCGGCCCGAGCGGCGCCAATTCCGGCTGGGGCGCCTCCCGTGCCTCCTCCGACCACCACGGTGTCATAACGCCCCAGGACGGGCAGCGTGCGGGCGGGACTGCGGACAGCACCTTCTGTGGATTTCCACCTCAAGCCTGTGAGAACATCTCCGACTTCTGCCTGAATGGTTGCCTGCCCGCCGTGACCGGCGACCACCAACTCCGATGCCGGAGCCAACGGTCGCGCAACAGCGGGTTTCGCAATCTGCTGCCCGACGATTTGCCCCCACTGCAAACTATGCAAGGGCCGTAGTAACTGGGTGGCGGCTTCGCGTGAAACCTCGGCACAGCCACCGAGGACGAACAGATGATTCAACTTCGCCGGCGTCAATGCCGTCAGCGGGATGCTTCCGACCCGCTCCCATGCCCCATCATGGGCGCCACGTGACTTAACAGGATCGGGAGGAACCTGAAACAGCTTTTCCGAGTAGGTCGCCTGCCCAAACTGGTAGCTCTTGTCCCGGGCGATTTTGTCGGCATGAACAAAGGAATCCCAGGAACCATCCTTCATGGGAAGTTCCAACTCGTATGCATAAACCGGGTACGATTCATTGTCCGTCCCCTTCTTCTTCACCTTCTGGGTAACGGTATATTTGAATCCAAGATCTTTCGCTTCGGGATTCGGTTTTCCTCCCACAATGATGCGCTTAAATTTTTGCGGACCCGACGGATAAGGAGTGAACTCTGCTCCGGCAATCCGGGCAACCGAAGCCCGGTCGGTCGCATCCACGATAACCTTTCCGCGTATCGCCTGACGACCCGAGCGATTGGCGACCACCACGCCTGCGAGTTCTCCATTCGGGTCGTGAAGGACTTCGGTCACATAACTTCCATAGAGATAATCCACCTTGGACCGCAACAGGGCTTCATCCAGTTTCCTTTTTACGTCCATGGGGGTCACGACCCGAAACCCGTTCTCCGTCGCCTTTGCCCCTGAAGACGCCCCGTAAATGGATTGTCCCAACGCTGTTTTGGGTTCTACGTCCGACTTGACCCAAAGCCGTTGCGTCCCACAAACATCCTCACCCAGGTAAGGGCGGTCGGTGATCAGGAACACCTTCGCCCCGGCCTGCGCGGCAGCTTCCGCTGCGGCAACCCCCCGCAAGGTTCCTCCCACAACAATCACATCAACGTCATAAGACAACGGAATCATCCGCTCCGATTCGCTGACCGTTTCCGATTTGGCCACCTGCACCAGGCCGAGCAAGGGCATCAATCCAA
>CAZWZW010000312.1:0-3091 GCA_964639125.1 uncultured Verrucomicrobiota bacterium
ATAATTCTTTTTAAAAATCCTGCCGTGATCCGGTGTTTCATGGCTCGACAAACCCCCTCCCCAAAACTACAGTACAAGCGAAGGGAGGTGATTAAAATGATCACCGCAAAACAATGCAAAGAGATCTCGATCCGAGTACTCAACGACATTGGAATTCTCGCCCAGCTCACCAAAATAATTGCCGAAAAGGGTGTCAATATCCGAGCCGCCGCAGCGTGGGTTGAAGACGAAAACAAGGGGGTTGTCCGACTGGTCACCGACGACAATCTCCGGGCCATGGATGCGCTTAAAGCGCATAACTATGCCCCCGAAGAAATCAATTCGGTCGAAGTGCTCATGCACCATTCACCCGGAATGCTGAGCAGTATATGCGAACTCATTGGGAGCGGCGGACTCAACGTCCATTATCTTTATGCCAGTGCACCCGTCTCGGAAGACACCTGTCTCGCCGTGCTCTCTACCGACAACAATGAGCGCGCACTCGTGCTGCTTAACGAATAAGTTGTTCGCGCAGGTTATTTGTGAATAGTTATTGGTTAACAGGATGGTTACCCGTTACGTTTTCTGCGGGGAAACCTGAGGACCCATTAACCAATAACTATTGATTTTTTTTGATGAAAGAACGACATATCCAACCTGATTACTGGACCTATGAACTGGACGGCGGTTTCAAAGCGATGGTCGGGAAAACGGATGCCGACAACGACCTGCTCAGCCTCAAGCTGGCCAAGGCCAGCGATCTTTGGTTCCATATTCGAGGGCAGCCCGGCAGCCATGTGATTCTGCACCATCCCGCGGGCGAAAAACCGGATCATGCCACCATCAAACGATGTGCGGCCATTGCCGCCTGGCATTCCAAGGCGCGCAAAGCCGGAACCGTCCCCGTCTGCTACACCGAAGCGAAACACGTCAGCAAGCCGCGCGGCGCCAAACCCGGCAGCGTAAGCATTAAGCGCGAAAAGGTTGTGAAGGTTCGCCCGGACCGACCCGGAAGTCCATATGATTGACCCCCCATTTGGGATTCGGTAAATTCTTTTGCATGACTGACAAAGCGCACGCCAAGAAACAGGTTGAGGAACTGAGAACAGAGATCGAGCGGCACAACCGGCTCTACTATATCGACGCCACGCCCGAAATCACCGACCGCGAATATGATCAGCTTCTGAACTCACTCGAAGAACTCGAAAAAGCATTTCCCGAACTCGCAAGCCCCTTCTCCCCTACGCAGCGGGTCGGCGGTGCCCCGCTGGAGAACTTTGAGAGTGTGCAGCATGCCGTGCCGATGATGAGCCTATCGAACACCTACTCGAAAGAGGAACTGGTGGAGTTTGATCGCCGCATTCGAAAACTGATCCCCGAAAAACCCTTCGGCTATATTCTGGAACCAAAGATTGACGGTGTGGCGATTTCGCTTCGCTATGAAAATGGCGAGCTGATGCGTGCCGTTACGCGCGGCGACGGCACCACCGGTGACGACGTCACCTCCAATGTCCGGACCATTCAATCAATTCCGCTTCGGCTGTCGGACATGATGCCGCCCGCCGTGCTGGAAGTCCGCGGCGAGATCTATATGGACACCGCGGGCTTCGCCAAACTGAATGAACAACGGCAGGAAGCCGGACAGGAACCCTTTGCCAATCCACGCAACGCCTGTGCGGGATCGCTCAAACTTCTTGATCCGCGGGAAGTGGCCAAACGCCCGCTCGACGCCATCTTCTACGCCACAGGCCAACTTGACGGAGTCTCGTTCGATACCCACGAACAGATGCTCGAATCCCTTAAAAATTATGGATTACGCATTACTCCAAACTATTGGCGGAATCCAAGCATCGAAGACGTTCTCAACCTGCTCGACACCCTCGAAAGCATGCGGCATGAATTTCCTTTCGAGATGGATGGCGGCGTCATCAAAGTAAACGAGCGCGGCCTCTACGAAGATCTGGGTTACACGGCAAAAAGCCCGCGATGGGCGGTCGCCTATAAATATGAGCCGGAGCAGGCTGAAACCACCCTGCATACCATCTCTATTCAGGTGGGTCGCACCGGCGTCCTGACACCGGTTGCGGAACTCGAACCCGTTCAACTCGCCGGGACCACCGTCAAACGAGCAACGCTGCACAATGAAGATGAAATTCGACGGAAGGACATTAAGATTGGCGACACAGTGGTCATTGAAAAGGCCGGAGAGATTATTCCGGCGGTTGTGAAGGTGGTCACTGAAAAACGTACGGGTACGGAAATCGATTTTGCCATGCCCGAGTCCTGCCCTGTTTGCGGAAATGAGGTAGAAAAGCGCGAAGGCGAAGTGGCACTGCGCTGCATCAACCTGCAATGCCCGGCGCAGGTCAAAAACTGGCTGACCCATTTTGCATCGCGTGGCGCGATGGATATTAACGGGCTTGGCGAATCCTTGGTCGAACAACTGGTTGACTGCGGGCTGGTCAAAAATCCGGCGGAACTCTACGCCCTGCAAAAGGTAGAGGTTCTCGGGCTCGAACGCATGGGGGAAAAGTCGGCAGACAATCTGATCCAGGGATTGGAAGAGAGTAAAAAACGCCCCTTCGAAAAGGTCCTTTTCGGGCTCGGAATCCGCCATGTTGGAAAAGGCGCAGCAAACATCCTCGCCAGCGAGTTTAAAGACATCGATGCCTTGATGGCCGCCAACGCCGAAAAACTCGAAACCATCCGCGATATCGGCCCGATTGCAGGAAAATCGCTCGTGGAATATTTCCAATCCGATGATGCACGCAGGGTGATCGACCAGCTACGCGCCGCAGGCGTGAATATGGAGCAGGCCGAAGCGGGCGGAAGCACTGAGTTGGAAGGACTGACCTTTGTCCTGACCGGATCGCTCGAAACCATGACACGCGATGAAGGCGGCGACAAGATCCGGGCGCGCGGCGGCAAGGTGAGCTCAAGTGTATCCAAAAAGACGAGCTATCTGGTGGCGGGCGAAAGCGCGGGATCGAAACTGACCAAGGCCGAAGAGCTTGGTGTTACGATCCTGAATGAAGAACAGTTTATTGCCCTGCTTGGCTCGGATGAAAAGCTGGAAGACCAGCAGGCGGGCCAGCTCGGATTTGAATTTTAA
>CAZWZW010000313.1:0-3087 GCA_964639125.1 uncultured Verrucomicrobiota bacterium
AACCTACAAGGCCTTCGCGCATATACATAAAGTCGATGACCTGATTGACGCGATCATTGATCCTGTAACCGCCCTGCCCCTTCGGGTCTCTTACAGCATTCACGAAGGATCCCGACACAAAAGTCACTTCACCACCTTCGATCACGTTAATAAGGTAGCCATCTTTCAGGACCGTATTACTAAAGACATAAAGGAAGTACCGATCGCAAGCGATACGCAAGACCTCCTCAGCTATATTTACTCCAATCGCAAAAAGGACCTGCAAATCCTGACCGAAAAGCCACAACGAATCTGGGTCGACGGCAAGCTCTATGAACTCGGCATGAAAATACTCAAGGAAGGCGATATGAAGCTTCCGAACTACGGTGCTGTTCCCAGCATTGAGATTGAACCAATCGCCGCGTTTGATGGCTTATTTCTACGACAGGGAAAAATCACCTTTTGGGTTTCAAAACAAAACCGGCGCGTGGTTACCTGCATCAATGCAAAAATTCCCGTTGGAAAAATCAGTATAAAACTGCAAAGCACATCGGGGCCCGGCAACGATTTCTGGGTAACGGAGAAGGAGTGAGATGAAGGTTTGCATTACCGGAGCGAGCGGGTTGCTTGGACGAGCCTGCGTGAAAGCTTTTTCCGATACCAATCTATTGACCTGCGCCTGGAGCCGCGCCAAGGCAGACGACTTGAATCTGGACCTGACAGATCACGACACCGTGTTGAAGGAAATGAAGGCACACCGTCCAGAGTTGATCATCCATACTGCAGCCGAGCGGCACCCCGACATCTGCGAAAACGACACCGGAAAAACCCATGCGCTGAATGTAGAGGCCACCCAAAGCCTGGTGGAAGCCGCCCAATGTATCGGTGCGGTGTTGATCTATATTTCGACGGACTATGTGTTTGATGGCACCCACCCCCCCTATGCGGTTGATGCCGAATGCCACCCCCTCAACGCTTACGGCAAAAGCAAGCGTGCTGGTGAAACGGTGGTGCTTGCCGCATCGTCTCGAAATATTATACTCCGAATTCCCATTCTTTATGGAGAAGTGGAGACCCTCGACGAGTCGGCAATCACCATCCTTATGCACGATCTACAGCCCAAGGATTCGAAAAAAATCGACCATTGGGCGGTTCGTTATCCAACCTACACCGGCGATGTGGCGCAAACACTACGCGGCTGGACGGATCGGTTGCGGAACGATCCGGACTCTAGCGGGATCTATCATATGAGTGGCAACGAAGCATTGACCAAATATGATATGGCATGCGCAATGGCGGAAACATTGGGACTTGATCACAGCCACCTCTCACCAGATCCCCATGCACCGGAAGGGGCGCCTCGCCCGCAAAACTGCCAACTTGATATCTGCCGACTGCAACAGGAAACAACCGTCCAACAAACCCCTTTTCGCGAAGTGGTCGCCCGGGTGCTTCGCCCATTTTCTGAGAGGCTTGCAGCAAATTAAACTTTGTCCAAGTCCCGGCCTTCCTCTATCGTATGCCCCACTTATGAACCCAACAGATGCAGGCTAATCTATGAGTAAAATTGCAGGTGTTATTCCTTCCCGCTGGGGATCCACCCGATTCCCAGGCAAAAGCCTCGCCTTGATTTCGGGAAAACCGATGATTCAGTGGGTGGTGGAGCGCATAAAGCAGGCCCAGAAACTGGATGCCGTGATTGTTGCAACCGACGATTCACGCATCGCCGACTGCGTGAACGCCCTGAACATCCCCGACGTGCAGGTGGCTATGACGCGACCGGATCACCCATCCGGCACCGACCGGATCGCCGAAGCCGTTCAAGGGCTGAACCTGGATGCAGTGATCAATGTTCAAGGCGATGAACCCTTGATTGATCCACCGCTGATTGATGAGCTGGCCGATGTCATTGCTTCCGGCGACTGGGATATGGCCACGGCCGCGACACCGATTGAAGATCCTGAACAAATCACCGATCCCTCCGTCGTGAAAGCGCTGTTCAACCGCCACGGCCAGGCGCTCTATTTTTCACGCTCCACCATTCCGCATATTCGCGAGCCGGAAGAGACTTCAACCCAGGGAGTCTACTGGCGGCACATCGGGATCTATGCCTACCGATGCGACTACCTTTTAGAACTGGTTTCCGAGCCGCCCTGCGAACTCGAAAACCTGGAAAAACTTGAACAACTGCGCGCGCTCGATATGGGTTGCCGCATGAAGGTCGTTAAAACGCAGGACTTTGGCATTGGGGTCGACACACCAGACGACGTCGCCAAAGCGGAAAAACTTTTACAACTACTTGGAGAATAACCCATGACAAAGACGATTAATGTTAAAGGTGTAAAGTTTGGCGGAAAAAACCCGCTGGCCATGATTGCCGGGCCATGTGTAATCGAAAGTCGCGAAGGCTGCATGGAAATTGCCGACAAGCTTGTAAAGCTGGCCAAGCGACAGAACATTCCGTTTGTGTTCAAAGCCTCCTACGACAAAGCCAACCGCACTTCCATCAACTCGTATCGCGGCCCCGGCATTTCAAAGGGACTCGAGATCCTTGCCGAGATCAAGGAAAAGTATAATGTGCCGGTGCTGACCGACGTCCACAGCGTCGAAGATATCCATATTGCATCCAAAGTGGTCGATATCATCCAGTTGCCCGCCTTCCTGATTCGCCAGACCGATATCGTGGTGGCTGCCGGTGAAAGCGGCGCAGTGGTTAACGTTAAAAAAGCCCAGTTTGCCGCTCCGTGGGACATGCAGAATGTCATCAAGAAAATCGAGTCGACCGGAAACAAGAAAATCATGCTTACCGAGCGCGGTGCATCATTTGGCTACAACACACTGGTGGCTGATATGCGCAGCCTGATCATCATGCGCGAGATGGGTTATCCGGTCATCTTCGACGCCACGCACTCCGTTCAATCGCCCGGAGGACAAGGCGACACCTCCGGCGGCGACGGGCGCTTTGCTCCCTATCTGGCAAAAGGTGCAGCAGCGGTCGGCGTGGATGGGATGTTTATCGAGACACATCCGGATCCGGCCAATGCCCTGTCCGATGGCCCGAATATGATTCCGCTGAAAAATCTTTCCAAACTATGGAAAAAACTGGAT
>CAZWZW010000314.1:0-3085 GCA_964639125.1 uncultured Verrucomicrobiota bacterium
CCTACGCTTCCCGGTTCAGAACTGCAGCCGGGGGTACTGGATCTGAAAACGGGAGTGGCGACTTTGAGTTTTCATTCCGGGGCAGATGTGATGCTTGAGGCGCCCGCCAAAATCGAAATTGTTTCGACCATGGAACTCAATGCGCTGTCCGGTGTGATCTCAATACACGTCAGTGATTCCGCTAAGGGGTTCCGTGTAAATACGCCTAACGGGCACGCCATCGATCACGGTACGCGCTTTTCTGTTAGTGTTTCGGCAGAGAATGAGGTTTCTGAATTTGAGGTGCAGGAAGGGGAAATTTCACTGCATCACCACTCGGGCGAAGTGGAGCATTTGATTGCCGGACAGGCGTTGGGCATGAATGCTGATGCATTGGTTGAAGCAGCTGATCCTCTATTCGAAGGGTTTATGCAGACGGATAAGCGTTCAGTGGTGTTGAGCTCGGCAGGTAAAGAGGTCACGGTCATAGTGTGTAATGATAAAGCCCGCGTGAACCCCAATTACCTTATGGTTAAGACACAGGATGGTTCTGATCGTGTAGACCGAAGAGCGCTCTTTGCTTTTGATCTGGAAGAGGGTACGTCGGAAACTATTGATGACGCCCGCATAACGTTAAACGCGGTTCCAACCGGGTTGGGGAAAGTCGGAACCATGCCGCTTGAAAGTGAATTCGAGTTGTATGGCATTTCCGGAGCGGATGAACGGTGGTCTAGAGATTTTCTGCGCTGGAAAGCGGCTCCTCGGATAGAAGATGCCGAGTTACTGACCACCTTCACTCTTGCCCGATCGGAGCTGAGAAAACAGGTTGTGCTGGAGTCTGAAGCCCTGTCGGATTTTATTCGGTCTGACCGGACGGGGAGCGTTGGATTTATTATCGCCTGCAAAACAAAAGGCGGAACGCTGGTTCACGGGTTTGCCAGCAGTATAAATTCCGACGCATCCGGGCCCCAGTTGGAACTCATTTCTGGAGAATAACAGCTCGGCGGCAGCCCTTTGCCCATTATGAAAAAATTTAAGAAAAAAACGGCAGGTTCTGCTACCTGCTCAGATAGGAGTATATCTAATCAAAAAATAGGCGAAAAAATGAAAACGTTGGTTTTAAAAGAGGAGGCTTAGTTTGAATAAAAGAAATAGTACGATAGTCGCATTAGCGTGCTTCGCTCTGTCTGCAGGTAGTTTTGCGGCGGACCGGCCCAATTTTCTGATTTTATTGACCGATGACCAAAAGCTGGATTCGCTGGGCTGCTACCAGCAGGAGCAACCGTTGCCCACTCCCAATATCGATAAGCTGGCGGCTGACGGCATCCGGTTTAACAACGGTTTCGTTACCACACCGATTTGTGCGATATCACGCGCTTGCATTTTGACCGGGCGCTACTCCTGTAATAGCGGGATGACCAAGTTTGGCTCAGTGATTGCAGGGGAGGTTCTGGAGAACAGCTACAATATGCTGTTGCAGAAAGCGGGGTACTACACGGGGCAACTTGGCAAATATGGAGTTCGCGCGTCGAAAGAGACCATAGCGCGATACGACTTTTTCGATGGCAGCCAGAACCAGGGGCCGATGTTTCGGAACTATAAAGGTAAAAAAATGCACGACAGCGCCTGGCTGACGCAACGGACGTCCGATTTTCTCGACACGGTTCCCGAAGGAAAACCGTTCTGTTTGCAGGTCAACTATAAGGCGCCGCACGCCTCGTCCTGCCCGGCACCGGAAGACGATCATCTGCTGGACGATTACATCTTCGAGAAGAATCCGCTGGATAATGAAGAAGCGGGCATGCTGGTTCCCGAAATTGTACGCGAGAGCTTTCTGCGGATATGCTATTACAAAGATTTATATGGCGGCTCAGGTTTCAATCCGATCGGCGGGGATTATAAGGAGCTGTATGGCGATGGAGATCCCAGCCTGTTCTCCCGGCAGTATTATGAAAAAATCGCCAGCGTCGAACGATCCGTCGGGAAAATCCGGGCGATGCTCGAAAAGCGCGGCTTGGCCGATAACACCGTTATTATCTTCCTCTCCGATCACGGTAACCATTTCGGCGAAAAGCAACTCTACGCAAAATGGTCGCCTTACGAACAGAGTCTGCGGGTGCCTTTTATCGTCTATGACCCACGGCCGCAGGCTCAAAAAGGACTGGTGCGCGACGAAATGGTCCTGAACCTCGATGTCGCCCCGACGCTCCTCGATCTGGCCGGGGTCAAGGTTCCCGAAGTCATGGACGGCAAGAGTCTGCTCCCGTTAATCTCGAGTGCCTCGCCCGTAGAGTCCAGAGACTGGAGAGCGGAGTTCTTCTTCGAGCATTATCACTCAGGCTGCAAAGGAGTATATATTGCCCGGAACGAAGGCATTCGCACGGTTGACACAAAGTATCTTCGCTGGATTGATCCCCCGGAACCCGTCGAAGAGGTGTTCAATTTGAGCAAGGACCCGGACGAGCTTAACAACCTGGTAAACAATCCGGAATATCAGGAAGAGGTGAAGCAACTGCGGAAAAGATTCGACGACTGGCGGTTGGCTCACCCTGCAAATTACGAACACCAGCCCGGAAAAACGTTCAATGCGCCTGAAATCGATTGGGCGCAATTTAAAAAGAAAAACCCCAAAGATTACAAAAGAATAGCAAAAGAGGTGAGCCGGCTCGGTGTCAGCTGGGAACAGGCCACGGACGACTGGGAAACCCGCAAGAAAATTTGGAAAGCAACGAAGTTCTACTATTAAGGCGACAGAAAAATGAACAAAGAAGCATTGATACTAAGGCATAAGTCATGACGCAAAAGATGAAAGCAACAACTCTAATTATCGCGGCAATGGCCGCGTTCAGCACGGCCATCAACGCGCAGGAACCTAAAGCGCCGAAGAACGTGGTGGTCATTTTTGCCGATGATATGGGCTATGGCGACTTGGGCTGTTATCGTGAGCTTTTCCAGGGCGGCGATGACCGGACGCTGGCGCACAGGTTTACGCCTACGCTGGATACGCTCGGACGGGATGGTGTCCGTTTTATGCAGGCGTACACCGGCAGTTGGTGTGCGCCGGCACGTCAGAACCTGCTCTCCGGACGCTGGTGCAACCGTGCCG
>CAZWZW010000315.1:0-3079 GCA_964639125.1 uncultured Verrucomicrobiota bacterium
TTCGGGGTGAAGGATCCGTGCGCCGAATGCTGCGCGATCCGGATAATTTTGATTTTCGCCCAAGAGCCGATGCCGGAAATTTGATTGATAAAGGGAAACTCGTCAGACGCGACGAGTTACCCGGAAAAATTATCCGTCTGCCGGAACAGGAATTTGTGGGTTCGTCTCCTGATATTGGGGCATATGAATATGGGGTTTCCAATTATTGGATTCCGGGTTGCACTCTTCCTGCGGCCTCCTCTCCCGTTCCGCCCGATGGATCTCAAACCGTGAAAGCCGATGCCGACCTGATGTGGCTCCGAGGGCGCAGTGCTATTACTCACAATCTCTATCTGGCCGAAACCAAAGCGGATGCCGAATGGGTCGATATCACTTTCGAGCGTCCGGTTTCCGGACAAACCGGAATGCGGAACAATATTTTCGATCCCGGCAGGCTGGTCCCGGGAAAGACGTACTATTGGCGGGTCGATGCGGTTGAGCGTGATGGCTCCGTGGTCAAGGGAGATGTTTGGAGTTTTCGGGTAATTCCCTGATTTTCTGTACAATCCCCATTATTTGATCGATGCCGATTCTTTCAGCATCTTGACGTCGGGTTTGCCGTAAAATCCTGCCGCCTGAACGCGTCTATGCCAAACACCCGCGACTCAATGAAAAGGGTGCCGACCGCAATGAATCACGTTTTGTTTGGGTATAATCCCCATATTTTTGTCGACGTTTTTGCAGCGGCCAAGGTACAAATGGGTAACTCGTGTATCTCGGGCCGGAACGACAAACTGGATAAGCAACGAAGAGGATCGCATGCAACTGACAGGGCTGGACTGGGGATTTATTATCGGGTTTTTCGCACTGGCTTTGATTATCGGTGTGATGTGCACGCGACAGGCCGGTAAAAGTTCGTCCGATTTTTTCCTGTCGGGGCGCAATATGCCGTGGTGGTTGCTCGGGGTTTCGATGGTGGCCACTACTTTTTCCACCGATACGCCCAACCTTGTCACCGATATTGTCCGGAAGAACGGGGTGTCCGGAAACTGGGTCTGGTGGGCCTTTTTGCTGACGGGTATGCTGACCGTGTTTGTTTATTCCAGGCTTTGGCGGCGGTCCGAGGTTTTGACCGATGTCGAGTTTTATGAAATCCGCTACAGCGGAAAAACCGCAGCCTTCCTGCGCGGATTCCGTGCGCTCTATCTGGGCGTTTTTTTCAACATCATGATTATGGCGGCAGTATCCCTGGCCGCCATCAAGATTGGCGGGGTGATGCTCGGCCTTTCGCCGATTCATTCCATCATCTGGGCGTCGGTTGTCACGGTATTGTTTTCATCGCTCGGGGGGTTGAAAGGGGTGTTGCTGACCGATTTTGTTCTGTTTATCATCGCCATGATCGGTGCTGTGGGAGCCGCGGTGTTTTCGTTGAAAAGCGCGGAGATCGGTAGTTTATCCGCCCTGTTCAGCAATCCAGCGGTGGCCGATAAGCTCTCGATCTTTCCCCGGCTCGTTCCGGCCGAGGCCGGCGGCTACACGCCCGAGAGCATCAACGTGCTGGTTTCGGTATTGATCATTCCGATTGCGGTGCAGTGGTGGAGTGTATGGTATCCCGGTTCCGAGCCGGGGGGCGGAGGCTACCTTGCCCAGCGCATGCTGGCGGCCAAGGATGAAAAAAATGCTACAGGTGCCGTGCTCTTTTTCAACATTGCGCACTATGGCTTGCGTCCGTGGCCCTGGATCATCGTTGCACTCTGTTCGCTGGTGGTCTTTCCCGAGCTTGGCAGTTTGCGCGAAGCCTTTCCTCACGTGGACGCTTCCATTGTGAATGATGATCTGGCCTATCCGGCTATGCTGCAGAAGGTCCTGCCCGCCGGCTGGCTCGGGTTGGTGCTGGCCTCGCTGACAGCGGCCTACATGTCGACCATTTCCACGCATTTGAACTGGGGATCCTCCTATGTCGTGAACGACTTTTACCAGCGCTTCATCAAGCCCGATGCCCCCGAAAAGGAGCTGGTGTTGGTCGGGCGGATTTCAACGGTGCTGATGATGGTGATGGCTGGATTCATCGCCCTGCAGCTCACCAACGCGTTGCAAGCGTTTCATATCCTGATGCAGATCGGGGCGGGTACCGGTCTGCTCTTTATTCTGCGCTGGTTCTGGTGGCGCATCAACGCCATCAGCGAACTGGTCGCCATGATCGTCTCGTTCGGGGTGGCGGTGCTTTTCCAGACCGTCGATTTCGGTTTGGAAAACTGGCAGCAATTGGTGATCGGGGTGGGCATTACCACGCTATCGTGGGTTGTGGCCGCCTTGACCACCTCGCCGACCGACGAGGAAACGCTGAAATCGTTCTGCAAAAAGACCAATCCGGGCGGGGCTGGCTGGACCACGATCTATGCGGCTATCGAGGCCGAGGGCGGAGCCGTCAGCGGCGATGCGGTCAATCTTCCGCATGGCATCCTTTGCATGGTGCTCGGTTGTACGATGGTCTACAGCGCATTGTTTGCCACGGGCTTCTGGTTCTATGGTCAGACCTTTCCGGCGGCTTTGCTTAGCGTCGCGGCCATCCTATCGACTGTGATATTATTTAGAGTTTGGGCGAGGCAATGAGAAAGCAATTCATCATCCCCTGTATCGTTCTGCTGGTCGCACCCGCAATCGGTGAAGTCAATATTCTTCCAACGCCTGGGAGGGTGGAGTTTTTGCCGGGGTCCTGTCCGGTGGATGTCGCTGAATCCGTTGAATTCCAACCCTTGGAAAAGAAACTTGGTCCGGAGGGGTACGAGCTGGAAATATCGGAGTTGGGCGTTGTGGTGCGCGCCAATGCCGCCGCGGGGAAATTCTATGCCCGACAGTCTTTGCAGCAGCTGGTTAACCATGCGCAGGGCGGTACGATTCCGTGCGTGAAGATCGTTGATCAACCGAAATATGCCTGGCGCAGTTTCATGATTGATTCGGGGCGGCAATACCAGCAGCTGGAAACCATCAAGGGATTGCTCGACCGCATGGCCCTGCTGAAAATGAATGTATTCCACTGGCACTTGACCGAAAACGACGGCTGGCGCGTTGAAATAAAGAAGTATCCCAAGCTCACCGA
>CAZWZW010000316.1:0-3077 GCA_964639125.1 uncultured Verrucomicrobiota bacterium
AGCAAGCCACACGTGACCGAGATTCGGTTTTTCCACGGGACGCGGCGCGGCGACAGCGTTTGGCAGGAATCCACCACCACCCTGATAGATCATGAGTAGACTCAAGTCGCCGTGGCGGGGGTACGGAACCAAGACGAAACAGGGGAGTCTGGAGGATAAGGTAAAACAAAGACTTTAAACGAAAACAATCATATATGATGACTTGACATTATCGATTCATAGGTTAACTTTATGTGAATGGCGTTTAGTTAGTCAGTGCAGGATCTGGACATATGGCCAAGAACGTAGAAAAATGTAAAGAGTGCGGTGGCCCGAAGAAAGGCAGGGGGTTTGCCCATGTTCGGGGCTGCAAGAAGGCTTCACCGGGAGCAAAGGCCAACAAGGTAGATCCTGGAAAACCGGATATAGGGCGTATGTCTGTTGCCGAGCTAATGAAACTGAGGCAGGAGATCGATGAGGCAATTAAATCCAAAAAGCCCGAGATAGAGGCCCAAATCAGGGATCTTCGGAAGACCTTGCAAGATATCGGGTGACCTTGTCCGTTTCGCGTTGCCTAAACCCCTGCGGGCATAGAAGCGTATTAATCTCTCCACCCGGCCTGACGGCACCATCCTGCACATCGGGCAGACGCGTCATCGTCACGGCCACCACCTCCGCAATCGCAATCCGCGCCACTTAGACTTGGAGCCGGTCGGCGCGCAGAATTTTCCCTTAGATCCTTCTTCCTAACCCTACGTTCCTGGCATACTCGTCCCCCAAAAACGCTTGCGCGGCCGTACTTACACGTCGACACGGACACCGTAGAGCGGTCGCTCAAGACAAATCAGAGAGCAGTCCTGAGCTGCTGGGAGGCACCATACGCCCCCCCAGTCCCACGAACAGAATCAAGCGGGAAGGCCGGAAACGAATAGCCTCTGTGCTTGCTTTTCCTTCAAAACTTCAAATACGCGAAAAACGACTTGCATTAGAAATCCACCCGAAAGCGGCTCGAATGTTGATTTTTGTGCAAATAAGCCACATTTTAAGCTGCCGCCGCCGCCATAAAGAAAAGGGGTGACATAAGTAACGATTATGTTATATTAGTGGCGGGTTGGATTTGTTTGCATTTGATGGCGATAGAGTTTTAGTTATGGAGCAACACAAAATGATTACGGATCAGATTGGCGCAGGTATGTTGCAAGCCTGTCCTTGCGCGGAGCTCACGCTGCCCTTGGGCGGGATCAACAGGGGCATTTTCATGGTGGAGATGCCAGGCCCGGGTATCGGGCATTACGAAGAAGTGAAGTATTGCTTCACTAATTTTGACTCAGTTTTAGGAGAGTTTTCCAATGAGTAAACGAAACAGGAAAAAAATCGAGCGACAGCGTTATGTCCGCCATTCGAAAGGTGGGAAGTTTGAAAGGAAGGTGATCACGATGCGAGAATTGTTGGAGCTTGGCATAAACCTTCAAGAGCATCCTGCCCAGCCGTGGTCCAAAGAGGAAACCCATCGACGTTTCGAGGACAGTGATATCCACGGGCATCTGCAATTGTGGTTTAAGTGCCAAAACTGTGGCCTGGAGTACATCATTCCGACCCTTCGGTCGTATCTCGAAGCGATTGAGCAATACCAGCCGAGCCACGGCGTCTGTGGCGGATTGGCTGCGCGAGTTACCTGTCCCGAATGTGGCAAGACCGGAATGTCATTTCTTTACGGCGGCAGGCATCAAGAAGGGACAATCTACCAGGCTACGGCGTCCCGGTTTCGCGTGCCGCTCGACGACCTGGAGATCAAGGAGGGCGATCATGGTGAATAGTCAGCAACCTATCCGAGACGATGATTCCGGTAACTTTGAGATCAGTCGTCACGCGAGGGCGCAGCTAGTCGCGAGATGGCCGGAGACTGTGCTGCCGTTTAGGGGATTCGACAGCATCGTTGTGCCCAGAGACGCTCGGATCATCGGGTACGACCCGACGACCTCAACCTATTTCCTGGATGTACCCAATACTCCCATGGTGGCCCTCGTCAGCGGGGACATCGTCGTCACAGTCCTAACTGCTGATTCGGCCAACTCGAAGCTAAAGCTGCACGGCTTCAGTAGCGAAGACTTGTGAAATGGCGAACCCGAGCGGACCTCGGACATTGTCCTTGCTCATTTAGCGAATATCGATGGCTTCGTCGGTCGGACCGTTGAGGGGTTCGGCGCGTGCCCTAACTTGGCAGGGACCAAACTGAAACCCATTGGGATGTGACGCCCTCGGATCCTGGGGAGCATGGCTACCGTGTCACGAAGCTTGCGACCGGACGTTTGCTTGAAACGGCGTAGACATCGGATCCTGGACTCCCGAGGACGCCGTCCGGCCTGCTAGAGAGACCCGCGCCAATCGCAGATTGAACCCTGCGGCCCAGGGCACAACGTAAAACTCTCCGAGAAAGCATCGTCGCGCCGATTCCTTTCTGTGCAACCATGCCAATCTGTACACACTGCGCTCCAATGACATAACGCACCACAACTATGTAACGCGCAAATCGGCAGTGGCGCCGATATGCTGTATATATAGACGTTTGCGGCGGTATGGTATAGAAGCCTTGCCTGGGTGCAGTACTGGGCGTATATATATACAGAAGGATCCTTGGTTTGTCCGTGTGGAGATAGACATAATGCATTGG
This sequence comes from uncultured Verrucomicrobiota bacterium, assembly GCA_964639125.1. Classification (GTDB taxonomy): domain Bacteria; phylum Verrucomicrobiota; class Kiritimatiellia; order Kiritimatiellales; family Pontiellaceae; genus Pontiella. The sequence continues at coordinate 2,651 of CAZWZW010000316.1, forward strand.
CACCGGTTTTCCACCGCGAACGGCACGAGTGTCCGCCGCGATCTGTTTCCGCTTTGTACCAAGATAAAAGTACATATAGGCTCGCCGGGCGCTATTGGAATCTGTGTTTGCTTGAAATGGGTTATAGGTTTATAGTCCAAATATCAAGATGAGTGGTATTGGTTGTTTATTAGTGGATATATGGAATGAATGATTATTCGGTCTTCGCTGGCATATTGAAAGAGTATCTGGACGTGGCGCTCGTCCCGACGAGACCGCAGACTCAGCGTTTTGTGGCTCCCAACGCTCATTTGTGCCTCAGGCAGATCGTTGGGGTTCACGGTCAATCATCGTGGGCCAATTGGAGAAAAGTGTAACATGCAAACTGAATCCCTATCTCCCTCCGGTGGTTAAGTCCTTAAAGGTCAACGGTTTGGCAGCAATGGCT
>CAZWZW010000317.1:0-3054 GCA_964639125.1 uncultured Verrucomicrobiota bacterium
TTGCGACCCGGCCTGATGATCCAGGGCATGGTGCAACAGGCGCGCAAGCAACAGGAGACTCGACATCGCGAGATCACAGACATGCGTGTGATGGGTGAGATAGATCGTAACCAGCCGCTAGAGGCCGCCTTATTTTCCGTTTTTCCCGCATTTATGATCCGTCCTTAACGACGTCATTATGGACGTGTCTTGTTGAGGAGGCGGCGAATGCGGGGTGAAATTCTTGTTGGGGTGGAACGGCGGCGACGATGGTCGGAGGATCAGAAGCTTTCGATTTTGGCCGAGGTTGGCGTGAACGGGGCGACGGTGACGCAGGTGGCGCAACGCCATGAGATCACGAGGCAACAGATTTATGTCTGGCGACACAAGTTGCGGCGCAAGATGGATTTGGGTGGAACGGGTCCGGCGACTTTTCTGCCGGTGGAACTGGACCACGGTAATGCAATGTCCGCCCCGTCTGCCATCGCTCTGGAGGCGCGAGTGGTCGATATCATCCTGATGAACGGGCGGCGTATCCGGTGTGCGGCCGAAGCCGACGATGGGGCGGTGATGCGTGCCATTCGGATTGCGGAGGTTGCATGATCGGGCCGGGCACAGGGGTGCGGGTCTATTTGGCAGCGGGGGTTACGGACATGCGAAAAGGGATCGCAGGGCTGGGTGCGCTGGCGCAGAACGCCCTTGGGCAAAACCCGGCCAGTGGGTCTGTCTTTGTGTTTCGGGGGCGCAAGGGAGATCGGGTCAAGTTGCTTTACTGGGACGGCCAAGGGTTCTGCCTTTATTACAAGGTTCTGGAGCGAGGGCATTTTCCATGGCCAAGGGCCGAGAACGGGGCGGTTCACCTGACGCCGGCCCAGCTTTCGATGCTCTGGGAGGGGATTGACTGGCGGCGGCCAAAATGGACCTCTGCACCCACGCGCGCGTAAGATTATAGGCTTGTTTTTGCTTGTTTTTATGGCTCCCCCCAAGGGAATGTGGTAGTCATTGCGCATGACTGAAACCGCCACATTCCTGCCTAACGATATCGCTGAACTGAAGGCGATGGTGCTGTCCATGCAGGCAAGTTTGCGGACGCATGAAGTTTTGATCCAGTCCCTTCGCATCCAGATCGCGCGGCTGAAAAAGCAGAAGTTCGGGGCCAGTTCGGAAAAGGTCGAGCGTGAGATCGAACAGCTGGAACTGGCGCTTGAAGGGCTTGAGATTGCCCGGGCCGAGCAGGATTTTACCCCGGAGGATCCGGAAGCTGAGGCCGACACGGACGCAGCGACCGAGACGAAGGGCGAAACCTCTGCCAAGCGCCGTCGCAAGCCCCAGGTGAGCGACGACACCCCGCGCGAGCGTATCGTGCTTGACCCTGGCAATGACTGCCCGCATTGCGGCGGCCCCCTGCGACTGATGGGCGAAGATGTCAGCGAAATCCTCGAATTCATCTCAGCCAAGCTCAACGTCGTGGAGACGGCGCGCCTGAAGAAAACCTGCCGTCGCTGCGAGAAGATCACCCAGATGCCTGCCCCCTCGCGTCCGGTTCCACGCGGCATGGCGGGACCGGGCTTGTTGGCCTACATTCTTGTCTCGAAATATGATGACCACCTTCCGCTTTATCGCCAAGGAGAAATCTTTGCCCGGATGGGGGCCGACATTCCCAGCTCCACCCTCGTTGATTGGTGTGGCCAGGGGGTTCGGGCCCTGTCGCGGCTGGTTGAACGGATTCGCGATGAGGTCATGGCCTCTGATCGCCTGCATGCTGATGATACACCGGTGAAAGTGCTGACCCCGTCACGACGGGTCAAGGGCCTCGGCAAGGGTGTCAAGGAAGGTCGGATCTGGACCTATGTGCGCGATGATCGGCCGTGGGCCTCAAGTAGCGAAGCGGTAGGTCAAACAAAATCTGGATCTGCCGCCCCGCCCGGCGTTGCCTATTACTTCTCGACCGACCGCAAAGGCGAGCATCCACAGAAACATCTGGCGGCCTTTAAGGGTATTCTACAGGCTGACGCCTATGCCGGGTTCAAAGCGCTTTATGCACCGGACAAGGAGGGCAATATTACTGTCCGTGAGGCGGCGTGCTGGGCGCATCTGCGCCGCGACTTCCATGACGCCTGGAAGGCGACCGGTTCAGCAATTGCCAAGGAGGCAATCGACAGGATCGGTGTGCTTTACGATATCGAGCGCGAGATCACCGGGACATCGAGCGAAAATCGCCATGCGGTGCGGCAAAAGGAGAGCAAACCCAAGGTTGCGGCCTTCAAGGCCTGGGCCGAAGATCAACTCGGGCGGATATCCGGCAAAGGTGATCTGGCAAAGGCGTTTCGTTACGCCCTGAAACGCTGGCCCTCCTTCACCCTATTCCTTGATGACGGGCGCGTTGCCATCGACAACAACGTGGCTGAACGCGCGATCAAGCCGGTTGTAATCGGGCGCAAGAATTGGATGTTTGCCGGGCGGGACTCGGGCGGTGAAACCCTGGCTGCCGCGATGACTATTATCGAGACCGCCAAGATAAATGGCCTCAATCCGCAGGCCTACCTCGCCGATGTTCTGGGCCGTATCCAGGACCACAAGGTCAACAGGCTCGATGAGTTGCTGCCGTGGAACTGGGCGCCGCTGCAAGCCCCGGAAATCGCAACAATCAAAGCCGAAAGGGCCGCATGAATGGCGTGTGAAAGCAGTTTCTCGACCATCGACCTGATCGCCGAAATGATCAATGAGGACCCCGATCTGCTGCGCCAGATCAGCGTCGAGATGGAGCCCGAGGACGGCTGCGTCACTATCTACGGCAAGAATGACGAAAGCATCATCGCCTTCTCCGACTTCGGCATCGAGATCCTCGTCAACTTGCTCAAGGAAATCCGAAGCCAGCCGGGCGGCATAAAAGAATACATCACCATCGAAATCTGACAGATTCGCCCATTCAAAACGGCGTGTCTGGCATCAAGGCGGCCTCTAGCGGCTGGTTACTCTCGTCATCCGACCAGACACGTTTCTTCAAGCCTTTCTTCCCTGCCATAACCAACCTCAAGATGTCCACTATCGATAGTGGACACTATCACCCACTCC
>CAZWZW010000318.1:0-2992 GCA_964639125.1 uncultured Verrucomicrobiota bacterium
CGCAGGGCATCGAAGTTGCGGGCGCGTTCAATGTCGCCATGGGCATTGGCTTGCCGGATCATCGAGTCGTCTTCTTCAATGTTGTATACCTTTCGGATGAGCTCGTGCAGCACATCTTCGTCGTCGCGCTCGGTGCAGTCGATTTCAACCGAGGGCACCTGAGGTTCGGGCAGTGATGCGGCAATATCCCATGTTTTTGGAATCTCAAAAAAGTTGCAGAGCTCGTTGTAGCAGTCGATGGTGCCGTTGAGTTTGCCCTCGAAGGAGTGTCCGGCAATGTGGGCAGAGGCGAGGTCGGCCGCTTCGAGTACGTCGGGACGGAAGGCGGGTTCGGGATTCCAGACATCGATCACCGCCCGTGAGATGGCACCTCCGGTTTTGGCGGTGAGCAGTGCGTCGTAGTCGCACACGCGGCCGCGCGATGCATTAACGAAGGTGGCTCCCGGTCTGAGCTGCTCGAAAAACAGGTAGTCGGCCATGTGATGGGTCGGCCAAGGTTTTTCTTGTACCAGCGGGACGTGCAGGGTCACGATGTCGGATTCGGCCAGAACGGCTTCGAGCGGCATAAAGTCGGGGTCGGAAGAAGTTGCGGCCAGTGGGGGGTCATTGCGCAGTACGGTCATGCCGAGTGCTTCGCATTTTTTAACCACACGACTGCCGACGTTGCCGCAGCCAATCACCCCGATGGCCCTGCCTGCGAGGTCTTGCCCATGCCGTGCGCGGAGCGTCAGCAGGGCCGCAACAAGATATTCTGAAACGCTGTTTGCGTTGCAACCGGGTGCCGAGCAGAAATAAATTCCATGGTCATTCAGGAATTCGGTGTCGAGGTGGTCGATTCCGGCGGTAGCGGTGCCGGCAAACTTTACGGACGTGCCTTCCAGTAATTCCCGGGAAATCTTTGTTTTTGAACGCACGATCAGCGCATCGGCATCAAGCAGGTGGTCGCGGCAAATTTCCCGGTCGGGAATGACGGCGGTTTCGCCTGCTTCCGAGAAGGCGGTCTTGCCAAGCAGTACGGTTTCTGCGCAAACGATTTTCATGGGCGTATTGTCTGCTTAAGCGCGTGCGGGCTCAAGATCCAATGCCCTTAAAATCAGCGCCTGTTTCGGAATTCTTTTTCCCGAATGGTAGGGTGGTGGCGCGTATGCTCGTGGTGCCGCGCGTGCGTTGAATTCCGCTTCCAGAGGTGTGGGTGCCACCACTTCGAGGTGGCCATGATACTCAGGCAAAAGGTCAGGATAGCCGTGATGATGAGCACAAAGACGCCTTGCTGTTTGAAGGTGCCGGTTCCGTCTTCCTTGTAGAAAAGCGACATGGAGATCAGCAGGCCAACAACGAGAACCAGAATCAACGCAAACGATACCACGGGGTGGGGGCGCATTGAAAAATGTGGGACCTTTCCTCTCGCATTAAATTGCATCGTTATAACCTTTCAAAAATTTGGTGGGCGAGGCGGGACTCGAACCCGCACGCTTGTGGGCACGAGAACCTAAATCTCGCGTGTATACCAATTTCACCACTCGCCCTGTAAAAAACGCGCATAATTTAGTAGGTGAATCAGGTCGGCTCAAGTTCAAAAACAAAAGCGCTGCCAAATTCTCTGAAGCCGGTCAATGGCTTCAGCAGGCTTCGGGGCGTGGTTTACCGCACTTACGACGCAGAAATTTTGCGCCCCCGCCTCCAGAACGCCGGGTAGGTTATCGGCCGTGATTCCGCCAATAGCCACCGCTGTCATTGGCGTTTCCTGAGCCATGCTCCCAACCGCATCCGGTCCGAGCGCGGGATCCGCATCCATTTTGGTTTGCGTGGGGAACACGGGGCCGATCCCAATATAATCCGGTGCAAGTTTCTCTGCCAGACTTGCCTGCTCGGTACTGTGCGTCGATAGGCCAAAAATCTTACCCGGCGTGTTCCAGCCGGCACGGGCCTTGGCCAGCGACAGGTCGCCCTGCCCAAGGTGGATGCCATCGGCATCGGATTCGATGGCAACGGAAAGATCGTCGTTGATGATGAACCGCGTTTCGGTTGCTCGGGTGATTTCGCGCAGCCTTCGGGCTGTTTCCATAACGGCTTCATGCTCGGTGTTCTTCATTCGTAATTGGAGATAGCGTACGCCGCAGTCGACTGCCGCCTTTGCTGCGCTTTCATAACCGGCAACGGGGTCAGTGAGAATGAGATAAAGTCCAAAGTTTTCCTTCATAGCGCCTCATTAAGCACGACGTTTTCAGGAAGGGCACTTCCAATATTGAAAAAAACGACGGTTAAGCGCTTTCAAAGTTTACCGTTCTTGTAATATAACAGGAAGTGATTTTTTCATATGCTGGAGTTTATATGTACAGGTGGGTTGTCAGGGTTGTGGGTGTTGCGTGGATGATTTCCTCCACTTGTATGGGAGCAGGGGAAGATTTTCATCTTTTCACCGATCAGCAAGATCGGGAGGTCAGCGCAAAAATAATCAATGTCGATGCGCGGCGGGGTCGGGTGGAGTTGGAGCTGGAAAACAAGCGGCGCGTGAAGGTGAAGCCATCCGTTTTTATTGAGGCCGATCAGACCTATATCCGCGACTGGCAGATCATTCAGGCGTTTATGTCGAGCTCCGGGCTGCGTTTTGAGGCTGAGAAAGAAGTTATCGAGGACTGGCATGAGAATGTTGGGAGCGGTATTAACCGTGACTTCGAAAAAGTGGTCTACAACTGCACGTTCAAGAATGGGTCGGCTATTCCTTTTGAGAACATCCATGTCGATTATTGCGTATATTGGGTGCAGGAGGTCGGCGAGAAGGGCGGCGAAAGGCGCGACGAGAATGACTATTCCGGCACCTATGAGATCAAGCGCCTTGAACCCAGGGTCGAGGTCAATCTTTCCACCGATCCGGTGGTGTTGCTCTATCAGCATTTAGCCGCAGGTTACTATTATACAGGGGGGGCGACCGATAAGCAGAGCTCCAAAATGAAGGGTGTGTGGCTCAAGCTTTCTATAACGACCGAAAGCG
>CAZWZW010000319.1:0-2991 GCA_964639125.1 uncultured Verrucomicrobiota bacterium
TATAGAGCTGATCGGAATGTTCTTTTTCCTCCAGAAAGCGATCGAGGTTATGAACGGCTTCCGTCCGGGCGGCTTCAAGTTTTTGGCTCTGAATTTTTTCGCGGGAATAGAATGAAGTAATCACAGCGGTCAGCAGCATGCCGGAAAGAAAGATGACCGTCGCCACCTTGCTGTGGCGACGCATCAGCAAATGAACACGCTTGAACGGGTTTACCCGTTCGGCCTTCGGCGCATACCCGCGAAGATAGCGCGTCACATCATCGTGCAGGGCCTGCACGGTGGCATAACGGTCTTCGGGATCGAGCCGCAGTGCCTTCATGGCAATGGCCCCGAGACTGCTCGGAATACCCAGTTGTGGACGGCGGATCCGCGGACGCATCACCTTGCCCTCCCGGGTATTGAGCATGACCTCCTGGGCATGGGCACCGCGTACCGGGATGGTTCCTGTCAGGATATGGTAGAGCACCGCGCCCAGTGCATAGATATCGGTCGTAAAGGATTCAATTCCGTCGGCCGTCACCTGCTCGGGTGCCATGTAGCCGGGCGTACCTTTGAGCGTTCCGGCATGCCGCAGGGTATTGAGCAGATCGGCATCAAAGATTTCGGTTACTTCCTCCCGTTTCTGCTCGCTGACCACCGCGGCCATACCCCAGTCATACAGAATCGTCTGGCCATAGCGCCCCACCATGATATTGGCGGGTTTGATATCCAGATGCAGTACATTGCGCGAATGGGCATAAATTACCGTATCGCAGACCCGCAGGAAAATCTCGAGCATCTCTTCAAGCGGATAGCTTTTCTGATAGGCCGCTGTGCTCGCCAACCGCTTGCGGACGATCGCGCCCAGTTCTTCGCCCTCGAACAGGCGCATAATGAAATAAGGCACCCCGTCCTTGTCGATGCCGATTTCGTGAATGGGAAGAATGTTTGGGTGCTGGAGCTTGCAGGTCAGCCGCGCCTCGCGCAAAAATTCCTCCTTTTCCAAATCCGTTTCATGGCGGCGCGGACGGGCAATCACCACAAAACGATCCGACTGGGCATCATAGGCCTTGCAAAGCCGCTTCTCGCCGCCTTCACCCAGAAACTCCTCGCCGCTAAAATGGTAGCGCATTTCATCGAGCGAATGCAGGATCGGCGAAACTTCCTGTTCCTCCTCGGGCGTCAGCTCCCGGCCGTCATCATCCAGAAAGCTCGAAAGCTTCTGTCCCAACTCCCGAAAGTCCTGTGGTTTATTAGGGAACGCATCGTCCATAATTCAATCATCCCAAATATTCATCGAGTGCCTTTATCTCAGCAAGCAATCCTTCCTTGACGCGAGCCCTCAGCCGGTATGCCGTGCTGAGCGGCACCCCCATCTCTGCGGAAATCGTCTTAATCTCCTTCCCCTCCAGGGAGGCCTTGAATATATCAAGCGCCTGCGCAGAAAACCGTCTGGCTATGTTTTCCATCGCTTTCGCCGTGATGTAGTTATTCCACTCCACCGCCGCAATCCGTTCCACATCGGGTTCTGAAATACTTTCAATCGCATGAAGCCGCTCCTCAAACTCCACCTTCTTGTTGCCGCCTCGCCGCACTTCGCGTCGGAAAAAATCGTAGGTGCAGTTCTTGGCCGTCACCGCCAAGTAGCTGCGAAATTTATGCATCTGCCCCAGATCGATCTCCGGCAACTTTTTCCATAGCTTAACCAGCACATCCTGCAGGACATCGCCGGCATCCTCCGGGCTGATGCTCATACTGAAAATGACGCCGTAGATATATTTTTCATAAATCGAAACAAACTCTTGCCACGCCGCCGCATCATGCTGCCGCTGCATCTTCTGCAGCAGGGTCATGCGCGTGGCATAGGTTTGTTTCGTGTTCGAATCCATACTATTAAATCTTTTCAACATAGACGTAGTAGGCGCCTATGGTTTGGACGCTGTCGCAGGTAAACCACGATTGCATCCGGGTCGTTCCTTTTTTGAGCGGCACCTCGAAAACGGCGGCCTTATCGGTCTTGCTAACGTTGATGGTCTTATCGAAATTCTGCACTGCAAGCCGTGCCCGGGTAATATTGTAGGCCTTGCCTTTCGGCAACGGATCGCAGAACGGTTCAGCCACCGCGGGCACGCCGCCGGAAAGCGGCACATCAGCCTCGCGCGGCCAGCGGCGCAGTTCGATGCGGTAGTTCCCGTCGCGTGCCACCTCGACCGGCCAGTAGGCGTCGTTGATGTTGATGCCTTCACGAACATGCTTTTGATTGTATGACTTTTCCTTGCTGGGCGTCCGCCAGCTATGGCAGGTCAGCAGCACCGGATTTTCATGTTCCGACCCGATCACCTGATGACTGACATTTCCAAAGTTTGGAAGCATCTCGTTCCACCATTGTTCATAGGCCCCCTTTAAACGCTCCACCACTTCCGGATACCGCGCGGCAACATCGTTGCGCTGCCCCGGATCATCCGAAGGATTAAACAGCTCTATTTCCGACGATACGCCACGGCTGACCAACCGCCATCCGGAAGTCAGCACGGCATAATCCTTATACTTCTTCGGCTCGACCAGCTGCATGTTATGCACCACCAGCGTGCGGTCCGGACATTGTTTCTCCACGCCCTTCAGCTGCGACACCAGACTGATTCCATCGAGTTTTGTTTTCGGCGCCGGAAGACCACACAATTCCGCCAGCGTTGGCATCAGGTCGAAATGTGCCGACAGCCCGGCAATATCACGGCCTCCACCGATGCCGCCGACCGGCCAGCGCACGAAACAGCTATTCCGGTGACCGCCCTCGTAGGGCGAGGTTTTCTTGCCCCGCATGCCCGCATTGAAGCCGTCTTTTACCCATCCATTACCGCGAACGCCCGCCCCCATGGCCGTTCCGTTGTCGCCCAAAAAAATCAGGATCGTATCATCCGCCAGCTTTTCCTTTTCCAGAAACGCCATCAACCGCCCGAGGTTTTCATCCAAATTGGCAATCAGCCCATAGAAGCGCGCGCGCTTTTCCGGAAC
>CAZWZW010000320.1:0-2926 GCA_964639125.1 uncultured Verrucomicrobiota bacterium
CCAAACATGCAAAATCCAGTGCGGCCATGATCAGTGTAGGTATTCATGCGGTACTGCTGATTATCGCACTGTCATTTGTTGCGGTGACGGTGATCACCAAGGAGGATCAGGTTTTTAAAGCAAAGCCGGTTAACCGTCCTAAAATGCAACTGAAGAAGCTGCAGGTTCCGGTAAACATTAAGAAGAAAAAGACACAGAAGCCCAAGCTGCGAAAGCGTATTGTGGTTAAGCCCAAACTCAATCAGTCTATACCGGATATTAAGATGCCGGAAATCAGCGGGATTAAAGGCGGGCTTGGCAATGCCTCTGGCGGGCTTGGCGGAGGAGCGGGGGGGCTCGGATTCTCTATGCCCGAGATTAATATTTTCGGTGTGAAGGGCAAGGGGGAGAAAATTTTTATTATTCTCGATTCAACGCCCGATATGATGGTCGACCAGATGGGGGGCATTCCTTCCTATACTCTCATTAAAGACGAGCTGGTTGAGATCCTGGATGATCTGAACCCAACCGTGTTGTTTAATATTGCCGTGTATGACCGACGTTCTGCCATGGTGCTTTTTCCGAGGATGGTGATGGCCTCGGATCCGAATGTTGCCAAAGTTAAGGCCTGGCTCGATCCGTTGAATGCGGTCTTCTCGGGCATGGGCGACCGGGACTATGGCACACGTACGCTTGGCAGGGTCGAGGGCAGTAAAGCTGTTCAGGGCGATTTTAAAATTGGAAAAATCAAAGAGCAGCGCGAGTGGATTAAACCGATTATGATGAGTATGGAGGAGCGGGTTGATGCGGTGTTCCTGCTCTCGCATGGATGGGGAACACTTTGGACCACGGTCGGTGCGGCTGAACAATGGAGCGAGCCAAAACGGCAGCGCTGGAACAAGGCGGTGGCCGACTCCGAGCGACGTCATAAAGAAGAAAATGCCGAACGGCGCAGCCGGGGACAAGCTCCGCGGGTATTCAGAAACATACGGCAGAAGGTTAGCACCTATTACCCCAGTGTTGAACTCCCGCCCGGCCCTAAAACATATCACTATACGGCGGATGACATGGCTGAAGCGATGCAGGTTGTTCGCTCTAAGTCGAAGAGCGGAATACCTATGACCAGTGGGGTTCGAAGGAAAAGAAAAGACGGTTTTACCGTCAATGTCGTGCATTTTATAAACAAGAGCGGGGCCTCTGAACGGGATCAGGGCAGGTTTAAACAGCTGGCGCGAGAGTGTGATGGAAAATACCGTACGCTCGCAGGGTTTGAGGCCATTAAAGGTGCGGCTTCTGCGGAGCTGTAACCTTTATTCATGTGCGCCTTATGCCATAACTAAAAAATCGGAACTGACTATATGGACCAGACATCAAAAACCGCAAAAAAAACGGATGGTTACAATCGGTTATCGTCCGCTATGGGATGACAGTGAGTAGATTATGAAAAAAATGACGAGACGGGAATTTGTTTCAGCGGCCGCCGCAACCATGCCTGCGGTATTGGCGGGGAGAGCCTTCGGCGCTGCGAACTCGTCGGCCAGAGGACCGAACGTTGTATTTTTGTATGCGGATCAAATGCGCGCGCACGCCATGGGCTGTATGGGGAATAAGGATGTGATCACGCCGCACCTGGATCAGCTCGCCGCTGAGGGGGTGCTGGTAACAAACGGGATTTCGGCGCAGCCGGTCTGCACGCCGTATCGTGCGCATCTTCTGACCGGGCGCTATGGGCATGCGACGGGCGTGATCCACAACGATATCCGGTTGCCGGACAACGAAATTTTGATCTCTGAGTTGATGAAACAAAACGGGTATTCCACCGGCTATATCGGAAAATGGCACCTGGCCGGAAACCGGAAAGATCCGGTGGATGCGGTCAGCCGCCGGGGGTGGGATTTCTGGGCCGTTCGCAACTGCTCGCATCAGCATTTGAAGCCGGCCTATTGGTTGAACGATGCCACCGAGCCGGTGGAGGTGCCCGGCTGGGAGCCGGACGTGCAGACCGATCTGGCGGTGGAGTTTATTCAGCAAAACAGGGAGAATCCCTTCTGCCTTTTTGTTTCCTATGGGCCTCCCCATAACCCCTATAAAGCGCCGAAAAAATATCAAAAGATGTATGAGGGCAAGGAACTGGCGCTTCGCCCGAATGTCCCAGCCACCAGTCAGAAGAAGAATATCCGTGAATATTATGCGATGGTGACGAGCCTGGATGATTGCATGGCGCGAATCAGTGCGGCGCTGAAAAAGGTCGGTGTCGCTGAAAATACCATTGTGGTCTTTTCCTCCGACCATGGCGACATGCTCGGTTCCCAGGGCGAAAAGCTGAAGCAGCGCCCTTGGGAGGAGTCGATCAATATTCCGTTCATTGTCCGGTATCCTGATAAAATCAAGCCCGGGCAGCGCAAGGACTGGATTGTTTCATCCGTGGATGTCATGCCGACTCTGCTCGGACTGTGCGATATAGCGGTTCCTGCCAATGTCCAGGGCTTTGATTATGCGGACACCTTTACCGGCAGGTCGGATAAAGAGAGGGATGCGGCATTTCTCTTCAATGTTGCCGCAGGCAACGGGCCGCCTCTGGACTGGCGGGGCATTCGAACCAAAGAGTGGACGTATGCTTACAACACGGATGGCGATTGGGTCATGTATGATCTGGAAAACGACCCGTATCAGCTCAAGAACCTGATCAACGACCCCGCTTATGCAGAAAAGAAGCAGGAGTTGAAACAGCAGCTCGACACCATGCGCAACGAGCTGGGTGAATCCATGCCCCTTGGTGGAAAAGAGCCGAAGGGTTCTAAGAAAAAGGGGGCGTCTGCTAAAGCGAAGCCTGCGGAAGGGAAATCGAACGGGCTGGGGCAATTTGAGCGTCGGGATAAGGATGAGGATGGAAAGGTGAGCTATGAGGAATTTATCGTGAAGCCGGAGCGGGATAATAAAAAACTGA
>CAZWZW010000321.1:0-2915 GCA_964639125.1 uncultured Verrucomicrobiota bacterium
TCGTGAGGCCATACCCAGTCTCAAGGCCCTTATTGGGTCATCTGCATAAGCCATGAATGAGATGCTTATATAGGAAATGGCGATAAAAGCATCCGATACGGCATGGAGTGATACAAGCCCCGGCTCCCACAATAGGCAGTAACCATGAGACATGAAGCCATCTTCAACAAATAGGTTTTCCAGCCACGCCAGCATGACAGCCTCTCTTTCAAGGAATAGTTAGCTGGGCATTTCCCGACACCTAACAATAAACCAGGCATAAAGTGTCCGGCCCGAAAAGAGTTGAGTGATTTCAGCGTGTTGTGATTCCATCGTTTGTGGTCTACCAAATGAGGAGACACAACATGTGGACTGAAATCACTCGCCCCCAGTATGAGCGTTCGGGCCTGCGCTACGCAAGTGACCTGACGGACAAGGAATGGGACGTGATCAAGCCGTTGCTGCCGCCGACGAAGAGGTTGGGACGTCCCCGCACGACGGACTTGCGCGAAGTGTTGAACGCGATCCTCTACATGGCACGCACGGGTTGCCAATGGCGGATGTTGCCGAAGGAGTTTCCGCCGCGCAGCACGATCCAGCGTTATTTCTACGCTTGGCGTTCCGACGGAACGTTGCGCGCCGTGAACCATCACCTTCTCATGGCCGCGCGTGAAGCGGCGGGACGCGAAGCCAGCCCGTCGGCTGGCGTGATCGACAGCCAATCCGTGAAAACCACGGAAAGCGGCGGTATCCGGGGCTTTGACGCGGGGAAAAAGGTCAAGGGGCGGAAGCGCCACATCATCACCGATACCGGCGGGCTGCTGGTCGGTGCCGTGGTTCATGCCGCCGACATCCAGGACCGCGACGGCGCACCGGCGTTGCTGGCCTCGATCCGATATGCCTTTCCTTGGCTCCGACACCTCTTCGCCGATGGCGGCTACGCCGGGCCGAAGCTCATGGAGGCACTGGCCAAACTTGGCGCCTGGACGCTGGAGATCGTCAAGCGCTCCGACGCCGCCAAGGGCTTCGTGCTGTTGCCCCGACGATGGGTCGTCGAACGCACCTTCGCATGGCTCGGCCGCAACCGGCGCCTCGCCAAGGACTTCGAGAAAACCGTTGAAAGCGCCGAGGCTTGGCTGCTGATCGCCAGCATCCAGCTCCTCAGCCGTAGAATCGCAAGGGCTTGAAATCCATGAATTCATTTCGAGTCGGACTCTTATATGCAATAAGGGCGGCTCGTGCGCTTTCGGGACGTAGCAAGATCGCTTTGTTCGATGTTTCCTACCATGGAGCTCATGACAGTGTGCTGGTCTGGCCGGGGCCCGGCTCAACAGTTGATAAGCCTGTGCCGATGCCGTTTGGGCATGGTATTCCAGAGAGCGTCTTGTCGGACGTCATCCTGCTGCCCTACCGCCACCCGGCAGCGCTTGAAGCCATCACAGAGCATGCCAACGAACTGGCGGCAGTTATTGTCGAACCGGTGCAGGGTTCCCGTCCCGATCCGGACGTTGGAGGGTTTCAGGCCGAACTCAGGAAGTTGTGTGACGAACTGGGCCTGATCTTGGTTTTTGATGAGGTACTCACCGGATTCCGCCTCGCCTACGGCGGCGCGCAGGAACGCTACGGTATCGCATCCGATATCACAACCTACGGCAAATCTGTTGGCGGCGGCCTGCCTATCGGCATCATTGCCGGGCGAAAGGAGTTGATGGAGGCATTTGGGGACTTCACAGCCCCACGCGGCATATTTTTCGGTGGCACGTTTTCAGGCAACCCGCTCAGTATCTCTGCCGGTCTGGCAATGCTGGGACACCTCCGCTCACATCCCGAGATTTACAAAGAAGTCGACCGCCTAACCATGCGATTGACCACGGAGTTCAACAGTTTCTGTGAGGAAAACAAATACTCCGCGCGAATATTGAGTTGTGGCTCAATGTGGCAAATATTTTTCAGTGAAGCCCCGCTGAGCAGCTTTGGCTACGAAGGCAAAGAAGCTGAGGGAGCTTTCTATCTGCACTGCCTCAACATGGGCATATTCATCCATGCCACTCACAGATGCTTCTTGTCGGCAGCACATACGAGTGAAGACGCTGATAGGCTTCTCGCGGTGTTCAAGAAAGCGTTGGGGTTGGTTCGGGAGGATGGTTTGGCCTGAACGATCATCATTATTTATGACCAGTATTAACCACCAACATAGCAGTGTGTCATGGTAGATGATAAAGTAGTAGAACTCTTTTCTAACAAACTGAACCCAAATTTGACCGATTCGGCGACGGCTGAAATCGAATTGCTGCAAGACGCAAAAGCCCTTTTGGAGTTTATTGCCTACATTGAATTGGAGGCAAACAAACACAGCTTCAGCGAGGTGGCCCTCTTTATCGGGGCGGCACGGATCTCCGCAGAAGAGCTGGTGCGAGACCTTCCCGAAGATACACCCGCAGCTTAAAGAGCTTTGGCAAACCCATCCCGTAACCTCTGAAATTCCATTTTTTCCGTGACCTGCTCGGTGATACGGCTGTTCCTTCCCTTCCGAATCCGGGTAGACCTGATTCCAGTGTTCCTGCGTCGTTCTGCGCGACCCTGCGTTTGGCCATCCGGTCTCATCGTTGGATCAGGAAAGAAAAAAGCCCATGATGCATGGGCCTTCGAGGAAAATATGGCGGAGGAAGGGGAACTGGGATCGAACCTTCTCTGAAAAGATGTTCTCTTCTCGCCCGGCGCGGTAGGTCGCGCAAGGTCGCTGTTCAACTTTACGAGGGCAAGTCAATCCGGCTCATCGTCAATGTCAATTTCACCATCATTTTCGAGGTCCTTCAGATAGCATTCAAGATTGCTCGCAATCTTCTCAAAGACTCTCGGCAAGAAAGGCACGATATCTTGGAACGTGGGGTTTGGCTGACACGGGCCACCATGGTAATGCCTCAAATGCTCAAGAA
>CAZWZW010000322.1:0-2914 GCA_964639125.1 uncultured Verrucomicrobiota bacterium
CGCGCTCATTGTGTTGCGGTCGCGGAGGCCTCCTTGGGTGTGACAGGCGCCGGCCTGTCCTCCCAAATCCAGCTGATTGGTTGCCCCGCCATCCGGCCACCAATAGATCCACACGGCCGACGCCACGGTTTCGTTCGTGATTGCCCCGCCGATCGTTGCGACGGATGAGGCCACATTGGTGGCCGGCGTATTGATGACGGCCGGAGCCTGCTCAAGCACCCCGATGATAAAGTTTTCGGTGGTCGACGCCCAGCTGCTGCCATAGCTGTTCTGGGCATAGCAGCGATAGTTGTATTGCGTGTTGATCGCCAACCCCGAGATATTCGTTTCAAACGTACCGGACTGGACTCCCATGTCCACGACGTTGGTGGTACCACCATCCGGCCAAAGATGGATCCAAACCCTCGAACCTGTTCCACCATCGGTGATCTGCCCGCCAACTGTGGCCGAAAAGTTGGTTACGCTGGTCGCAGGGACATTGACAATGCCCGGTGCCGCGGCGGATGCCGTCGGAACAGAGAAGCTCCATACCGCGCCTTTGACGATTCCGGTGGCTGTAACGGTATCAATGCGCCAATAGTAGGTCTGGGCCAGCAAACCCAGCGGATCGTATACATTGTTAACCTGACGGGTCTTGAACTCCGGCGAGGCCTGGGTAGCCGCGGCAACGGCATTGGACGAGCTGCCGAAATAAACATCATTTGAAACGGCATCCAGACCCGGAAGCCAAATCAGTGAGGCCGAAGCCTTGGCCGTGGTGCTGCCGTGCGGCGGAATCGCCGTGGAGCTTCCGGTTTCCTTGCGGCCGGGAATCCAGTAGTTGACGGTTCCATACTCATAGGCGCCAACGTCCGGGGCAGAACCGATGTAGCCGTCCGTGATTCCGACTATGTTTGTACCTGTATCAACCAGTACGGAATTGGGAATCGGCCGGAAGTCGAGGTTGTCGGGATCGCGCAGCAGGGTGCGCATATCGGCACCGCTGTTTTCATAGCCGTTCCAGTTATGGTCATGAATGGTTTGGGGGACCAAGGCAATATTTCCCGACCGCGCCGAAGCCAGCTTTTCGGCTGCGTTGTTGCGCACAACAGTTCCAATCGCAGACGAGACATTGTCCGCCAAAATAATAATTCCGTTGTTGATGCAGTCCATGGAAAGGTTGTTGTAGCATTCATGATAGTCGCCCTTCTGCATGATGGTGCTCTTCACATTCATGCCGACATTATGGTGCATCAGACCATCCGACCCGGTTGGGCTGCCCACGGTGGTGGAAGCATCGAAACGGGCGCCGTACTTGTCGTTATCGAAAAACCAGTTGTAGGCCGTCACGCTGCCGGCTTGATTGTTGACGGTCATCTGGATGGCCGAACCGTCGTTCTGCACGAGGCCAAAATGTTCGATACGATTCATCTCGGTCGTCGGAATGGCATTGATCAGAAAGAAGGCCGATCCACCGGTTGTGTGGCCGGTATTGCCGCGGTAGGTCGGTGTGGTACCATACATGTAGATCGCGCCCATAAGGCCCGGCAAGTCCCCGCAGCTCCAGTCAATATATTCAAACAGGCAGTTTTCAATCCGGTTGTTTGCCCCGTTCATATAGATGGCTTCCGTGTCGGAGTAACGTACGGTGTTGTCGAAAAAGATATTGTTCTGTCCTCCATCGAATTCCGTGGCATCCGGTGCTGTATTCTGTACCCCCAGCATGCGCTTGGTGCAGCTCGGAAAATTGAAGTCGCCCTTCTCCACCCGTGCCCCGTTGCAGTTCTTGAAACGAACGGTTGTGGCGAAAAAGTCGAGGCCACTGATGGTCATGTTGTCGCAGTTGGTCAGGTTGAAGGCATAGGTCTGCACCTTGCCGCGGATCGTCGCGGTGGTATCCCCCCAGAAATAGAGTTCCTTGGTCACGGTGTTGAAATACCACTCGTTCGGGACATCGAGGAATTCGAGCATGCCTTCCAGGAAGTAAAACTGATTTCCGGAAGACTTGCGCTTGAGTACCGGGTCCACGGTAAAGGTGGTCGTGCCGACTGTATGGGTATTCACCTTGCGGGTATAACTGCGGAAACTGCCGATATTGAGAACGGCCATTGCATCAACGACACTGAAACCCAGCCCGGCCAGATTGGAGTGCCCGGTGGGCGTGTCGACCATGGTGTTCAGATTATTTAAATCGCTTCCGCTGAGCTTGGCCCAGTTGTTCGCCTGATCCCAAACGGATTCGTCGGTCAGCGATGCGTTCGGCCAGCGAGCCGGCATCGCCATCTCACCGTCGGCAAACAGCTGCCAGATGTCCTGCGACAGTGTGGTTTTGTAGATATTGCCGGAATATACGGTCCATGGTGTAGTGATTTCCACCGTGCCGTCCATCGTCACCTGTTCACCGTTATAGGCCTTGAAGGTTAGACTGTTTTTGGACGACAACACGACCGCTTCGTGGTAGGTGCCCCCGCGAAGATAGCAGGTATCGCCCACCCCCATCTGGGTTACGGCTTTGGACAGGGTCGCAAACGGAGCACCGATGCTTCCGGCAGCACTGTCATTGCCGTTCGTTGCCACATAATAATCGGCGGCGTTTGCCGTTGCAGCAAACATAACTCCCACCATAAAGCGTGCGTAAAATACACCTTTCATACATTTCCCTCTTTTTATTTTTCGGAACGAGTCCTTTTATAATCGATCCCAATCAACCCACTTTTTTTGATGGATTTTTTCTCTATTCCATTAAAACGGAAACGAGCGAACCATCACGGATTATACGTGTTAATTGTTTTCGACAACCCAAATCAGCCCAGCCATCAATATCAACAGCAATAAAACGCCGCTACGGTCCGGATTTCTTAAGAAAAATGCAAAATATTGGGTTCTTCTGGGGTTTTTATGGTGGAGGGGCAGCGGCCTCGCTGACCTTCGGTCG
>CAZWZW010000323.1:0-2890 GCA_964639125.1 uncultured Verrucomicrobiota bacterium
GCGCGCTTTGGGCGTGCGGCTGTGTCAACGCCAACGCTCAGGACAGGCCGAATGTCGTCTTTTTGTTGAGTGATGACCAAGGCTGGATGGATTACGGCTTCATGGGGCACGCGCATGTGCAAACGCCGCACCTCGACCGTCTGGCTGCCGAAGGCTTACTCTATGAGCGCGGTTATGTCACCGCGCCGCTCTGTCGGCCTTCGCTGGCCAGCCTCGCAGCAGGACTCTATCCGCATCAAACCGGGGTCCGCGGCAACGACCCGGTGACGCCGAAAGGCCTTAGGGTAGGCATGAATAAGCCCGGCAACGAAGCCATGAAGGCGCAGTATATTGCAATGCGCAACCAAATGACCGCGCCGATGGCGCAGCACCCTTCGTTTATTAAAGAGCTCAAAGCGAATGGCTATGCGACGCTGCAAACCGGCAAGTGGTGGGAAGGCAATCCACTGCAACACGGTTTTACCGATGCCATGACCCACGGCGATCCCACGCGCGGCGGACGGCATGGTGACAAGGGGCTGAGTATCGGACGCAAGACCATGCAGCCGATCTATGACTTTGTGGGGAAGGCGAAGGCGAACGAGCAGCCCTTCTTCATCTGGTATGGTGTCTTCCTGCCGCATACTCCGCATAATGCGCCGAAGCGCTTCTACGACAAATACAAGGAGATCGCTCCCGATGAATCGACTGCCAAATACTGGGCGAACGTTGACTGGTTCGACGAAACCTGCGGGCAGTTGGTTGACCACCTGAAAGAACAGGGGCTCTACGAAAACACCATCTTTGTCTATACCTGCGACAACGGCTGGCTCTCCGATCCGGAACGGGTGGGTAAAGAGATGCGCTCCAAACGCGAGCCGACCGAGATGGGGATCCGCACGCCAATTTTTGTAACGCATGCGAAGACGATTCAGCCGCGCCGCGAGAAGGAGATTCTTGCCAGCAACATCGATGTCGCAACCACCATCCTGCACGCCTGTGGCATCACGCCGCCGGAAGTGATGAGCGGACTGGACTTGCGCGATCCGAAAGCGCTCGCAAAACGTGACCGCATTTTCGTCGATGTCTACCAACATGACAGCAATATCAATCAACTCGACAATCTGGACGACGGACTGACGGCGCATGTGGTGATCGATGGCTGGGATAAGCTGATTGTCCGTCCCGATACAACAGAACTCTACGACCTGAAAAATGATCCGGACGACCGCACAGACATCGCGGCAGAAAACCCCGAGCAGGTGAAGCATTTGTCTGGTCTGATTGAGGGATGGCTGCAGGCTACTCCATGGAATGCAGCAGCAAAGAATTAATACTATGAAAAATCTAAAATACGTTTCTTTCTTGTTGTTTGCGGTGGCAGGTTCTCTGTCCGCTGCCGAACGGCCGAACATTGTATTCTTCCTCACGGATGATATTCGTTACGACTTTTTCGGTTACAGTGGGCATCCGGTGGTGCAGACCCCGAACATTGACCGCTTGGCAGACCAGGGCACTTCATTTGAAAAGGCCTACGTCAATACGGCGACTTGCTGGATCAGCCGTGCTACCATCTTCAGCGGAATGTATTTGCGCGGGCACCGATTCGGAACCGGTGGAGCCAGCGGGCGCGTGTTTGATCCGCAGTGGTCTTCGACTTCTTATCCGCGCCTGCTGAAAGATGCCGGATACATGGTCGGCTATTTCGGCAAAAATCACGTAAATTTTGCGGGCGGGGAGCAGGAAAAAATGTTCGACCAGTTTATAAAAATCGGACGCAACCCGTACTTCAAAAAACAGCCTGACGGCTCGCTACGCCACGAGACCGAGCTGATCGGTGATGAGGCGGAAACATTTATTGACAACGCGCCAAATGATCAACCGTTCCTGCTGAATCTCTGTTTCAATGCCGCCCACGCGGAGGACAGTGATAAGGAAGACCATTTCCCGTATCCGAAGGCGACCGCGCATTTATACGAAGGCATGCCCATGCCGTTGCCTCGTTTGGGCGATCCTGCTATTTTTGCGGCGCAGCCCGACTTTATGCAGAACTCGATCCATCTCTCGCGCTTTAAATGGCGCTGGGATACCCCTGAAAAATACCAGCACAACATGCGCAATTATCTGCGCATGATTTCGGGAATTGATAATGTCGTCGGTCGCGTCATCGAAAAGCTCAAAGCGGACGGCCTGTATGAAAACACGATCTTCATTTTCTCGGCTGATAACGGCTACTACGCCGGCAACCGCGGCTTTGCCGGCAAGTGGACGCACTACGACGAATCGCTGCGCGTGCCGCTGATTGTTTTCGATCCGCGCAAGGAGGGGGCGCAGCAGGTTTCGCAGATCGCGCTGAACGCCGATATTACTCCCACGATTCTGGAGTATGCCGGACTGGATATCCCGGAGCATTATCACGGTCGCAGCCTGAAGCCGTTTGTGGACGGCGAAACGCCCGCCGACTGGCGCAGCGATTTTCTCGGTGAATTTTGTGGCGGTATCGGCTCGATCCCTGACTGGGAAGGCATCCACGGCGAGCGCTATGTCTATGCCCGCTATTTCGACAATGACTACGAATTTCTGCACGACTTGAAGAAGGATCCTGATCAGCTCGAAAACCTGGTGTCGAATCCGGAATATAAAGCGATTCTCGAACAGATGCGTAGGCGTTGTGACGAGGAGATCGAGCTGCGCGGCGGCGCGTTTACGGAAGATGAGAAATCACCACGACAAGGCAAACCCAAGAAAAAAGTAAAAAAGGGAAAAAAGGGCGAAAAGTGAGAATTGGAATGCCTGGTTTGGTGCCGTTCAATGGAAATGTGATACATGAATAATATGAGAAATAAAATAGCATTCGTTTTGTTGGTTTTGAGCGCGCTTTCCGTGTCTGCCGCCGAAAAGCCCCCTCGAC
>CAZWZW010000324.1:0-2881 GCA_964639125.1 uncultured Verrucomicrobiota bacterium
AGCGCGGGGCGCTGAGTGTTTTTTCCTTCTGGGTCTACAACGAGAAGGCGCTTCCTGATGCCAAGTTACACGTTGAGTTTGGACAGGGGGATTGCGGTTTTGACTTTGGCCTCGATTTTACCGGTTGGCGTACCTGTTCCGTCTCCTTTAGCCGCGACATGGAAGGAACGCCCCGAAAGGGGATGCGCGGGCTGCGGATCAAGGCCCCGGCAACCGTTCCCGAGGGGGAGCTCTTTATCGATCGCATCATTCTGGCCAACGTTGATGATGTTCGCTACCAGTGGCCCGATTTTCAGGTTCCGTTCGTTCAGGGCGGGAAGCCATCCATCCATCTTGCGCCGATCCCCGAAGCAAGTCCTTCTGATTTTTCGGCGGATGAATATGCCGCAGTTGGATTGCTCGCACAACGTTTTGAAGAGAGCCTGTTGTTAACGGAGCCTGTCGCGGCGGACCGGGTTCAGGCGTTGATTAAGAAGTTCGCCAAGTACCATATTCGTGAGGAGGATGGGGTCGTTAAAGGCAACCATATTTTGATCATGCGCAAAGCCTTGCACGATCGGCAGGATTCGGTTTATCCGCGGAAACTCACGAAGCAGGATGAATATTTAATGGAGCCGTATTCAGATCTCCGGGAATACACGGATTTGATGCAGGATATTGCCATGACCTACCGCTCCCTGCCGCCATCCGATGCCGGCGCACAGCAGTTGCGCGAAATCTTCATTCTAATGAGCCGCCACCTGCTGGATCAGGGCTGGCAGTATGGAAGTGCGCTTTATACCACGCATCACTTTGGCTATTCCTCCCGCGGCTGGTATGTCGCTGTTTTTCTGATGCGCAAGGAGCTGCAGAAGGAGGGAATTCTGGATCCGGTGGTGCGCTCGCTGATTTGGTATATGCGCGAGAAAGTCGACTTTGCCGAGATGAAATATATTCCTTCAGAAGGCGCCGACCTCGACTATCTCAATACCATTGCAAAATCGCATCTAATGACGGTGTTGGCTATGCCGGACGGTGCATCGAAAACGGCATTAGTCAAAAAATTCAGCGCATACTTCTCGGATTTGCTGGCCGCTGAGACCCCCGGAACCGTGGACGGGATCAAGGCCGACGGCACCGCGTTCCATCATGGCGGAAACTATCCGGGCTATTCGTTCCCGGCTTTTCGTTCGTCGGGCTTCCTTTGCCGCTTGCTCCATGGTACGCCGTTTGCGGTACGTTCCGATGCGCTGCAAAACCTGAACAAAGCCCTGACCGCCGCAGCAATCTATTGCAGTCCGGAGATTGGGCTCGCGCTCGGCGGGCGCCACCCGTTCAGCCCGTCGTCGATCACATCGCTGGAACAAACCTTCAAGGATCTGGACGGGTGCGGATATCCCGTGGAACTCGATTTGAACAATATGCCATCCGGGCACTGGTCGTTCAACTATGGCTGCTTCGGCATCCACCGCTGGGGCGGGAAAATGGTCACCCTCAAGGGCTTTAATAAATATGTCTGGTCGTCGGAAATCTATACGCGCGACAACCGCTATGGCCGTTATCAGAGTAATGGAAGCCTGCAGATCTATACGGCAAAAGGCCGGAAAGCCAGTGGCTTTGAACAGGAGGGATGGGACTGGAGCCGCATTCCCGGGGTCACCGAAATCCATCTTCCGCTCGACCAACTGGAAAGCCCGAAAAAAGGTACGCTGATGTATCGGTCCGACGTCCAGTTCAGCGGGAGTTCCAACCTCGGCGGTCGGTATGGTATTTTTGCCGTCGAACTGCAACAACCCGACATGAAAAACTTCGATCCCACCTTCACCGCTCGCAAATCCATGTTCTGTTTTGATAACCGGATTATTTGTGTGGGCGCGGGCATCGCCAACCGAACCTCCAAATACCCCACGGAAACCGTGCTCTTCCAGCATACCTGGAAGAACGATTCCAGCGTTTGGATGAACAACCCGGCTGGAATTGCAAAACTGCCCTATTCGGGAGCTTCCCGTACCGGCGCAGCCTGGCTGGTGGACGCGCACGGAACGGGCTACTATGTGGCACCCGGGAATCCCGTCAGACTTTCCATCAATAAACAGGAGTCGCGCCATAATAAAACCAAAGCCCCGACGGTCGGAAACTTTGTTGCGGCGTGGATCGACCATGGAACCGCGCCGAAAGACGCCTCCTATGAATATGCCATCCTCCTCGATGGAACTCCGGAAAAGATGGCGGCATTTGCAGCGGCACCGCCATACCGTGTGGTCAGCAACACGCCTCAGGTTCAGATTGTCTATGATGAAAAAAGCGGGGTCATTGGCTATGCGCTATATGGGGTTTATGACGGTCCCGCAAATGGACTGCTCCGGTCGGCTGGGCAACCTTGCCTGATCATGATCAAGGCCTCGCGCGATGCCATTGATTTGAGCATCGGGAATGCCGACTTGCGGATACCAGCCATGGGTGGATCATATGTCAATGACGAACCGAGCCGACCCGGTTATGCCGATTTGGTGCTGCGCGGAGAATGGAAGCTGGAGGGTGAATATGATAATGTGGAATTGAATGTCGAGGGGGGCAGTACCCTGATTACGGCAAAAATACATCATGCCATTCCCGTCCAGCTCAAACTGGTATCGGCTAGGCAGTAGGGGGTATCAAATGAGACACCGAACCTTTCTGAAGACGATGGGGCTAGCCGCCTTGGCGACCCCTTCCAGGTTGTTTGCGGCAACGCGCCCGCATGCGCCGCGACCGAATATCCTGCTGATCATGACCGACCAGCAGGTGGCCGATGGCTACAGCGCCAGGCGGGGAAGCGAGTATATCCACACGCCTGCCATGGATGCACTGGCCAAACGGAGCCGGGTTTATGAGCATGCCTATTCGCCGAACCCCATCTGCA
>CAZWZW010000325.1:0-2881 GCA_964639125.1 uncultured Verrucomicrobiota bacterium
GGGCGGAATAGCGACCGGTCATCAGCGCGGCGCGGGTCGGCGCGCACATGGGATCGACGTGAAAATCGATCAACCGGACACTCTGCGCATGGAGCTTGTCCATGTTCGGCGTCTTCAGCCAGGGATTTCCATGGCATGCCATATCACCATAGCCCTGATCGTCAGTCAGGATCAGGATCACATTCGGCTGCTTTTCCGGCGTGCCGGAAAAAGCCATCGTGGTGATGGCTCCCATCGCCATGGCAGTATTCAGGAAGACTCGCCTTCGCATAACATCCACCTATTTCATACCCTTCCAAAAACTATCCCGGTCTGGAGATCCTGAAGTGTAGAGAACGTTTACCTGAGTGAAACGAAGAAAACGTTGCTTCATGCGCATCGCCTCCCTGGCGGGTAGGCGATCTCTACACCTTATTCGACGCATGAATTATATACCTGCAAGTTTATGGGATTGGTATTACTGAACTACCGCTCAACCTTCGTAATCTTGAGCGTAAAGATATGCTCGCATGGAAGTTTACTGGGATTGAGGCGCGGCAGTTCCACTTCGATCCCACCGCCTTCCTTTTCCCATTCGAGGTCACCTTCCACTCCGAGCATGGTGACTTTAGCGTCCTTGCCGAGCGCAATATCCTTGATTTCAAACTCATGGTCATCGGGCAGAACGGTGATCATCGCATAGACCGTATTGCCTTTGACGGTGAAGTAGCACTCCTTTCGGGCCTGTCCCTCGCGGGGATGTTTGGCCATTTCCAGAATCGGATCCGGCACCCCCTTGTGGAATTCCTCCTTGGTGTACTCGCGGATGTCGCCCTCGCTCCACTGGCAGTTCTTTTTCCAGCGGCGCGTTCCGTAGATCGCTTCGCCGTTAACATTCAGCCACTCGCCAATCTGGATCAGGCGGTCTTCCATCACGACCGGAATGCGGCCATCGGCGGTGGGGCCGATATCGAGCAGGAAGTTGCCGCCGCGCGAGACGATATCGCAGAGCATGCAAATCAACAATTCGGCGGAGTTGTAGTCGTCGAAGGTTTCAACCCGGTTGTACCCGAAGGATTTTCCGATGCCGCGGTTTTCCTCCCACAGGATTTTTGGATCGGCAAAGCCGGAACCGTATTCGGTGGTAAAGTAGCCACCGTGTTCGCCGCGCACCTTGCCCCAGCGGTCGTTGATCACGACCTCGTCCTTGTTCGGCGCATGATTGAAGAGCCATGCGAGCATCGGCTTGGATTGCCACTTTTCATCATCCATCCACCAATCGCCGTCCGAGAAGATGAGCGCGGGCTGGTAGTGTTCGACGATATCCTTGAACTCCGGAACCATCACTTCGTGGATATATTTTTTGCGCCCGTCTTCCGGCAGGTTTGCCTTCCGTTTGGGTCCGGTAGTCGGTTGTTCGGCTTCCGGCCAGTAGGGGTTGAACCAGTCCCAGATGGAATAGTAGAGCCCCATCTTGATGCCACCCTCTTCGCGCACGGCCTTGGTCAGATCGCCGACGAGGTCGCGCTTCGGCCCGGAGTCGACCGAATTCCAGGCCATACCGAAACTCTTCGAAGCTTCCTTGCTGGGCCACAGGCAATAGCCGTCGTGGTGTTTGGAGGTCAGCACCACATATTTTGCACCGCTTCGTTTGAACACCTTCGCCCAATGCTCTGGCTCGAACATCTCGCAGGTGAAAAGATCCCGGAAATCCGAATATTGGAAATCCTCGCCATACACCCGGTCGTGGAATTCCTGCGTGGCGGCTGCCCGACCGACGGCGGCCTGATGTTTTCCGGTCTGGTCGCCATCCTTCGAATGCCAGTACCATTCGGCATAGGTGCCGCGCGGCGCGAATGCCGGAACCGAGTAGAGTCCCCAGTGAATGAAGATGCCAAACTTGGCATCCGGATACCACTGCGGGGTTTCGCGGGAATCCAACGACTCCCACGTCGGTTCATATTTCTTTTCGGCCGCGAATGCCGACGCGGCAACGGACAGCAGCAGTGTAGTTGCAATTGTTTTTTTTATCATCAACCTCTCCTTTAAAACTATTTCTTTGGAGCCTTCCGCTCCCATTTTCTCTTCGGGTTGTCCTGATCCAGTCTTTGCGGGGGAACGCGGCCCCGTTGGGGATCGTACAGCGGAATGCCCATACCCTGTGGCGTTTGCCAGCCCGGCTTCGGTTGGTGCGTTACATAGGCATAATACGGCGTACCTTCCTTGCCCCCGCCGCTGAACAGCGGAGCCAATTGGGTGATGCCCTTTTTGAGTTTCACATGAAAGGTGACTTCTTTCGCTCCCTCGGGAATCGGCTGGGATTTGTCGATATCGCCAATAATCAGGCGGGCCTGATTAAACTGAAAACCTTTATATCCATTGGCATCATTGATCGGCTTGTCCGCTTCGACCGGCCAGCGGCGCAACGAGATTTCGTATTCGCCGGTGTGATCGACCTCCACCGCCCAGTGTGCCGGTTTTTCCATGGCCCCGTGCATGATGTGCGGCTGGTACCAGGGTACGTTTTCAACGAGCCAGTCATGGGCGGTCAGCGTCACAACCGGCGCGGCATCGGCACCGATGGGAATATAGCTGGTAATATGGTGATCTTTAGAAACGTCACTCCAGAAACCCTCGTATTTTCCGCGCAGGCGTTCAAAGACCTCCGGGAATTGATCCTTCACATCCGTGGTCTGACCGGGATCCGCACTCATGTCGAACAGCTCCTTGCCGTCCACCATGCGCCAGCGGTCGGTCATGACCGCACATTTGCGCCACTTGATCGGGTCGACCACGCGCTGCGATTCCACCACCAGCGAGCGGTCCGGCCATGTTTTTCCATGGGTATACAGCAGGTCGCGAATGCTGGTTCCATCGAATGCAATGCCGGGGTTGCTGAACC
>CAZWZW010000326.1:0-2877 GCA_964639125.1 uncultured Verrucomicrobiota bacterium
CCGAAAAAGAAAACCCAGACAAAATAATAAGCGGAAATTCCCCCCACTTTTAATCACACCCATAATTGCGAGAGTCGGTAAAAGATGGTTGCTTGAGAGAGATGAGTCCGTTACTTTTCGCTATGTTGGAAATGCAGACATGCTCAACCCAGTGATCGCTATCAACCTGTTCATACTAGGTAGACCCTATTCGAAAAGCTTATCGAAAGGAAGATTTCCGTATTTTTATTTCGAAATTTAGACTTCAGGACTGCCCAAAAGAGGATTTAGAGGGGGGTCAATGCTTATCAACTGCTCAAGAGGCCTCTTGTGTGCGTTTTTTGCGATTTTCAGACACAGCTATCCTGTGATGATTGTTTTTTCGGAATCTATGGCGGCCCGATTCAGGCCGCTTGTTTTAATTTCTCCAACCTGCGTTTCTTTATCAGGATAAGCCGACAGCTGTTGTAGGCCAAGACTTTTTCCAGCAATTCGCTACGGACTGCGTCAATACCCCGGCGTCCCAGTTCGCCAAATTCAAAGCCATTCTTGATCGTAAACATCAGTGACTCGACCGCCGAGCGTTTGCGTCGTGCATCCCGATACACCTGACTCTCCCAATCCTCAGGGTCGGTCAGCTTCTTTCCTTTGGCTCCGCTGATGCTGATGGTCTTGACTCCCATCTCCAGTAGTTCATCACGTCCCTTTGCCGAAGCATATCCATCATCCGTGCTGACCAGTTGGGCAATGACACCGGTGCGTTGAATCGAATCGCGGATTGCCGGTTCCAGTTTAATGGAATCCGCCGCGTTGCCTTGAGGAACGATGAGGCTGGTGACAAATCCCTTCTCACTGCGAACCAGTTGTGGCTTATACCCAATGACGGGATCCCGGCCACCTTTCTTGATATAGGCCGCCGATCCGTCCGACAAACTCAAAACCTTCTCGGTGGAGGGAAGTGTTTTCTCCTGGAACACCCGATCCCCGGCATACTCAACCACCCGCTTCGCATCGGTAATATCACTGCGGATCTGCTCCAAGGCCCGCTTGAGAATCTCCCGACGACTTGGTGGCAGAGTTCCCAACTCCAGGTCCTCCTCAATACGAGCCAGTTCACTCCTCAATGAGTCGCCAGCTTGGCCGCCCTTCTTGAGTAACGCGCGGTAGTGCTTTTTCATCTTGCCCCGTGATTTGGGTTTGCCCGAGCTGAGACAAATTTGAAACTCCAGTTTGTTCATCTCATCAAGCCAGCGGGGGACATGTCCTTTGGGAAAGTCTTTCAATCCCATGAGTGAAAATTTTTGTCCCAAACGATAGGCTCGCCCCAAGAGGCCGGTGAGAATTTTCCCATCGGTAGGCCAACTGCTGTTGGCTTTGACCGAGGTGCTGTCGATGGTCAACTCCTTGAAGTCATCGAGTTCTTCTTGGAGAACCCACTCAATTTGTTTCTTGAAGATCAGTTCCCGGGTTGCCTGGCTTACAACATTGACGTTCTCCAGGATGGTTGTCACTGCGGGCATTTCCAATCCCCGGTAGAGCATGAAGGCGTGCAGACTCATTGACTCGCGAAGAAAGCAGCGCGCTGGCTGGGAGGTCAATGATCCAAGAAAACCACGAAGCATCATAAACAAATAGACGGCGTATCCCGACATCCGAGGACGACCCACTCCGAGGACCAGTTTCTCCACCTCGAGATCGCGGTGGGCAATATCCAGATGGGGTAGGTCATCGGTGTGGCTTTCAAAGAACTTGCGATCCTCCAAGCGCAAGCTTTTCTCCTGCTTTGCGTGAGCATCGAGATCCTGTTGGATTGCTTCGAGGATTTGGGGTGCAAATTGAGGCAATTGATCCAATTCATCCAGAAAATCACGAAAGTCGGTGTCGGGAACCGGTAAAAGAAGGTTGTCTTGGAGAGGGAAGTTAGTTATTTTTTGGTGTGTCGCAACTGCTGGCATATCAACTATATTTTGTTTTTAAGCTGTTGAATGCTAGTAAGTTGCGATATTTCTGTCAAGTCATATATCTTTTTTTTATAACTTTTTCATAAGGATTTTACGGACTTCAAGAGGCTTTTCGAATAACGTCTAGCTACCGCCTACGCTGACCCGGCGCATAAGGGAAGTGGCCGCCATGAACCCATGATCATGACAATCAATTACGGAAAAGGTCGAGTCTTTCACACCCCCATGGGTCACACCGATTATTCGTTTGAATGCACCGGTTTTATCATCACCTTCCAACGCGGCACGGAATGGGCAGCCACCGGTAAAGTAACTCAAACGAAAATCCCCGGAGACTTCCCGACTCCCGACAAATCAAGCCGTCGTAAATTCGATTAATGGCCTATCAAAAATTCAAGGGCGGACTCCTAAGAATTCTTTTTTCCATATAAACCGGCCTTCGAAGTCGTAGCAATAGAGCCCGAATGAACCAAAGTACGCGTAGATGTAAATTCCGTCCGTCACTGGCGATGCCGAGGCAAACCCGCCCTGCGGTGATGCCCCTGATGCGGCATCGCCTCGTGAACGGTCCGGCTCCAGAGTAACTTGCCGGATGTCCGGTCGATACACAGGATGGCGGACTTCTGTGGGTTTCAAGAACCAATCACCTGGGGGTACTGATTGATGGTGGGCGTGCCGGGCGGGAGCGACGCGACCATCAGCCTGCGAACGCTCATGATGCGGCGTGCGTCGATCCGGGGCACGGTGCTTCGCGCACGGCCGCTCGCCGAGAAGGAGGCCCTCGCCCACGCGTTCGCCGAACAGGTCCTCCCGGGATTCACGTCAGGCGAGCTGCGGCCGGTCATCGACCGGGTCTTTCCCGCTGCAGAAGCTGCCGAGGCCCATCGCCACATGGAAGAGAACCGCAACTTCGGAAAGATTCTGTTGGAGTGGTGAG
>CAZWZW010000327.1:0-2869 GCA_964639125.1 uncultured Verrucomicrobiota bacterium
GGATTGATACCACAACATATGGGGGTTAGTCCAGTGAAGGGGATACCCACAAAGAATAATTACCGTTTCAGAGATGCTGTTATTCGCTTCATCCCAGCTGCGGAGAGCAACATGCTATGGAAGAGGCAATGCGGAAGACTGCTCTCTTTCAAACAGCGGCGCGATGGGGACATCGTGCCCTACCTCCCATGCAGTATTTCAGCGGTGGTTTGCTCTGGGCATGGCGTTTTAAGGACTGCGATGCCGGCGGCAATCAAGCTTTGGGGGGACTCACCGCCGGGGCGTCCGCACGCAAAAACGGCTTTGCGACAGGACGGCGCGCCCGGCGGTCACGCCCTACCAATAATGTTCCAATACTAACCGGAAAATGCTCTAGAACGCTGGATCGTAGAACTGATATTCCTGCGGCAGGCGCAGGTGATTTTTCCGGGTCTTCGGGTTGGTGAAGTGCTCGTGCCCTCTTTGCATGGAGGGCTTTTCCCAGACCGGATCGGCGAATGAATCCGGCAGCACGGTTGGATAGCGGTTCAGATATTTGTCAAACTGGTTTCGAACATCGGCGAATTCCGGATTATGAGTGATGTTTTCATAACCCCGGCCGTCGAATGATCCATTGGTTTTGTAGAAGCGTCCCTGCGGCTTGTCGTAGAGCGGACAGACGGCTTCCAGTAAAAACTCTTCCGTCCGCGCCAGACGGGTCGGGCCGGGGAACGAATAGATCATCGGCTTGGTTTTTTCCGATTTTCCGGTCAGAAACGGTTTCAGGCTGACGCCATCCACCACTCCATCGCCGACGGGACTGCCGCCAAAGTCGGCCAACGTCGGCAGCACATCGGTAAAGTCCATCAGTTGGTCCACCATACCGCGCGACTGGATGCCTGCACCTGCCACGACAAAGGGTACGTGCACGCCATACTCAACGCCCTTGCTCTTGGCCGAGGAAGTGGTGCCGTTGTCGGAAGCATAGATAATGATGGTGTTGTCGGCGATGCCTGCGTCCTCAACCTGTTTGATGACCTTGCCAACCATTCGATCCATGTAGCGCACCTGGTTGTCGAAAATGGCGCGCCCTTCTGGCGTCCCTTTCTTGTAGTGTTTGTTGGACGGCGTTGCTCCCGCCGCCACTTCGATCGGAGTAATGCAATGTGCGGAGTGCGCCAGCACCATGGGATAGACCGCGAGGAAGGGTTTTTCGCCTTTGGCGTTTTCCCGGATGAATTTGCAGATAAAGTCGCTGAGCATGTCGGGACCATAGTCCTTCATCGTGGTTTCAAGCACCTTATCGGCATGAATGATGCCCGGCTTCCAATATCTGGAAACGATCGGATATCCGCCCAAAGCCGCCTGTTCCCAGGTTTCGTCGGGAATCAGTTTACGACCCAACAGTTTTTCGTACGGGCCGGGATTCGTGCCGGTTTCCATGTAGGTATCGATCCCGAGCTTTTCATGACTGCCATGCACATTGCCGTTAAAAGCCGCATGATGCCATTTACCGGCGAAGGCCACCGTATAACCAGCGTCGTGCATCGTGCGCGTCAGGTTGGGTAGCTGCTCACGGTGTGTTTTCAGCGCTCCGCCCTGTCCGGGTATGTAACGGAGCTTGTTATCGTATTCGCCGTTGTTCACGGCATACTTGCCGGTATAGAGCATGGCGCGCGACGGACCGCAGATGGCTTGCGCCCAGCAGGTTTTGAAGGCCGTACCCCGCTCCGCGAGACGATCAATGTTCGGTGTCTTCGTCGGCTCCTCGCGCACGCCGTAGCATCCGATCTCCTCGAACCCGACATCATCGGAAAAAATCAGGACAATGTTTGGGCGGGCTCCAAGAACAGATAAGGCCGACAAAACGATTAGAGTGGTTAAGATAAGTCGTGGTTTCATAATTCAAACTCATGCCCAGTTAATTGTTAGAATGACAACATCCGCGTTTCCGACTTTTCCCCAAAAAGACATTATCAGGCCTCAAACGTCACTTTTCACTCGACCATGTTTCGCCGGGCGGAACGAGGATGACCTCATGGGATTCGCGCAACTGCTCGATCCATTTATCCTGATGCAGGCCTTTCCGCAGAACGACACGCTTGACGGGCAGCTTCCGTACCATCCTGAAAAAAACATTTTCGCGAAGCGGCTCAATATCCAGCACGATGAGCGTTTCCAGTTTATTCAGCATCCGAAAATCCTCAATGTTGGAGGGAGCGGATCGGCTCAGGTCCAGCGACACCAGATCCAGCTGCCCCAGCACACCGTCATAAGCCCGAGGACGCATGCGCGACAGGTTATACACCCGGTAGGGAGCATCGCTGAAATTCAGGTGGTAGCCGCCCTCACGCGGTTCCAGCCTCACATGCCCTCCCCACCCTTCGGTATCGTTGATGACGTTGAGCATGGCAATCGCCACAGCCAGATAGCTTTCAGGAGAGCCCGAATCCCGACGTTGCATATGCAGTTCATAGGCCAGCGTCTTTAATTCCTTGAAATGCCGCCTTGTGATGGGTTCCTTAAGAAATTCAGCGAACTGGGCATCCGTTAGCTGATCATTGTCGTGTTCTTTCATCGCCCCGTATTTCGATGAGAGGCTATCGTATCGCCTAAGATCCTGTTCATACTCAGGGTGGGCTTTAATCAACGTTTGGGCCGTGTGGAAGTTCTGATAGGCCAACTCCAGCATGACCTGAATCCAGACCAGCTTCTTGCGGTATTCCGATTCCAGATTTTCTTTCTTAAGCTCCCGACTGACAATGCTGTCCAGGAGTCCATGCGTATGCAACGTCCCCAGAATGCCGACCTCGGCTATGAAACTGCGCTGATCGGTATAGAGCTGATCGGAATGTTCTTTTTCCTCCAGAAAGCGATCGAGGTTATGAAC
>CAZWZW010000328.1:0-2862 GCA_964639125.1 uncultured Verrucomicrobiota bacterium
TCGGTTCCTAAAGGATTATTATTCCCTGTCCCGTCGAAGAAGTCGGCACCTGAACTTTGGGAAGACCACGTAGTTCCGGCACCACCCATGGAAAGAATGATGGTCTTCGGAATCGGCATACCACTCCGTTGTTCGGAGTTGACACTCTCGTTGGTTCCGGAAACAGAGGCAATCACATAATAGTAGGTCCAGATATTGTTCAGACCCGTATCTGTATAGCTCAGTCCGTTGGTAACAAGGGCAATTTCCGAATAGGGACCGCCGTCAACAACCGAGCGATAAACATTGTAGCCCTCGGTTTCCTGAGTGGCAGCTTCCCAAGTGACAACCGCAGTGGCGTCGTCGGCCACGACCGCATCATTGTCCGGCCAGGTCGGCGCAAACAGAACCTGTTCCGCATCGAGTTCCTGAACGAAACTTACCGCATCGATCTTAATGTCCACCATGCTTTCAGCGGCAGGATTCAGCAGTCCATCGGCCTGCCCCGACTTACCCATGGCAAAGAGCATCAAGCCAGAATCATAAGCGGTTTGGCCTTGCCACTCCTGGTAATCTGCAACCCGCATATTCGTTCCAGTGTTGGTTGAGACCACTCCGCTCACCAGGTTGGAGAGACTGGCGGTCGCCAGATAGTAGCCCGAAGCCGATTCCTTGCGAATGGTATAGGTCAAGCGTAGCATGTCGGTCGCGAAGTCCGGCAGTACATTGTTGGTATTCGCATTTCCTCCGCCATTGCCAGTCCATTCCGGATTCCAACCCGCATCTTCAGCTTCGAAGAAGTCGAACAACGCGCGCGGGTTTTGATCGGACATCAGCTTGACCGAGAGACTGGCATCGGCACGCGTGGCAATTTGCAGCGTTACCTGGCCATTATTGGCATCCGACGCAAGCTTGTCGGTCTGCGAAGAAGTCAGTCCAATGTTCAAAAGGATTTTATTCTGATTTTCGCTCAACAGCGCAATGGCTTCGGTAAACACGTTGGTTCCAATCACATTGGTCCCGCTGGCATCATAGACAAACACCTCGTTGGTGCCGAACAACCCTGGGAACGTGTCGGCAGTAACCTGGAAATCGAGCGTTCCCGTCCAAGCCGATGCAACATTATTGGACATCGCCTTGCCCCAATATACCGCATTGCCGTTGGTACTGAACTGGGCAACTGCCGCTGCCGTGTCGGCAAATCCACTGCCGGCCGAGTCGATGACATCAAAGGCATTCGAACCGGTTCCTGAAATGGCACCCCACTCTTTCTGGCCCGCGAGATCGGCATCGGCATAGCCTTCCGCCGCAGTAAAGTCCTCGTCAAAGATAGTGCCGGTCACCACCGCAATCGGTGTTGCGCTAATCTCGGCGGAGGTCGCCGGAACAGCGCCATAATTGGCAGTTACTTTATAAAAATAGGCCTGATTGTTAACCAATCCCGTGTCGACATAAGAAGTGGCAGGGCTCGGAAGATTCGTAATCGTGGAAAATCCGAACGTGGAGGTCAGCGACCGTTCGATGGTATAGCTGTCAACATCGTAGAGGGTGCCCCACGAAATTGTAACTTGAGTATCTCCGCCCGCGGCAGACAAGACCGGAGTGATCGGATTTGCCGCAACACCACTGTTTTTAACAAAGCTCAGGTCGTCGATCACGACACTTAGAATATTGCTGCCGTTATTAAAGTCGGCATTTTCATGACGGCCCATGGCAAAGTCCGGAGCCGCGTTGCTGTAGACAGGACCGCGGGTGTCATCATACTGCACCACGTTGGCGGCCACATTCGAGCCCGACACCAGGTTGGTAACCGAAGCCCATGCAGCATAAACGCCCGCATCACTGGTTTTACGCACCGTCCAGGACAGGCGCAGCTGATCGGTCAAGACATCCGCAGTTAAGGGATCCCATCCAGCTTCAGCAGCAGTAAGCTCAGCAAGCTCTTTGGTACCCACGCCGTTGAACCTAAATTGCAGCTTGCCGGTAGAAGTGCACCTGAAAGCGACGAATACATCATCCGTATCATTTAAACTCAGATGATTGGTGGGATTGGCCGTCAAACCAATGTTGAAAAACTTGGTGGACGGAAGCGTGGTGGCCGTACCGGCATCAACCACAAAATCCATCACACCGGACCACTCGTCATCCACACTGTTACCCGCCGAAGCAACATTGAGATAGGCGTATTGCCCAACAGCGTTGGTGGAGAAGCTACCTGCTGTTGTGGTTTGATCCGCAAATCCGGCACCAGCCGAAGCGGCAATGTCGAATGCATTCGGATCCGTATTAGGCACCTGTGCCCAGCTGTTCTGGCCGATGATATCCCCATCGGAATAACCATCACCGGCAGTAAACCCGGTATTGATTATTGTTGTTTGCGCCCATGAGGCGGAAACCATTCCCGCGCCTACGAGCAAAGCTATCAATGTTCTCTTCATGCCGTTTCCTCTTCTTCTTGTTTTATTCCCTAACAAACTGGACAGCTCCTCTTCTACTTGTACTGAAAAGGCGGTATCCACATGACCGCGAGCCCTGCTCCTTAAAAGCATGGTTCGACTTATATGTATTCAGCCGAATTAGAGGGTTCTAAACAGTGATTTTGGCTTTTTTTTGAAAAGCTATCCTTCCCCGGCCTTCGGCTGCTCGATGCACGAAAAACGCGCCCCGCTTCAGCGGGGCGCGCTCATTATCAATCCAGAAGGAGAGACTTATTTGGCGGATACGCGGACTTCGTCAATATAGACCCAGTCGCTGTTGCCCGATGCATCGCACCGGAAGCGGATCTTCATGTCCGACGGGAAGGTGTAGCTCGCCTCATCAATGATGACGTCGGTAATGTGGTAGAACAAGTCGTTGCTGAAGTCGGTGCCACTCACATAGCTG
>CAZWZW010000329.1:0-2841 GCA_964639125.1 uncultured Verrucomicrobiota bacterium
AAACCGAAAGGACTCTGGTGGATGATCGAACCGACTCACACCCAGCCACTCAACTACGGCGGCGAATGTAGACAACTCCGGCTTCAAGAAGTGGCTTTCGGACACTGTCTTTGGGGTTACCTATCAAGCCTAAGCCTTCCAGCCTGAACCAAGCACACTTATAATATTGTAATTACTTGATATTTATAGTTAAATAGCCACCAGATGGACCGCTTGAGGCCAGTCGGGCTGATGTCTGATTTTTTTAAAAAAAGTTGCACGTTGCCTTGCACCTGTCGTATCATGTGTTATATTATATTTGAATTATTTTCTGGCGACAGGGCGACCAGATGACGGGAGGATCGGCCTTGTGGATCAAGCAGTATGATTTCGTGATACTTATAAAGGAGGTCCGGGTTCAGCTCGACCTTAGCCAGGAGGATTTTGCAAGAGAGATCGGGGTGAGTTACGCCACCGTCAACCGGTGGGAGAACGGGCGGTTCCTGCCATCCAGGATGGCGATAAGATGTGTGGAAACCTATTGCGACAGGATGATCGAACTGGGAAGGCTGCTGCTGCCCGATGACCTGTAAAGGAGGCTTTATAGCCTAAAACCCCAATAGATACGTTGACAAATTGTTGATTCTGGACATTTCGGGCAAATGGGACGAGATACTCTGGGATTGGCTGATGACAGCCTATTTATTGAAAAAATAAAGCATACCTTCCAGACGGCCGAGGCCGACCTGCTGACTCGCGCGCACGCTTATACCCAGGAAAAATTATGCGGCGGAAATTCAACAGGTTACAAGGCCGCCGATCTGCTTTTTGACCAGGACGCCGACGCGACCACCATCGCCGGCGCGCTCCTGGCCCCCCTTATATGGCAAAACCTGACCGATATCGGCCATGTCCGGGAGCACTTCGGTCCGGATGTGGCCACCGCGCTTGAAGACCTGCGGGACTCCTTTTTTATACCGATAGACGACCAGCCACGTGAAAGTGAAAACATTCATGCATTGTTGACGTCTATTGACGGTATTCCCCGAAAGGCTATTCTCTATATTACATTTCGCCTATTGGCTTTGGAATGTGCGACCGACACGTGTGAGACGACCGCCCGGCGGATGGCCCAGGAGACCCTCGACCTGTTGGTGCTCATAGCCAATCGCTTGAGCCTGGGTGATTTGCGGCGTCGGTTGGAGGACGCCTGCTTTCACGTCCTGGACCCCCAAGACTATGAAAAGCTGCGCGAAAAAGTCTCGCCCATCCAGTCGGAAGACGACAAGTGCCTTGAAATCCTTCTGACCGGCGTAAAACGACTGCTGGCAAACAGCGGCATCCAGGGCCGAGTCCAGGGCCGCACCAAGAGCCTGCACGGCATTCGTCGAAAAATGGCGCGCACGGGTAAGACCCTGGAAGAGATCATGGACCGGGTCGGGCTGCGGGTCATCGTGACATCGGTTCCGGAATGCTACTCCGTGCTGGGACTGTTGCACGCCCATTTTAAGCCGATTCCCGGCACCTTCGACGATTACATCGGTCTTCCCAAGGACAATGGCTATCAGTCCCTGCACACCTGCGTCTATCCGGTGCGCGAAATCTCCCACAAACCCATCGAGTTCCAGGTGCGTACCGAGTTGATGCACTTGGAGGCAGAGCACGGCACGGCGGCGCATTGGCGTTATAAAAACGAGGCTGCGGCTGCTGAACGCAACCACCATCGGACGCAATGGATGGAAGGCCTTGTCCGCCAGCATCGGGAATCGGCCAGCAGCGAGGCGTTTATCGAGCGGTTGCATCGGCAGGTTTTCCGGGATCACCTGGTGGTTTTTGGAAACGGCGGCCGGATTGTCAGGATGCCGGAAAACGCCACGGTGCGGGATTACCTGAAAATCATTAATGCCCATGTCCCCCAGGATGCGATGGTGAAAGTAAACGGCCGTGTCGTCGCCTTGGATTGCGCGCTTAGGGACGGGGATTCCATAGCGGTTCCGGCGGACAGACCAGCGGCCGGTTCTCGATTTGCCGAGGTCACGGCGCAAAACGCCTTATCCGTTACGGGAGGACTGCCCCCGTTTCACGCGGAGACCGGCGACCGGGAATCTTCAGCCAAGGGCGTGGCCACGGACTCATGACAGGAGAAATAAAATGACTAAATCGGGAAACCATCCTTCGTACCCACATAAAATTGCCTTGATCGGCAATCATCTGCCGCGCCAGTGCGGCATCGCCACGTTCACCACGGATTTGCTGGCGGGCCTGGCCGAAGAAAATCCGAGCGGCGAGTGCTGGGCCGTGGTGATGAACGATATCCCCGAGGGGTATCGGTATCCGGCCCAGGTGCGCTTTGAGGTCAACCAACGTGTTTTGGCCGAATACCGGCTGGCCGCGGATTTTTTAAATATGAACCGGGTGGAGGTGGTTTGTCTCCAACACGAATTCGGGATTTTCGGCGGCGAAAACGGAGCGCATGTGATGGATCTGCTCGGCAACCTGCGCATGCCGGTGGTCACCACCCTGCACACCGTGCTCCAGTCGCCATCGGCCGGCCAATTGGCCGTTGCCAGGCGCGTGGCCCAGCTTTCCGACCGCCTGGTGGTAATGAGCCAACGCGCGAGAGAGATCCTTCGTGAGGTGTACGGGGTGCCGGAAGCGAAAATCGTCCTCATTCACCACGGCATCCCCGATGTGCCCTTCGTGTACCCGAATTATTACAAAGACCAATACGGGGTCGAGGGGCGCAAGGTCATCCTGACCTTCGGCCTGCTTTCTCCGGGCAAGGGCATCGAAACCATGATCGAAGCCCTTCCGAACTGTCAGGAGGACAAAGGCAACGTGTTGCCATGGGACGCACTATTG
>CAZWZW010000330.1:0-2785 GCA_964639125.1 uncultured Verrucomicrobiota bacterium
GGTACCGGGATTGGAAATCCGCAACGGGCGAAAAACCGGAATCGACCGGCGACCTTTACGACCGGCTCATGGAAAAAGTGATCCCGGCCGTCACAGACCAGGAAATTGAAACCGTCACCTTTATCTGGATGCAGGGCGAGCGGGACGCCAAGGACAGCAACGGCGAGGTTTATGCCGCAAGCCTCGAAGGCGTTATCGATCAGCTTCGCAGAGATCTGAAGTTCGAGCACATCAGCGTGGTTATCGGACGCCTCAGCGACTCCGGCATGAGCAACAAAAAGTGTCCGCACTGGACGATGATCCGCGATATTCAGGTGGCCATGGCTGATGCAAACCCGCGCTATGATTGGGTCAATACCGATGACCTGAACGACGGCGAAGACCGCTCGGGCCGCACGCGCTCGAACGCCGTGCACTATTCGGTCGAAGGTTATGATATTCTCGGCCAGCGCTATGCTGAAAAGGCCATCGCCTTGATTAAAAGCAACTAACTCGCGGCAGACGAACTGCATCCAAATGGAACCCACAGATTTCACAGATATACGCCAGAAGGGAATCCTGAATTCGTGGCCATAAAAAATCAAATTCGGGTCCGGAAGCGGTGTCTCTTTAATATAGAATGCAAATTTATGAAGAAACCATGAGCGTGTCTTCGTCTATTCATTGCAAGTGTATATCTATAGAAAAGGAAGCTGTTTAAGATGAAGATTTTAAAGGTTGTGGGTTTGTTGTGGGCAGCGTTATCCATTCAGGTGATGGCGGTCGAGTTTTATGTATCGCCTCTTGGCGATGATGCGGCGGC
This sequence comes from uncultured Verrucomicrobiota bacterium, assembly GCA_964639125.1. Taxonomy (GTDB): domain Bacteria; phylum Verrucomicrobiota; class Kiritimatiellia; order Kiritimatiellales; family Pontiellaceae; genus Pontiella. Next base: position 803 of record CAZWZW010000330.1, read on the forward strand.
GGGGACGCTGGAGGCGCCGTTCAAGACAGTTGAACGGGCACGCGATGCGGCGCGTTCGACCTCGGAACGGGTGACGGTCTATTTGCGCGGTGGAAAATATGTACTCCGCGAAACCGTCGTATTTGGCGTCGAAGACGGCAACACGACCTATGCCGCCTACAAGGACGAAAAGCCGGTCATCACCTCTGCCGTGCCCGTGACGGGCTGGAAAAAAGCGAAGGGCGAGCTCTGGGTGGCTGACATGCCGGAGGGCGTTGAGGACTTCAAGGTGATGTTCGACGGTCATCGCATGTTGGAGCGCGCGCGCAGCCGGGGCTTCCAGGGGCCGATGCAGAGTTTTAAAAAGTTTGCCACCCGCAACGTAGCGCTGCCGGAAGACCGTCCGCTGCTGCGCCGCCTGGAATTCCCGGAGGGCGAAATCAAGACGTGGGACAACCTCGAGGATGTGGAAGCCTTTTTCTGTGGTGTGCCGTGGACCGTTAACATTTCGCCGATCGAATCCGTGGATGAGGAAAACAACATTGCATGGCTGAAATATGAGGGCAACACGCCGCCTTCCACCACACCGAAACCCTATAATCCTTCTTACATTGAGAATCACATCAGCGTGTTGGACCAGCCCGGCGAATGGTGCGTAAATACGAAGACTCGAAAAATTTATTACTGGCCCGTCAACGGAGAACCCAGTGCCGACATTTGCGTGCCGACGCTCACCGAGTTTTTCCGCGTGGAAGGCGATATTGATTATGACGGACCGGTCGATACCCCGGTTAAAAATATTACGTTCAAGGGGCTGACCTTTACGCAGGGCGACCGCTATTCGTGGTGGGACGACCACAAGGGCTGGGGCATTCAGCATGACTGGGACAAGTTTGATTATGGCAATGCGTTGCTGCGTTTCCGTGGCGCGGAAGATTGCGTGGTGGACCAATGCCGCTTTATTAATTCCGGCAACTCCGCGATCCGTCTCGATTTGCATGCGCAGAATATCACGATCCAGAACAACCTCATCGACCGGGTGGGGCACATGGGCATTCTTTTATGTGGCTATGGTCCCGGCACCAAAGACGTCAATAAGAACAACAAGATCGTCAACAACCTGATCCGTCGTACGGGCGAGCTGATCTGGCACGGGCACGCCATCTTTATCTGGCAGAGCGGAGAAAACTTTATAGCCAACAACCACATTCGGGAAGTGCCGCGCAAAGCCATCGGCATCTGCGGCGTGCGCGGCGCAATTTTTATGGAAGGCAAAAAGGTCGATTGGGACGAGGGTAGCAAAACGATGCGCTGGAATGAAATGGGTGCCGATATCTTCGACGATAAAGATGGGACACTTCAGCAGCGCATCCTGCCGTTCCTGCATGCACGTAATAATCTGATACAGGATAACTATGTTTACCGCGCTCGCACTAAAATCGGAGACGGTGCTGCGTTGAATGTCTCCGGTGCCGGAACCGGGAACGTCATGCGCCGCAACATGCTCTATATGAGCCTCGGCAACGGCATGCGCTGCGACGACTGGCAGCAGGGCACCACTTTCGATAGCAATCTGATTCTGTCCGGCGGCGTGGTGCATAAGGGTAAAAACAACCTGATTAACAATATATTCATGAACTGCAATATTCGGTTCAGCCTCTATCCGGGGCAGCAGCCGAATCCGGGTTCGAAGGTGCACAACAACCTGTTTTACTTCTCGCGCGAGATCACCCCGTATACCGGCCGTCAATCCAAGACCATCAATACGCCGGAATCCTGCGAGCTGGGAAACAACCTCTATTTCTGCGAGGCCGGAAACGATTATCTCGAAAAGTTTGTAGCAGATAAACAACAGTCAGGCATGGACAAGGGATCGGTCGTCGCGGATCCAAGATTTGCGAAGAAGATCAACTGGTCTGCCGATGCGCAACCGGAAGACTACCTGCTTGCTAAGGATTCACCCGCACTAAAAATGGGCTTCAAGCAGATCGATGTTTCGAAAAT
>CAZWZW010000331.1:0-2773 GCA_964639125.1 uncultured Verrucomicrobiota bacterium
ACCGCAGGTCGGATCGCCACTCCAAAATAGATACCCACGGCTAAAGCCATGGTGTTCTGCCTTCGGCCGCATAAAAAAAGGCCAGTCCGAAGACTGGCCTTTAAAGTGGTCGGGGCGGAGAGATTCGAACTCCCGACCTATTGCTCCCAAAGCAACCGCGCTACCAGACTGCGCTACGCCCCGTTTATCCAGTTTCCCGGAAAGCGCGAAAATATCCGCTATTCGGGCGGCAAAGGCAACCCCTTTTTTGAACATTCCCGAAACGATTGCATTACCCTAATAAAACGGTAGGATTGCGGGGTAATGACAATGCATATTGAAACCGTAGACCAACTCAATGAAATTATCCTTGGAAAGAATATCGAGGCCTACATCCAGCAGGAAGAGGATGTCCAATGGCTGCAAATCAAATCGATTGCCGATAAGATTGCAGCGAAGAACCATGAATTAAAATGGGTCTGGCTGGCGGGTCCGTCATCGGCCGGAAAAACCACGTTCACCCAGAGACTCGCCAAGGAACTGAACCGGAAGGGCATTCCCACCCATCAGATCTCGCTGGACAACTATTTTGTAAACCGGGAGCTCACGCCAAGGGATGCGGAGGGGGAATATGACTATGAACATATTGAGGCGCTCGACCTCCCCCTGCTGGAACGGCATCTGGACAAGCTGGATGAAGGTCACCCCATCGAAATGCCGCATTTCAAGTTTCTTCATGGCCGGCGGGAGTTTCGCGGAGAAATCATCAGCCTAAAGCCCGATGAGCTGGCTCTGATTGAGGGTATCCATGGTTTGAATCCGCGCATAACTTCGTTTGTGGACGCCGCCCATTCTCTTAAAATATATATTTGTGCGCGTACAACGCTGAAGGTGGACCATCAAACGCGAATATCGTCGACCGATAACCGGCTGATGCGTCGAATGGTTCGTGATCATTCCTACCGCGGCCACTCGGCCGAGAAAACATTCGACCTTTGGCCATCCGTGCGGGCGGGCGAAGACCAGTGGATCTTCCCATTCCAACCCCTCGCCGACCAAGAATTCAACTCGGCCTCGGGCTATGAAATTTCCGTTTTAAAACCGCTGGTGGAACCGCTGATAAAATCCCTTCCCACATCCCACTCCGGACACAAAAAGGCCCAAGAGCTGCTGGAGTTCCTGAGCTATTTTAAAGCGACCGAAAAATCACTTGTTCCTCCGGATGCCATTCTTCAGGAGTTCATCGAGACGCCGAAGAAGTAAAGGCCCTCTCGCAGAAGCAGGCCCGAGCTATTCGATCGTCACAACAACAAAGCGCGAACTGCGTCCATCGGCCACAAGCAACAGAATCTTGTTTGTGCCCTCCGCCTTGCTCAACGCTTTCTTAAACGCCCGCACGTTCACAACGGGTTCTCGGTTCACGCTGCCAATCATCTGGCCGGGTTGCAGACCGGCACGCCAGGCAGAACTACCTTGCTTGACGGCGGTGACCAGTACGCCCTCTTCATCTTCATAGCCCAACCGACGCGCGGCTTCACTGTCCATACCTTCCACTGAAACACCCAGTTTATCGAGTAGTGTCGGCTCGACCTCCCCTGCCACAACAGCTTCGCCATCCATCGCTTTGGTAATGGCGTGGATTTTTTTATATTTTCCATCGCGGAAAATACGCAGCAAAATTTTACTATTGGGAGGAGTGGATGCCACCCGGTTCCGGAAGGCACCTACTTTTCGAACTTTTTCACCATTCAACTCAAGCACGATATCTCCTTCGTGCAACCCCGCTTCTTTGGCCGAGGAATCATCCATAATCTGGGAAATCAGAACCCCGCCCTTTTCCTCCAATCCGAAGCTTTTCGCGATGTCTTCATCCACTTCCTGAATATAAACACCCAGGACACTGCGCAGCACCTTTCCGTGTTCTACGAGTTGATTCTTGATCTGCACGGCCATGTTGACCGGAACCGCAAAACCAATACCCATGTAGCCGCCGGTCCGCGTGTAGATTGCGGTGTTAATGCCAACCACTTCACCTTTGATATTCAGCAATGGTCCGCCGGAGTTTCCGGGATTGATCGCCGCATCGGTCTGGATGAAATTGGCATATTCGGCAATGCCTACTTCGTCGCGGCCCTTGGCACTCACGATGCCCGCGGTTATGGTTTGTGAAAGCCCAAATGGATTGCCGGCGGCCAGCACCCACTCGCCCACTTCAAGCTCATCCGAATCGCCCAGTTTAAGATAGGGCAGCGCGTCTCCGTCCTCGATCTTGATCAACGCAACTTCTGTTTTAGGATCGGTACCAACGAGAGCGGCCTTGAACTCGCGGCCATCCTTCAGCGTGACGGTAATGCGATCGGCATGGTTCACCACATGGTTATTGGTGAGAATATAACCGTCTTTTGAAATAATGAACCCGGACCCCTGCCCCTGTTGCTGATATTTTCGCGGTTCCGGGTTTTCCGGATCCACTTCTCCCCGCTGCCATCCGCGCCCGAAAAACTCCTCGAAGGGGTGATAGTGGTATGGTGAACGAGGAACCTCGACCGTCGTTTCAACATCAATAAAGACTACGGCAGGTAATGCGGTTTTTGCAATTTCAGCGAAGGCACTCCCGGTCTCCTCCAACACAGCAAGTTTGCCCGCTCTGGCAGTGCTCACCAGCAAAGCCAAAGAAAAAATCCCCATCAACACCCACTTCTGTTTATGCATTCACTCATCTCCTGTTTTCCATTCCCTTTACACAAGCGAATGTTTAGAGCGTCATGAAGTGCATACGTTCAATGATTATTGA
>CAZWZW010000332.1:0-2770 GCA_964639125.1 uncultured Verrucomicrobiota bacterium
GGATTGGGTTCCTTGCGGTTTTCCTGATCGTACTTCAGGAAGCGATAGATCAGTTTGCCCTCCTCATTGCTGATGTTCGATTTCGGCTTGTTCATCATCCGTTTGACGTATCGCTTCCAGTCCTCCTGACTATACATGATGGTATTGAGCGGCCGGGTTACAATATGGCATTTTGAACATTTCCCGATCAGCAGCTTATAGCCTTGTTGTGCTTCTTCCGGATAGGTTTTGATGAGGGCCTTATCGAGATAGGGGCGTCCAGCGTCCGATGCGAAATTTTTCTTTTCCTGTGCCTGCGCCACTGCACCAGCCACCAGAACCACCAATAAACCGGTGAGCCACGTTCCGTTTCGTAGATTGCTCATTCCAACACCTTCTTTCGGTTTTGTTCCCGGGAATACCATTTTCCCGATCAACGATACCCCTTCATGAGGGCAGCACCGATGTACAGCCAGGAAACCCGATCAACATCGGTAGGTTATAACGCGAAGGTAAAAAATGGCCAGAACTTATTTCGCAAACTCTATAGGGTAGATTCTAAGGGCAGACTGTAAATCAAACTGCCCGGTTACCGCCTCGTGATTCAATGGCCGGCTACCAGTCATCACCCGCTGGAGCAAGACTGAAGAGGTAGTCGATCAGCAGGTTCATTTCTTCGTAGCTGATCAGGTCCTTGAAGGCTGGCATGTAGAGCGGGGGCTGTGGTCCGGAAGGACTTTTCTTTTCAACCACGGCGACACCTTCCTGGATCTTTTTGATCAGCTCGTTGCGGGTATAGCCTTCCTTGACCTTATTGACGGCGGCCACTTTTTCGGCCGTCTGGGAATTGATGTTGGCGACGCCGCCGGTGCCGTCATCGCCATGGCAGATGGAGCAACTGTATTTAAGGAAAACCGCGCGGCCGCGCTGAATGTTCGGGGCCAGCTTGGGTTTGGCCGCCTCCCGGGCCGCCTCTTCCGCTTTGCGGGATTTTTCCACATAGCCCACGGAAAAGACCGAGGCGCACAGGGCGAGTCCGAGAACGCCCACGAGAATTTTTTGTCCTGATACCGTCATGAAAGTACTCCCTTATTTAGCCCGCAAAGGCTTCCCAAACTAAAAACACCAGCGTGATAAGAAACCCGAAAACCCCGATCATTCTGCCGAGGCCGCGACCGGGTGCAAATTTTTCGCAGGCCTGGTCGATAAACGGAAGAAAGACCATGCCCATAATGAAGGCCACGCTTCCCCAGAGCCCCACCTGCATTGGAACGAGCTTCATCCAGCGGTAGGACGGGAAGAAATACCATTCCGGTCGGATCTCTTCCGGTGTGATCATCGGATCGGCGGGAATGCCGACTTGTGGCGGAAAAAAGACCACATAATTGACCAGCGCAATCAGCACCAGCAGCGCAATCACCGTTTCCTTCAGAATGTGGTCGGGGAAAAAGGAGTAGGTGCTTTTGCGGGGATCGTTTTCCAGTTCGGAGACCCCGTGCAGCCGGATAAACAAAATATGAAGTCCGACCAAAAGCACCATGATGGTGGGAAGTACGCCAACGTGGAAGTTGTAAAAACGCGTCAGGGTGTTCGGGTTGACTTCCGGGCCACCACGAACCAGATTGAGCAGGAAGTGGCCAACCACCGGAGTGGAGCCGATCATGTTCGTGCCGACCGTCGTGGCCCAGTAGGACAATTGGTCGTACACGAGGGAATAGCCGGAGAAAGCGAAGCCAAGCACCGTCAGGAGCAGGGCGACTCCGGTCATCCAGGTGAATTCCCGGGGTTTGCGGTAGGCCCGGGTGCCCAGCACGCGGACCATGTGCAGCAGCACGGTGAAGATCATCAGGTGGGAGGCGGCGCGGTGGATACCGCGGACCAGCCAGCCGAAGCGGACGTGACGGGTAATGTTTGCCACGCTCTCGAAGGCGTGGTCGGGGGCCGGCACATAGTAGAAGGTCAACAGGATGCCGGTGGCGGCCAGAATCATAAAGAGCACCATCGGCGTGCCGCCCAGGCAGTAGATCCACTCCTTCAGGTGAACCGGAATCTGTTCCCGCAATGCCGTGACGGCGGCCGCCCGGTTGACCGGAACCCGGCTGCTGACAAAATCACTGATTTGCTTTTTCATGCGACGGGCTCCTCTTCGGGAATCATCACGTAGATGTCGTTGCCCTTGATGGAAAGATCAAAGGTGTTCAACGGTGTGGGCGGAGGGCCGGAGACGACCTGTCCCGAGGTGTCGAACGTGCCTTTGTGGCAGGGGCAGATGAAATGTTTGCTTTCACTATGCCATTTGATAATGCAGCCCAGGTGGGTGCAGACCGCCGAGAAGGCCTTCAGGCCGGAGGGGGTATCGACCACCATCACGCGACTCGTACCCAGCGTGAAGAGATGGGCCCCGCCGGTCGGAATGGCATCCCGACGTCCGGCCCGTACCTCTACGAGGCGGACGGGTTTCACAATGGGGTAAAGGTAGGTGATGAAGCGCGTCAGCAGGCCTCCCAGACCAAGCGCCAGCCCAGAGCCCATTACCATGTTGGCAATGAATTCGAACCGGCTTTGGGGGGCCGTACCGCCGTTATCCGTTTTCGTTTTCGTTTGAGTTGTCATGGATCCAATCAATTATGGAAGTGAGACGGCTCCCTCTCGGCCAGAGGTCCCAAGCCTAGTCTTTCCAGTTTTTGGGTTGTTTATCGGCAGAGAACCAGGAAATGGTTTCGGGTTTTTCCATGGTTTCGGGCGCGTAGAAATCCTGTGGATTGGGTTCCTTGCGGTTTTCCTGATCGTA
>CAZWZW010000333.1:0-2747 GCA_964639125.1 uncultured Verrucomicrobiota bacterium
CGCCCCCTTCGACCGAAGGTCAGCGAGGCCGCTGCCCCTCCACCATAAAAAACCCTGAAAAACCTGAATCATTCAGATTGTTTATGCGCGGATATTCGTAGAATGGTGGGGCACACGGGCAAGCGGTCCGTGCTACATGAATACGACCATGGCGGCGATGTAGAGCGCAACCATGGCGGCGGCGACCGTAGTTGAGGCTTTGTGCGTGCGCGTGCGGAGCAGGCCGCCACCGAGTAGCGTCAATAGCAGGATGAGGCCGGCACTGGTCCAGTTTTTGGGGCTGGCATGGGTGAGCAGGCTTCCCCCGCGCATGGCGATATCCGCCATAAAGATAATCAACAGGTTAAAGAGGTTGCTGCCGAGTACGTTTCCGACGGCCATATCGAGAAAGCCCATCCGGACACTGGCGAAGGAGATGACGAGTTCGGGCAGGCTGGTGGAGATGGCGAGGAAGAAGGTTCCGATCAGACTGGCTTCGAGGCCGAATCCACCTTGTTCCGGCGGAAGCGCCATTCGTGCGCCAAGAATGGAGAGAATAATTCCGCCGCCGATAATCAGGAGGCAGAGCAGGGCGAGTACGCTGTAGAAATGCAGGGCGGGATGCTGGGCCAGTCTGGTTTCGGATGGAAGCTGGGTTTCGGGCTCGGTTTTCGTTTGCTGGCGGTGCTCCCGCCGCAGGATCAAGCCGTAGGCGATGGGAAGCAACAGGGTGGGCCAGCTGCAGCGCAATCCGGGCATTTGCAGTTCGCCCAGTCCGGCGGCCAGAAAGGCGACGGCAAACAGGGCGAGCATGACCAATCCATAGAGGGTGGTGTCGGTGTGTGGGTTCTCCATTTTTTTCGGATCAAACCGACGGGGGAACAGCAATGCCATAAATGCGAGAATCAGCAGATTGAATATATTTGACCCGAGCATGTTTCCCGTGGCGAGGTCGGCGCCTTGCGCAAGGTCGCTGGCCTGGATGACCGAGGTGAGCGAAACCACGAGTTCCGGCAGACTCGTGACGGCGGCAAGGAAAATTAGCCCGATAAGGCCGGCACCCAGGCCGGTGCGGTCGGCAAGGGCATCGCCATAAATACTCAAACGCACGCCGGTTAAAACGACACCAGCCGCCGTGCATATGAAAGCGAGCAGAAGCCCAACCTGGGTTCCAATCAATGGGTCAAGAAATTGCATGGACTCTTTCTACAACAGTTCGAAAAGCCGGAACATCTTTTTTGTGACGGAATGCGAGGTGGTAAAGACGGGCCCGAGCTCCGGGAGTCTGGATCAGGAAGGAGGAGCCCCGGTTAAGAAAAACATTGAATAAAGCGGGTAAAATCCCTAGCGTGCCTGCACTTTTTTCATCGTCAAAAACAGGAGAGAACAATATGAGTGCTATGGATGTTAATGAAATTCTGGCCATGCTGCCGCATCGCTACCCCTTTATGCTGGTGGACCGGATTGTTGAAATGGACGTGGAAAACCAATGTATCATTGGTTACAAAAATCTGACCTTTAACGAACCCTTCTTCCAGGGGCATTTCCCGGACGAACCGATTATGCCTGGCGTGATGCAGCTTGAGGCAATGGCCCAGGTGGCGGGCATTCTGCTAAACAAGGTAAAGCAGAAAGAGGGTGAGATTGCGTATTTCATGGCGATCGACAAGGCGAAGTTCCGTCGCAAGGTGGTTCCGGGCGATACGCTGCGCATGGAAATAAAGGTGACCCGCCTTCGTTCCCGCATGGCGGTGGTTGAAGGCAAGGCCTATGTGGGTGACGAACTGGCCAGTCAGGCTGAGCTGATGTTCGGTTACGGAGGATAAGGGCTATGGCACAGATTCATCCAACGGCCATCGTGGCCGAAGGGGCCCGGATTGCAGATGACGCCATTATTGGTCCGTACTGCACGATTAGCGAACTGGCTGAAATTGGCTGCGGTACGGAACTGATCTCCCATGTGGTGGTTGCCGGCAATACCCGTATTGGTTCCAATTGCAAGGTTTCGTCGTTTGCGGTGCTGGGCGGCCAGACGCAGGACTTGAAGTTCAATGGCGGTCAGCCTGGCGTAAAAATCGGCAATAACAATGTCATCCGCGAATATGTCACGATTAACTCCGCAACCAATGATGGTGAGTTTACCACGGTGGGCAATGACTGCCTCATCATGGCCTATTCGCACATTGCGCATTGCTGTGAAATCGGCAACAACGTGATTATTGCCAACGCCTGCCAGATTGCCGGGCACGTGGTCATTGAGGATATGGCGACCATCGAGGGGCTTGTGGGGATTGTGCAGTTTTTGCGCATTGGAACGATGGCATTTATTGGTGGAGTTTCGAAAGTATCGAAAGATATGCCTCCGTATATGATTGCGCATGGCGATCCGCTCGAAGTGCGCGGTTTTAATAAGATCGGCATGGAACGGCGCGGGGTCGATGAAGCGGGGCGCAAAGCGGTCAAGGAAGCCTATCGCATTCTCTACCGTCAGGAACAGCCGCTGGCCCAGGCGCTGGAAAAAATCGAGAGCGAGTTGGAACCAACGACGGAAATTAAGCATTTGCTTGAATTTTTCCGAAACTCCGACAAAGGGGTAACCCGGTAAGCTGCAAGGCTTGGACAGGTGGGCGGCGGGATCGTCGATTCCGCCTGTCGGTTCCGCCGCAACGCTACAGTTTCACTGCCCACGGTCCTTCCGAACACCTGACAAGTTTCAATAATCATTGAACGTATGCACTTCATGACGCTCTAAACATTCGCTTGTGTAA
>CAZWZW010000334.1:0-2745 GCA_964639125.1 uncultured Verrucomicrobiota bacterium
TGGTGCCGGAGGTGGGACTCGAACCCACACAGATTTCTCCGCGGGATTTTGAATCCCGTGCGTCTACCGATTTCGCCACTCCGGCTCGGGGTGTGAAAGAGGAGGGAAGATACCAAACTGCACACGTTTGGCAACTGCTTTTCCAAAGGTTTGATATTTTTGGTTCAAGCAGGCCCTTATTTCGTTTTATTTTGCTTTTCCACGGATGGTCGAGTAGCTTGGTCAGATGGAAAAAAGAGGAATAGACGACCAGTATAAAACAAGAGCCACACTGATTCAGCGGGTGCAAAACCAGCAAGATGAGAAGTCGTGGGAAGAGTTTATCCGCGTTTATCGTCGTTATATCTATGCGATTATTCGCAGTATGAATATCTCGGAGCATGACACCGAGGATATTCTCCAGCAGGTGCTGATCAATCTCTGGAAAAGCCTACCCAAAATGGATTATGAAAAAATCAATCGGTTTCGCAGCTGGCTGAGTACGGTGACCAAAAACTGCGTAACTGATTTTATCCGAAAACGCACCCGCGAAGCCAACCGTCTGGAAAAAGCAGGCAAGGATGAAACCTTGACCTATCTCAGTGCAATCAAGCTGCCGGAAATCGACCATATTATGGAATATGAGTGGGAGATCCACCTCACGAACCTTGCGCTGGAAAACATTGCTCCGCTGTTTACCGGCAAAGCGATTGAAGCATTCCGAATGACCCTTGCAGGAAAGAGCGTTGAAGAAATTGCCCAAGAACTGGACTTGAAGGGAAATTCGGTCTACCGACTAAAGAATCGCGTTAAAGAGCGCCTCATATTGGAAATCAAACACCTGAGGGGAGAGCTGGAATAGCTCGCCTATTTTTTGGCATCCACCACCTGCATGGTTTTGCGTAGCTCCGCGATGGTTTGTTCCGGATAGTCCTCCACATTAAGAATAATCCGTTTGAGCTTCAACGATTCAAGCTGTCGTGCCAGCCCCCGCTTGTTTTGCACCTTTGCCCCAACCATTCGTAATTCATCCAGCTTGAGACCTCGCAGTTCATTCAGGCCGTCAAGCTTCGTACGGCTAATATCGAGCGACTTTAACTTCAGGGGAGCTAAAACATTGCGGCGATAGACGCTGATAATGTTTACGGAAAAGACGGTGTAGCTGGAGCGCGACAGATCCAGATGATAGCCGTCTTCCCGCTTTGTTAAAGACAGCACTTTGGGCTCTGAACGCTTTGAAAAGTTCAGTTTTTGGAGCATCGCAGTGGCCAGGGGAATATACTCCGCAGGCGAGGCCGAGGCCGGACGGCGGCGCATATGATGATAGTAGAGATAATAAAGGGTTGTCCGATTGACGTTTTTAGCTTCTAAAAGCAAGTCGGCAAGTTGCTGGTCTGTTAACCGTTTTTTATCTATCGGCTTGATTTTGGCGTAGGCTGCACAAAGATCGCGCAGCTGTCCAATCCGTTTGCTATTGCCCGCTTCTTCAAAACATTCATGGGCGGCAGAAAACTCCTGCAACACAAAATGAAGGGTGCCCTTCTGCACCAGCAGGTTTTTCTTTCTGACCGCATCAACATTTTCCTTCAAGCCCGTTTCCAAAACATGAATCATGGACGGGGCGTTCACAAAATCCCGACTTCGAACCGTATATTGAACCGCTTCATCCAGATTTTCACCCAGTGCTTTGGTCAGCTGCTGCTGCTTAAGGTATAGGCTGAAGTTTTCCTCGGCGGTCTCTCGGGCCACCACCGCCTCGGCCTTCTCGCGGCTGATAGCGACCAGATAAAAACTAATGACGGCTGCCAGCAGCACCAGAAACCCCATCAGCAATGTTGCCATGCGACTATGCCGCTGGATTAAGAGCGTTGCCTGGGTCATCCAGCCTGCTTGTTCTGCCTTGGTCGGATAACCCGCGAGATAGCGGCTAATTTCCTGATGGAGGGCAATCACGCTTTCATAGCGATCCTCTGGTTTGAGCGAGAGGGCCTTCATCATGACAGCGACTAGACTTTGGGGAATATGACGATCGGGCCACCGTCGCCGGGGTGCAACAATCCTGCCTTCACGCGTATTACTGATTACTTCGTTCGCCGAAGCGCCTCGCACAGGTAGTTGATGCGTCAATAAAACATACAGCAGAGCACCCAGGGCATAGACATCGGTCTGCGGTGTTTTTGTTGAATACGCAAGGGTCTGCTCCGGTGCCATGAAGCCGGGTGTGCCTTTCATGGTGCCCGACAGGGTCATATCGTTAAGCAAGTCGGCATCCAGCTCTTCCGGATTCCCCTGATCCTCCAAGACGTTAGGTTCGGACGCGTTCATAACCCGGCCCAGTCCCCAGTCGCACACGAATACTTCACCGAAGGCCCCCACCTTGATATTGTCGGGCTTGATATCCAGATGCAGCACATTGCGGGAATGGGCATAGGCAATGGCATCGCACACTTTTGTATAGATATTCAGCAAGGTCTCCGTTGGATACTCCTGCTGGTAGGTCTCATCCCCGTCGCGAAGTTTACCAATGATGGTCTTGAGGCTATCGCCCGATACGAGCTCCATCGAAAAGAAGGGCACACCGTCGGAATCGAGGCCCATGTTATACACCGGCATTATATTGGGATGTGCCAGATTGGCCGTAAGCCGGGCCTCGCGCAGGAATTGCTCCTGATCCTCGGGTGTTTTGGCACGCGCGGCGCGTGCCATGGCAACCCGCCGATCAAGCCGGTGGTCATGCACCAGCGTAATCTTCTTTTCCCCACCCTC
>CAZWZW010000335.1:0-2744 GCA_964639125.1 uncultured Verrucomicrobiota bacterium
AAGATCTCTTCCTTCGGCGCATTCGTTGAAATCGAAGAAGGCATCGACGGCCTGGTGCACATCAGCCAGATCAGCGACGACCATGTTGAGCGCGTGAAAGACGTTCTCAATGTCGGCGATACGATCGAAGCCCGCGTCGTGAAGGTGGATCCGGTTGAGCATCGCATCGGACTGAGCGTCAAAGCCGCCAAGGTTGAAGACGACGACTTCGAAGTTCAGGAAGATATGCTCGAAGGTTTGCAACCGGGCGCTGAACTGGTCAATTTGGCTGGTGCGTTTGATAATGCCTTCGGCGATCAGCTCGAAGAGTGGCATCCGGGCGACAAAAAGGACGAAGACAAGGCTGAGTAGTCTTAGCTTCTCCGACTCAAAAAAGCCTGCCCGATTTTCCGGGCGGGTTTTTTTGTGACTTTCTGCAGGTTTTATGGCTAAATGCGCGCTTTCTTGCTACGGATAATTCTCCGCGCAAAGGTGCTAAGGCGCAAAGAAATAAAGTATAGATGCTCTGGCCTATGCGAGATTGGTCGTTATTCACTTCCAATCATAAGCGAAGTGGGCGCGAGATTATCCCTGTGGAGCAGTAGGTATGGATATGAATATTGAAGAACAACTCGATTTCCTTTCTTCACGTGCGGTCGATTTCATTGCCCGCGAAGATTTGAAAAAGAAACTCGAAAAAGCCGCCGCCGAAGGGCGTGGGCTGCGCATAAAATATGGGGCGGATCCGTCTGCTCCGGATATTCACCTGGGCCATGTGGTCGGGCTGAACAAGCTGCGTGAATTTCAAGATGCGGGACATACCGTGGTCTTCATTATTGGGGATTTTACCGGTATGATTGGCGATCCCTCCGGGCGTTCGCAGACCCGCAAGCCGCTCACCCGCGAGCAGGTTGCGGTCAACGCAACATCCTATCAGGAACAGATTTTTAAGATTCTCGATAAGAACAAAACCGAGATTCGCTTTAATTCCGAGTGGTGCGGAAAGATGAAGTTTGATGATGTTATCCGGCTCTCGGCCCACGTGACTGTGGCGCAAATGCTGGCGCGCGACGACTTTTCCAAACGCTATGCCGCTAACCAACCCATTTCGATGGTGGAATTTCTCTATCCGCTCGTGCAGGCCTACGACTCCGTAATGGTGGAGGCCGATCTGGAACTGGGCGGAACCGACCAGTTGTTTAATCTTCTGCTCGGCCGCGAGCTGCAGAAGGTGATGGGGCAGGAGCCGCAGTGCGTTATGACGCTTCCGCTGATCGAAGGGCTCGACGGGGTTCAGAAAATGAGCAAAAGCCTCAACAACTATGTGGGTATCGATGAGGCTCCTCGTGATATGTACGGCAAGCTTATGAGTGTGCCGGATGAGTTGATGTGGAAATATTTTGAATACATTCTCTGCTGGCCGAAAGACAAGGTGCAGGAAACACACGCCAAGGTCGCCGGCGGAGAGCTGCACCCCCGCGCCGTCAAGGACATGCTTGGGCAGGAAGTGGTTGCCCGCTTCATCGGGGAACAAGAGGCGAAGAATGCTTCGGAAGAATTTACGCGCGTGTTCGCGCAAAAAGAGTTGCCGGATGAAGTTCCAGAAGTAGTTTTACCCGCTGAAGAGATCGGCCTGTTGAGTCTGATGGTTCAGTCCGGACTTGCAAAGAGCAACGGCGAGGCGCGCCGCCTGGTCAAACAGGGTGCGGTAAAGATTAACGATGAAAAGATCAACGATGATCGCGCGCAGATCATTCCCGAAGGCGGAATGATCATCCGATCAGGAAAGCGCGGCTTCGCGAAAATAGTAATAGGATAACGTGATGAGTGAGCCGTGAGGCGTGACGGTAGGGAGTCACGTTTCAATCGTCACTTATCACGAAAGCAACACGGAGAATTGAGCAATGGCAGGACATAGTAAATGGGCAAATATTAAGCATAAAAAAGGGAAGGCCGACGCCGCGCGCGGCAAGGTATTCAGCAAGATTGCCAAGGAAATCATCGTGGCCGCTTCCTGCGGCGGGGGGAACGTGGATGACAATATCCAGCTGCGCGCACTGGTTCAGAAAGCGAAGGGCGTGTCGATGCCGAAGGACAACATCGAGCGTGCCATTAAGAAAGGAACGGGTGAGCTTGAAGGCGGCCAGCTGACAGAAGGTTCATACGAGGGTTATGCCGCCGGGGGAATTGCCGTGGTCGTGAAAGTCCTGACCGACAACAAGAACCGGTCGATTGCCGAAGTGCGCCATGCTTTCACCAAGGCCAATGCCAACATGGCCGACCAAGGTGCGGTCAGTCGCATGTTCCAGCGCAAAGGGCAGATTTTCATCGACAAGGACAATACCGATGAAGAGTCCCTGATGGACCTCGTGCTCGAAGCCGGGGCCGAAGATTTGAAGATCGATGGCGATCAGTTCGAAGTCATCACCGAGCCCGCCGATTATGACGCAGTGTCCGACGCCATCACCAAAGCCGGCATCACCATGACCGAGTCCGAACTCACCATGATCCCGGATCTAGTGGTTGAGGTGACGGACCTTTCACAGGCTCGATCCATCATGAAGTTTGTTGATGCTCTCGAAGAACTTGATGATGTTCAGGATGTCTACACCAATTTTGATATCTCCGACGAGATCGCCGCACAGCTTGAGTCCGAATAGTTCTCTAAGCTATGGTTATATGCAATTAGCCCGCCTTTCGAGGTGGGTTTTTTTGTGGCGTGAATCGGACCAGGATAGTACTCTATCGGCAAGAAAAGAGTTTAT
>CAZWZW010000336.1:0-2741 GCA_964639125.1 uncultured Verrucomicrobiota bacterium
AAGCCGGTCGAGACTACGACACCCGTAAAAAGCAAGCGGCGTGGCATGGTAGAGGAGGACCGGGTCTACACATTGCCCGTGACGAGGATGGCAGCACAAAAATTCAACCGTACCCTGCCGCCACTGCTGATGTATCCCGAAGATATGTCGCACTATATCATGGTGCTGGAGGGGGGCGGCTTCAACTTCCACGGTTATTCACTGTTGGCGCAGGTGGATGCTTCGTTCAAGGTGGACTATGCCGAAAAGCCGGACGGTTGGGAAATTCAGGGCGGAGTGGAAACCGCGTGGAAAATCATCGCGGCATTCGATTCGCTCAACGATATGGTCAACACCGACATCGTGCCCAACGTCTGCCCCGCGCCCGATCCCTCACTGTTTCCAAAGGGGATGAAAGAACCGTGGATCAAACCCGGCAAGTCCACGTGGAACTGGTGGGCGAAGCTTTCCTGTAAATACGAGCAACAGCTCGAACTGGTGGATCTCGCGGCACAGATGGGTGCGGACTATCACCTGGTTGATATCGGCTGGGATCAAAAATGGATCACGGAAAAGAAGAGCGCCTACGATGTGCTGAAAGATCTCTGCGACTATGCCGATGGTAAAGGTATCGGTATATGGGTTTGGAAGACATCGGATGTCAGCCTGAACCTGGAGCTGACGAAAGGCTCGAAGAAAAACAAGTTCCAACCTTTGGAAAAAGTACACGTCAGCCTCGACCTTGATGAAATGCGCGCCGAGGTGAAGCGCATCGCGGACGCAGGCGCGAAAGGCATTAAGCTAGACTATATCCAGAGCGAGAGTTCCAAGTGGAAAACCTACATGGAAAATTTCTTAAAGATCTGCGCAGAGCACAGGCTGATGGTCGATTTTCACGGCTGCCCCACGCCCGCGGGCGAAGCGCGCACCTATCCGAACGAGGTGACGCGCGAGGCGATTTATGGCGGCGAAAAACTGCGCGGCGGGGGCGGTGCGGAAAAAATGCCGACCGCGCAATATATCAATCTGATTTTCACTCGCGGCATTGCGGGGCACGCCGACTACACGCCCGCCATCTTTTCCCATCCCCAGGGCGAGGGCTTTACCCATGCGATGCAGCTCGCCTCGGCCATGATGTTCACGTCGCCGCTGCTCTGCTGGGCGGACCACCCGGAACAATATCTCGCGAGCGAGGGGCTGGACATCATCAAAACGCTTCCGACCGTTTGGGATGAAACCATCGTGCTGCCCGGTGCCGAGCTGGATCGACTGGCGGTGTTTGCCCGGCGCAAGGGTTTGGACTGGTACGTTGCAGGCATCAATGGGTTTTCGGATGAAAAGCAAACCTACGATCTAAAACTCGATTTCCTCAGTGGAGCTAAATATGACGTCCTCATTTGTCGCGACGATGTTGCCGGCGGAAACCATCTAATCAAGGCCGATGCTACCGTAGTTCAGAAAAATGAAACCCTTAACTTGCAGATGCTACCCAGCGGGGGCTTCATTATCCGATTAATGGAGAAATAGATTATGAAGAAAAATAAATATGCGGTTCTGTTGCTCGTAAGCTCAGTGGTTGTCGGATGGGCCTTCGGCCACGCCGGTCATGATGCCGCCCCTCCTTTTCGGTCAAACAACACGCGGAAGGCAAGACGCCCTGGACCCATCTGGAGGCGAACGCGGATCCCGACAACTTCCAGTTCGTCATCGTGGGCGACCGCACCGGCAGGCCCCGCCCCGGCGTCTTTTCCAACGCGATGCACCAGATCAACCTGATGCAGCCCGAATTCGTCGTGAGTGTCGGGGATCTGATCAACGGCCAGAAAGAAACGGATCAACATGAAGAACTCGATCGCATGTGGGATGAGTTCGACGCGATGGTCCAACGGTTGGAAATGCCCTTCTTCTATGTTTCCGGCAACCACGATTGCTATACGCCGTTCATGAGCGAAAAATGGACGGAACGGCTGGGGCCGAGCTACTATTCCTTTACCTACAAAAAGGTTCAATTCATCGTGCTCAACTCCATGTTCATCCTGAACGAGAAAAACCACTGGCCGGGGGAGCATGAAAAACAGTTGGCCTTCCTGGAGAAAACTCTCGCGGAGGAATCCGACGTCCGGTGGACGGTGCTGATCGTTCATCATCCTCTGTGGAACTATAAGAACCAGCCGGAGATGCCCGAAAGTTTTCGTCCGACCTATGAACGGTGGCTCGAAATCGAGGAGGCGATGGGCGACCGGAAATTCACCCTCTTCGCGGGACATCGGCACCGCTACGGCTACGAGGTACGCAACGGCCATAAATACATCACCTTGGCCACGACGGGTGGCAAGAGCGGTTTGCGCGGCCCGAAAAACGGCCAATTCGATCATTTTATGTGGGTCACCATGACGGACGACGGGCCGATTATCGCGAACCTGCTCTTGGATGGCGTTCTCGACGCCGAAGGAAAATCAACTAACGTGATAAAGGAAAATGAAAATGAAGATTCTGAAACCTTATAATCTGGGCGCCATCGCCATCGCGGCGCTGGCCTTTTTCGCCGCCGAAGCTTCGGCGAAGCACCTGTTTATTCTGTCCGGCCAGTCCAATATGGCGCGGTTCAAGCCTGAAGCCACATTTCTCCCGGCCGTCGAAGCCGAGTTCGGAAAAGAAAACGTGATCGTGGTCAAAGACGCGCAGGGCGGTCAGCCGATTAGCCGCTGGTACCGGGATTGGAAATCCGCAACGGGCGAAAAACCGGAATCGACCGGCGACCT
>CAZWZW010000337.1:0-2687 GCA_964639125.1 uncultured Verrucomicrobiota bacterium
GGCTATCGCGTGCTGGTTCGTCCGGCGCCGGAGCGGAACGTGGCGCCGCCGTTGTTGCGGCAACTGCGCGCGTTCGTCGCGGGCGGACTGACGTTGGTCGGCGCCCCGCCGGAGGCCTCTCCCAGCCTGCAGGACTACCCCCGGTGCGACGCCGAGGTGCGGAGTCTGACTGCGGAAATGTGGGGAGACTGCGACGGCAAAACGGTGCAGGAACACGCGTTAGGAAAGGGAAAGGTCAGACTTCCTGATGTCAATCGGCGACTCGATCAGAGCGTGGTTTGTGTAAGATGCACAACATCAGCGTGTAGTGACTTTTGGTGGGAGTTGAATCGGATGTGGTGCCCCGGAGTATTTGATGATACCATTTTGGGCGCAACAATTAATCGACCAGAAGGGGGCGCGGGAAATGCCACAGACTTTACTTCCAATATTCGCAGAGGAATCAACGCCGATAAACGATGTTCTCTCCTTCGAGAAGAGGGACGGGACTGTCTGGTATTTTCATGCATGCATGCCCGTATTTTCGCATGAAGAATCGGACTACAGGAGCTTCAATATGTTCACGAGCCAGTTGGTGGATATGGGGCAATGCAAGCAAATGGATATAGTTCGCGCATTCGGCGTGAGCCCCATTAGCGTAAAACGGCATGTGAAAAGATTCCGGGCAGGAGGGGCTGGTGCCTTTTTCGGTGGGCGGAAAGCCAAGCGGCCTACGGTATGGACCCCGGATGCGTTGAACCGAGCACAGGAATTGCTTAATCAGGGCAAGTCACGCAAAGACGTGGCGGATTTGCTGGAAATAAAGCCGGACACTCTTTATCGCGCGATTCATTCTGGTCGTTTGGCGGAGCGCAAAAAAAAAGCGGACAGAGCAAGAGCGAACGAAGCATAGAGGATGCACAGGCCACGATGGGGGTGGGATGCACGCGTGTCATAGAACGTGTCCTCACGGCTCTTGGTAAATTCTCAGAAGCTCCATCTCGGTTCACTCCGGCAGTGGATGTAACCAATGGTGGCGTCCTATGGGCATTGCCGGCGTTGTTGAGTAATGGTCTGTTGCGACACACAAAGGATCATTTTACTCTGCCCAATGGATTCTACAGTGCCATCCACATTTTCCTGCTGTTGGCATTCATGGCCCTGTCACGGATAAAGAGCAATGAGCAACTCCGCTATTCGCCGGCAGGAGAGCTGGGCTTTCTCTTGGGGTTGGATCGTATTCCTGAAGTGCGTACAGTTCGAGAGAAGATCAAATACCTTTCCACAACAGGGCAGGTAAAGGAATGGTCGGCGACGCTTTCAAAGGAATGGATGGAAGCCGATCCGGAAGCGGTGGGAACCCTGTATGTCGATGGACATGTGCGGGTTTATCACGGCAAGAACAGGTTGCCAAGGCGTTATGTCTCCCGACAGAAGCTATGTATGCGTGGCATGTCCGACTACTGGCTGAATGATCAGCAAGGGAGACCCTTTTTCGTGATCAGCACCCCGTTCACCACCGGGCTGCTCGACATGCTGCGCAGCGAGATTGTCCCTCGCTTGTTGAAAGAGATTCCCTATCAACCCTCGGAGCAGGACTTGGAGAAGAACCCGCACCTTGCCCGGTTCACGCTGGTTTTCGACAGGGAAGGATACAGTCCCTCGTTTTTCAAGGACATGTGGGAAGAACACCGCATCGCTTGTATGACCTACAACAAATATCCGAAAGGCGATTGGCCGGAGAGTGAATTTGGGAAGCAAACAGGGGCCGACTCCAACGGGCAAAACATCGAGATGATGATTGCCGAACGAGGAACCTATATCGGGTCGAAGGGCAAGGGGATATGGGTTCGCGAAATCCGCAAGCTGACGGAGGGCGGGCACCAGACGGCGGTGGTCTGCACGGAATATAGCGCCGAAGTACATTCCCTTGCCGTGCGAATGTTCTCCAGATGGTGTCAGGAGAACTTCTTCCGCTACATGTTGCAACACTTTAACCTGGATGCAGTTACAGGTCTCGGAAAAGAGCCAGTCGATGAGACGAAGGCCGTGGTGAACCCCGCGTACAGGAAGATCGAGTCCCAGGTGAAAAGCAAGGCGGGCAAGTTGGGCAGAAAACTCCGCGAATTCGCCGAAATAGCATTGAGTCCGATTCCTCCACCCGAGGAAGTGCAAGAATACGAGGCGCAAAAAGGTAAGCTGATGGAAGAAATCGACCTACTGAAGGAAGACCTCGCCAAATTGAAGGAAACGCGCAAGGCAACAGACAGGCACATACATGTCCACGATCTTCCCGAAGCAGAACGCTTCTGTGTATTGGCACCGCAAAGAAAGGCCTTTGTCGACACGATCAAGATGATTGCCTACCGCGCCGAAACCGCGATGTCTGTTCTTTTGCGCGACTCGATGGAGCGCCCGGACGATGCCCGATCCCTGCTGCGTGACATCTACACCCAGGACGCAGACATCATTCCAGACACGGAGCTGAAGACCTTGACTGTACGGTTACACCACTTGACGAATCGGATGTCGGATCGTGCCGCGCGACAATTGGCCAGCCATCTCAACGACACCGAGACGATCTATCCCGGCACGGATTTACGGCTACGCTATGAATTGGTGTCAGAATAAATCCGCGAGGTCAGGAAGTCTGAGACTATGCTCGCTTTTTGGAGCAGTTGGAGTCAGCACTGGAAAAAGACGGAGTG
>CAZWZW010000338.1:0-2680 GCA_964639125.1 uncultured Verrucomicrobiota bacterium
TCTCCTATCGATCACCCCTGCAAATAGGGATGATGCTCAAAAGGGACGGGGTCTATTTATGAGCAGACAAATTCTGCTTGACTGAGTTATGGCGTAAAATATAGCTGAATAAAATCCGGTTTGGCGGTGATGCTGGGGAAATTGCCTTCAAGTATCGTGGAATATTTATATAAACACGAGGCAGGTGTCTGTATTTCCTAAAAATGTTATATTTCATGATGTTTGAAAATCTAAAATAACAAAATAAATACCCATTTATGCATTGGTTTTAGCTGCGCCGATTTTTATTGACTATATATAAGCATAAATTAAGGTGCATTTGTAATTGGAGGTAAAGTTATGGCTAATTCATCGCTAGAAGGCGGGCAGGCAATCATTAAGTGCCTGGAAAACGAGGGTGTTGAATGTATATTTGGATATTCCGGTGGAGCTGCGATACCCATTTTTGATGCATTGATCACAACACAGACTAAAATCAAGTTTGTTTTGACCCGCCACGAGCAGGGCGCGGCCCATATGGCCGATGGCTATGCCCGTGCAACCGGCAAGCCTGCCGTTGTACTGGTTACCAGTGGCCCCGGCGCAACCAATACGCTGACGGGGATCATGACCGCACATATGGATTCGGTTCCGATGATTGTTCTGACGGGGCAGTCGGTTTCGTGGATGCTGGGCAAGGACGCCTTTCAGGAGGCGGACATCTTTGGCATCACAATGCCGGTTGTTAAGCACTCCTATTTAATTAAGGCAGGAAACGAAATTCCCCGTATCGTTCGCGAAGCGTTCCACATTGCCACAACGGGTCGCCCCGGTCCGGTATTGATCGACATTCCAAAGGATATCAGTGCGGGGCCATGCACGGCGGACCTGCATGCAGAGATGGACCTTCCCGGGTACAGGATCGATTATGGCGTCAACAACGATACGGTGCTTGAAATTGCCGAAGCCTTGTCGAAATCGAAGCGCCCGCTGATTCTGGCGGGACATGGTGCCATGATTTCCGGCGCGGAAGCGAGTTTGAAAACGCTTGCCGAAAAGGCTCAGATCCCGATCACGAATACATTGCTGGGGAAGGGGGTGTTCCCTGAAACGCATCCGCTTTCGCTGGGCATGCTCGGCATGCACGGAACGGCCTATGCAAACAAGGCGATCTGCGAGTGCGACCTGTTGTTGAATATTGGGTCTCGGTTTGATGATCGGATCCTTGGAAAGCCAGAACTGTTTTGCAAGGACGCAACGATCATACATATCGATATCGATGCTGCCGAGATCGGCAAAATGATTCAGCCGCAGATTATCTGCGTTGCCGATGCAAAATCCGCGATTGATGAGCTGATCAAGCATGTTCCCGTTTTGGAAACCAAAGAGTGGCGCAAGCATCTGGATGGCTACAAAGCCAAGCATCCGCTCAAGTTCAAACGGCAGGGCAGCCTGAAAATGCAGCACATCATCGACGAGTTCTACAAGCTTTCCGAAGGGAAAGCCTGTGTGGCGACTGATGTTGGGCAGCACCAAATGTGGGCGGCTCAGTTTTACAAGTGCGATGACCGGCACAACTGGCTGAGTTCCGGCGGCGCCGGGACCATGGGGTTTGGCCTGCCGGCCAGCATTGGTGCGGCGTTCGGCCGGCCAGATGATATTCATGTCTGCTTCGTCGGCGACGGGGGGTTCCAGATGACCTTTTTTGAGCTGGCGACTGCGGCGCTGCATAAGCTGCCGATCAAGATTGTGGTCTTGAACAACCACTATCTAGGTATGGTGCGCCAGTGGCAGGAGCTTTTCTATGAAGACCGCAAGAGCGGCGTGGATCTGGAGGGTAATCCCGACTTCGTCAAACTGGCTGAATCGTTTGGGATCAAGGGCTTTAATTTACGTCGGCCAGGCGATGTTAAGCGAGTTCTTCAGAACGCACTGGATTATAACGAGGGGCCCTGTTTGATCAATTGCGAGGTTGAAAAGACCGACAACGTATTCCCGATGATTCCCGCGGGTGCGGCGATCGAAGACATGCTCATCGATCCGCCGTCCCGAAAACTGGACAAACCGACCGGATCGACTTAATCGAAGGAGGATTTCCATGCTGAATTCAGATAAAAATATGCATACATTAAGTGTCTATGTTTCCAATAAACCGGGGGCGCTGGCGCGTATTGCGCAGGTGTTCGCGCGCCGCGCTTTTAATATTGAATCGCTCGTGGTTTCCCCGGCGGTCGATGGCCATTTTTCAAGGATGACCATCAGTTGCAGCGGCGATCCACAGGGACTTGATCAGATCATCAAACAACTTTCAAAGCTGATCGATGTGCTTCACTGTATTGACCACACCTATGATAAGTCGGTCATGAAAGAGATGGGATTGATCAAGATTGCCGTCGATAGCGAAGGGCGTTCGGAAGCACTGCAGATTGCCGAACACTATGGTTGCAAGACGGTCGACCTGACCGCGCAATCCATGATTCTTCAGGTGGTGGGTAATCCGGAAAAAATCGATGCACTCGAAGAGATGATCGCGAAATTCAGGATTATCGAGTTGGTCCGTACCGGCAAGGTGGTTATGAGCCGCGGACAAGACGCAACCTGATCGGCACTTCCCGTGCGAACGAAAGGGCAGGATAACCTGCCCCTTTTATAACAACGTACCAGAAAACCCGGTCTTTTAAGGCCGGGATGAATGGTTCCG
>CAZWZW010000339.1:0-2667 GCA_964639125.1 uncultured Verrucomicrobiota bacterium
GCCTGACAAAGTAAAGTTCATAGATTACAATGCCGAGAACATGCCAAAGTTCATTGAACGAAACCGCTAACGCGGTGGAGTGGGATAGTTCTTCGTCCATCTATGATTTTAGATTCGTAACATTTTAACGTTCTCCTACGGTTCCGCAGTGGAGCTGTCGTAAAGCCCCAGGCGTTTTGGGGCAATTAGGAGGACGTCATGGGACAATTCCGTGACCGATATGAAAGAGATCTGCAAATCAGGGGCTACAGTTTCAACACTGTAAAGCAGTACGTTTACTGCGTGCGTAATCTGGTCAAATACTTCAATACGCCGCCTGATAAGTTGACCGTTGAGGATATCAATAACTTTCAGTTGCATTTGACGAAAGAGCGCAAGGTCGCCTGGGCAACGTTCAATATCTACGTGGTGGCCATGCGACATTTCTTTGTGACAACGCTCAAAAGAGACTGGGAGACTGCATTTATCCCGTACCAAAAAACTGGGCGCAAATTGCCTGAGATCTTTAGCTCTGCTGAGCTTAGCGCCCTGTTCAAGAGTGTATCAAACATCAAACACCAGGTCATTCTGATGACCATCTATTCGGCGGGGCTTCGAGTTTCTGAAGCGGTTCATCTTCGAGTCAGTGATATTGACAGTCAGCGTATGGTCATTCGCGTCGATCAAGGCAAGGGAAATAAGGACCGTTACGTGCCGTTATCGCAGACTCTTTTGCCGCTTCTGCGACAGTATTGGAAGATTGATCGTCCCACCGACTGGTTCTTTCAGGGGCAGGATCCGAGAAAGCCATTGACCAGAGCGACTGTAGAGCGGGTCTTCAAGAAGGCAAAGAAGGCCGCGGGTATCACCAAGAAGGTTACTGTTCATTCGCTTCGTCACAGCTTCGCCTCACATTTGTTGGAAAAGGGTGTAGACATTCGAACGATACAGCAATTGCTGGGTCATCGAAGTCTATCTTCGACAATGATCTACACCCATGTGGCGAAGAACTATATAAACCGGGCCGGCAGTCCATTGGACGGGTTGGATGAGTTTGAAGCACTTCTACCTTTGTCCAAAAATTGATGGCGTGTAGTAAGGTGGCAGCACCCGAGCAACAGGCCCAGCGACAATTAGAGATGGCAGATATTATCGAGCGATTCGTGGGTGATCTGCCCGTTCTTTCAGTCGATGAGTCCAAGGTGGTTCAAGATATTCTCGAATGCCGAACGCCTGTGCTCGGCGGTCACGAGCATCAGTGCGATCATTGCGGTCATCATGCAAAGCTGTACAATTCCTGTCTCAATCGCCATTGTCCAAAATGTCAGAGTCTCAGTCAAACACGCTGGCTCGAAGCCCGGCAAAAAGACCTCTTGCCGGTGGAATACTTCCACGTGGTTTTTACCATTTCAAACGTGCTTCACGTCTTGTTTCGAGCTAATCCAAAGCGTTGTTACAATCTGCTATTCGCTGCTGTTAGTGAAACGTTGCAACAGGTCGCTGCCAACCCGAAACAACTCGGTGCGCAAATAGGATTTACTGCGGTACTGCATACCTGGACCCAAACCCTCCTCTATCATCCTCATGTGCACTGCATCGTCCCCGGCGGCGGTCTTGACGGCACTCGATGGATATCCTGCAAACAAGGATACCTTCTCCCTGTCCCGATACTCTCTTTGGTATTTCGGGGCAAGCTGCTGAGCAAGCTCGAGAAGGCAATAGACAAAGGCGAGATTCAATCGGCAAATAAAAATCCTCGCGACATTCTCCAAGAAGCGGCTCGCCCCTCTTGGGTCGTTTACAGCAAGGCACCGTTTGCCGGACCGGAACAAGTGCTTCGCTACCTCGGCCGGTATACTCATCGCATCGCCATCTCAAATTATCGTCTCGTTTCCATGCAGGGACGACAAGTAACATTCCGCTACAAAGACCGCGCTGACGACAACAAAGAAAAGCTCATGACTTTGGATGCCGCCGATTTCATCCGCCGCTTTCTTCTCCACGTCATGCCCAAAGGATTCATGCGAATTCGCCACTTTGGTTTTTTGGCCAATGCCGTACGAAAACAATCCCTCGCTAGGTGCCGGCAATACCTATGTGTTGAAGATAATGATAGCGCAGTAGAGAAAGACGATGAAACATGGCAGCAACTGTTTGAGCGTCTAACCGGTATCGATGTGACATTGTGCCCCGTATGCAAAACCGGACACCTCATTCCAAAAGAAGCGATTCCTAAAAAGCCATCCACATGTTTTTTTGTGGGACGAGCTGCTGAATCGTGAGCTTCAATGAGATGTCAATAATGTCCATCGCTATTTCTCGAACAAGGTATAGGTACCCAATGCACAGATCCGCCCAATTTCGCATTTTCGCTGACAATTCCGCTAAAAACCGAGGTAATTACGCTGGCTCATATCCACCAACAACCTTCCATGTCGTCTGGAATGACTCGAAAACCAGCACTTCCCTTTTCAGAACCCAATTCGTGCTGACTCCCATCTATCGAGCAATCCACAATTAGCAACTTCCGTGCCTAACGCGGCTTCGCTCAAAAGACCGTTGACGGAATTGCGTACAGCCGATTTCCGCGCTCCCAACCTCTGTGTCCCGCAACTCCGCAAACAATCCTATTTCTTATGCGATGCGCCGATCTTTTGTGTACGAGTACAGCTTGCTGTACGAGTATCA
>CAZWZW010000340.1:0-2663 GCA_964639125.1 uncultured Verrucomicrobiota bacterium
AATCATCAGGCCGAAGGCCTGACACCCATAAGCGATTATAAGCGCCCATAAGCGGCTGCGCCCTGCGTAGCTTGAAAAGCGAAGAAGGGTCTTCAGCTACGCTGAAAATGCAGAGCATGAGCACTTGGCCATGCCTTGCGGATGCGTTTGAAATCGATTAAGAACCAATAGATGTCGCTCTTCAACTTGTGTATAAGGATATGCTTAGTAAGGGAAGGAGCTGATTCGTGCGAACTTCACGCCCCTCTGACTTATGTAGAAGGATATGCCCTTGGGTGCTAGCGCAGCCTGCCGCAGCAAAGCCGCGTGAGACGAAGTCTTTTACGCGGTGCGCGTAGCGTTATACGCTGCGGTTGTAAATCAATCACCTGGAGAAGCACACATCACGAGTCGAAGACACCAATCGCAATCGTCATGGGGATATTGGGGGCAGACAGGCGCGTGCTGGGTGTCGCAAATTGGTTATATTTAGGTGTAGATCTGGTATGGCGCGTTTGGTGAGTTCGTGTTTATATAGACGGGTTAAGCATTCGTAAAAATTAAGGATCGTACAATGAAAGAAATCAAACAAATGAATCGTCGACAGTTCATCGGCTTTGCGGGAGCCGGTGCATTGAGCCTTTTGTCCGCCAAATCGGTTTGGGCAAATCCGGGGAAGCGCTCTACAGGAGAGTTCTTGTTTCTGGAAGCCGAAGGTTTTGATGATTTCGGTGGCTGGGAACTGGATCAGCAGTCCATGGATCAGATGGGTTCTCCTTATCTTTTGGCGCATGGCCTTGGGGTGTCGGTTGAGGATGCTGTCGTTCAAGCAACATTTCCTTCTGCTGGAAAATATAGAGTCTGGGTTCGAACCCGTGACTGGGTAGCGCCGTGGAATGCTCCTGGGGCGCCGGGGAAATTTCAGCTACTCATCGATGGGAAGCCGTTGAAGGAAACGTTCGGGACGAAGAACGCTGAGTGGCACTGGCATGATGGCGGCGTCGTTGAAGTCGGGACAAAGGCTGAGCTCGCGCTGCATGACTTGACTGGGTTTGAGGGGCGCTGTGAAGCGGTTCTGTTTTGCAAAGATGTTCATTTTGAGCCGACCAATGATGTGGCGGCGCTGGAAACATTCCGCCGCAAGCTTCTTGGTTTGCCTGAGCAGCCGGAAGATGGAGGCCATTATGACCTTGTCGTCGTCGGTGGCGGTCTCTCGGGAACCTGTACGGCCTTATCCGCAGCGCGGCAGGGCCTGTCGGTTGCATTGATTCAAGACCGTCCCGTGCTCGGTGGCAACGGTAGTTCTGAAGTTCGCGTGTGGCCTGAGGGACACACGAATAAGCAGCCCTTCAGTCATATCGGCGACATCGTAACCGAAATCCTGCCTCCAATTGATAAAAAGACCGCCAAGAATAAATGGTTCAAGACCATGAACGGCACCACGGCCTCTAACTTTGACGATGAGCGCAAGATGGGCGCGGTTCAGGCGGAGCCGCGGATTACGCTGCTTATGGAACATCGTGCCATCGAGACCGAAACAAAGAACCAGAGAATCAGTTCCATTGTCATTGAAAGCACACGAACCGCCGAGCGTAAGCGTGTCTCCGGATCTTTGTTTGCGGATTGCACGGGTGATGCCAAACTTGGGCATCAAGCTGGGGCGGATTATGAATACCAGTTTTCCTCCGAGAACCCTCTGATGGGGAGCACGAACTTGTTCAGTGTCATGGATGCTTCGCAGGAGGAACAAGTGCTCGGCTGTGAATGTAAGGACAAGAGTGCGTTGATGTCGCAATACGAGGAAGGTGAGTATGAGCAGCCTTTCCCACGCTGTCCATGGGCATTGGATTTGTCTGATAAGCCATTCCCTGGGCGAAAGGGCGCGCAGGCAAAAGATAAGGTAGAGGACCTAGAGAAATTCTCCAATCATTGGTACTGGGAGAGTGGATTTGTTAAAGACCAGGTGAACGACATCGAGCGCATTCGTGACCATAACCTCCGTGCGATCTTTGGTGCGTGGGATGCGCTTAAAAATGTGGATGGCCTTTACAAGAATTTCCGCCTGGGTTGGGTCGCATTTATTGCGGGCAAACGCGAATCGAGACGTTTAATGGGCGACGTTGTTTTAGACGGAAAACACTTCAAAGATCAACATGACTGGGCCGATAAGGCATACCCGTGTTCCTGGCACATCGATCTTCATTTCCCCGAAAAGAAATACCAGAAGGGCTTTGAAGGTAATGAGTTCATCTCTGATTTTACCCGCGGAAAAGAATATAGTTACGGTGGGCTCTATTGGGCTCCATACCGTTCGCTTTACAGTCGCAATATCGACAACCTGTTCATGGCTGGGCGCAATATCAGTGTCACTAAAACGGGGCTCGGCCCGGTGCGTGTCATGCGCACCTGCGGTATGATGGGAGAAGTCGTCGGAAAGGCTGCAAGCATCTGTATCAAGAAGGACACGACCCCGCGTGGCGTGTATGAGAACCATCTTGGGCAATTGCATCAACTGATGGCGAACCCCGGATCCATGCGCGAAGGGTAAGCCGCTTTATTCAACCTAAATCCAGAAGTCGGAGGTCAGAGAACAGAAGCCAGTCGCTGAGGATCAGGCACTTAAAGTAATATTGTCGAAGAGCCTTTATTTGATTTGTCGCAAAGTGGTAAAGTTGAGTCCCGCT
>CAZWZW010000341.1:0-2619 GCA_964639125.1 uncultured Verrucomicrobiota bacterium
TGCAGAGGATGGTTTGAATGTGTTGTCGATTGAGGTGGCCGGATACAACTGCAATAGCTTCGCTTATACAAATCAACCGTCCTTCTGTCAGGCAGAAATCCTTATAGATGACGAGGTGGTCGCAGCGACGGGAGCCGAAGGGTTTTCGGGTGCTGTTTTACCAGCGCGAATCCAAAAAGTGGAACGTTACGGATACCAGCGCCCTTTTATGGAAGCCTATCGAATTTCCGAAGGCCGGAAAGATGTTCAACTGGCTGTGCAGGAAGCGAAAAAACTGCTTTCCCGCAATGTGATGATTCCCGATTATGAAATCATTCCGGTCAGCAGGCGCATCGATTCTGGAATGGTTGTGATTAGCGACAAGCCTGCCGACAGGTCTGGCTTCTGGTGGATGCGCGATGAACGCTGCGATCAACTTGAATCCTTTCGTCCGGATCAGTTCGAACTGGACGTGCTTCAACTGCACCAATCCTGTGAATATAATTCTACCGATGAAGGTTCGGCAAACCGCTATGAGATGTGGGATCTCGGAGTCAATCTAACCGGTTTTGTCCGCTGTAGTGTCTCCTGTCCGCAGCCGATCCGTCTGATGGTATTGTTCGACGAAGTGCTTACCGACGGAGATATCGACCTTTTACGCAACGATTGCCTGAGCCTGGTCTATTATGAGCTACCGGCAGGGACCCATGAGTTGGAATCGATTGAACCCTATACCGGTCGCTACCTGAAGGTCGTCGTGCTCGATGGCAAAGCCGAAATCAGCGGTTTGGCTATGCGGGAATACGCCAACCCGGAAGCGTCCGATGTGGCGCTCAATAGCCCGGATCCCGACTTTAACCGCCTGTTTGAGGCGGGGCGTCAGACTTTCCGCCAGAACGCGGTGGATATTTATATGGATTGCCCCGGTAGAGAACGCGCAGGCTGGCTGTGCGACAGCTTTTTCACGGGACGCGTGGAGCCGCTGCTCTGCGGAAGCTCGCGGGTTGAACGGAATTTCATTGAAAACTTTGCGCTGCCCGCTTCGTTTGCCCGGATTCCCGAAGGCATGCTGCCGTGCTGTTATCCGGCGGACAGCTCGGATGGAAGCTTTATCCCCCAATGGGCTCTCTGGTTGATTCTTGAGGCGGAGGAATATCTGCAGCGCACCGGCGACCGGGAATTGATCGATCAACTGCGCCCGCGCTTTGTTGCGCTGTTGGAGTTTTTCAAACCCTTTGAAAATGAATCGGGGCTACTCGAAAAGCTGCCTTCATGGAACTTTATCGAGTGGTCAAAGGCCAATGAGCTGACTGATGATGTGAATTATCCAACCAACATGCTCTACGCCAAGGCGCTCGATGTTGCCGGTCGGCTCTATTCGAATCCGACATGGAGTGAGCAGGCTGCAGTAATTCACGAAACCGTTCGGGAGCAGTCGTTTAACGGAAGATTCTTTGTGGACAATTCCCTGCGCGATGAACAGGGAGTTCTGCAATCCTCAGAGGAGTGTACGGAAGTCTGCCAGTATTACGCATTTTTCTGCGGTACCGCCTCAAAGGAAACTTTCCCTGACCTTTGGAATTTTCTGCGGACCGAAGCCGGGCCGAACCGATCGGAAACGAATCCCCTGCATCGGGCCAACGCCTTTATCGGATATTTCCTGCGCATGGAGCTGCTTTCACTCTACGGCGAGGGCGCTCAGCTGTTGCAGGAAATGAAGGAATACTTCCTGCCCATGGCTCGGGCGACTGGTACGCTCTGGGAACATCGCGATACCCGCGCCAGCTGTAATCACGGCTTCGCTTCCTATCTCTGCGTCCTGCTCGATCGTCATAAAAGTGAAATTACTGCGTGCCGATAAACTGACCTTAATCAATGCCAGCAAAATCAAATGAAAACGAAATGAAAGCGTTATCTATTATAGGCGACTTCTACCACACGCAGTTTCCTCTCTATAATATGATTCAGCCCTGGTTAACCGAAAAAGGTTACGAGGTATTACATATAGCGGATTACGAGGTTCCATTTAACCATTTAGATGACTATGAGCTTATCATCCTGAGTCGATATGGTCGACACGACGGCAAGTTCTATAGATCGAACGAAAGCACTCCTGACTGTGCAGCGGACAGAACAGTGATTGAAACGCCCTGGCTCTCTCCGGAGCAAGGGGAGCTTCTGGAACAATATATTCTAGCAGGGGGTAGAATACTGATGCATCACAGCTCAATTGCACTTTGCTCCCCAGAAAGCGTGCAATGCAAACTTGCAAAAGCGTTCTTTAAAGGGCATCCGCCAATTGGAACCTATTCCATGAGACCCATAGGAAAGGAAACGCCTCTGAATGCAGGTATCGAGGCGTTTGAAGTGCGTGATGAGGAATATCAACTGGAACTGGACGAGTCCCAAACCACAGTCTTTGCAGAGTCATGGTCCCAGGCCAATGGGCGTTGTGTTCAAGGATGGCACCATTCCTATGGTCAGGGTCAAGTCGTTGTATTTGTGCCTGGGCACAACCTGGAAGTGCTGAGCCATCCACACATAAAGCAATATTTTGAAAACATGCTCAGCTTCCTGTCCCAAGGCAGCTAAGAGGTGCATTTTTTGTTTATCTGCACCTCACACCTAACTTTGCAAAAG
>CAZWZW010000342.1:0-2605 GCA_964639125.1 uncultured Verrucomicrobiota bacterium
TGAAGGCCGAGAATGGCCAACTTTCCAGCCGCGTCGAAGAACTTTCCGCACAAGTGTCACTTTTCACAATCATGCCCCCAGGGATTTTCATAAACATGACCCCAGGGTCCGAGGCTGAAAATTATATTTTCACGAATCCGCTTGTTTGAGCAAGTGGATTACTTCTTTTTCCTTCCCTTTGATGTTGTTTTTCGCGCCGCAGGGCCCTGTTTCCGGCGATAGCTATCGCCTTCGATGACGACCTGGTGGGCGTTGTGGGCAAACCGGTCAACGGCGCTCTGGGCGAGCAGCGGATCACTAAAAAGAGGAATCCATTCTTCTACCGCGCGATTACTGGTGATGATGGTAGATGTCCGCTTGTGTCTTTCCACCAGCAATTCATAGATGTCACTTGACTGTTCGTGGTCCAGACGCTTGAGGCCAAAGTCATCGATAATCAGCAAGTCGATGGAGGTAAATTTTCGCATTACCCGGTCGGTACTGTTATCGGCTCGGGATTGCAATAGCTCGCGAAACAGTTTGTCAGATCGAGTAAACAGAACCTTGCTTCCGGCCCGGCAAGCGCTGTGCCCAAGGGAGCTGGCCAGAAAAGTTTTGCCGACGCCAACCGGTCCCATGAAGATGATATCTTCGTGTCGTTCGAGAAAACCTAAGCCGAACAGGTCCCGTACCTTGTGTCGATCAAAGGTAACAGGGGCATCCCAGTCGAAGTTTTCAAACACCTGTTCCTCCGAAAACTTCGCCTTGTAGAGTCGGTTTTCCAGACTCACTTGTTCACGGCGATCAATCTCGTCCTGCAGGATCAGTTCGAGAAACTCCTGGTGTGAAAGGCTGGTCTTCTTCGCGTAGGCCAGTCGGTCCGGGAGACTCGGGACCAGTCCCGATAATCGCAGGCGCTTGAGTTCTGTTTTCAGATTGTTGCTCAGTTCCATCATTCTCTAACTCCTTGTCATAGCTATGGTTGAAGCTTTTCTGGTCACGCATGAACATGAGGGGCATCTGGACTACTTTGCATTCGGTCGGCCCCTCGATGACGGCACGTTTCTTTTTCTCCAACGCGTTTTTAATAATCTTTTCGAGTCTGGTGACATTGATGAGGTCAAAGCTCAAAGCGCGGGCACAGGCGGCGTCTACGGTGGTCTCTCCGTATTTTTCGCAAAGCCGCATCAATTTTTGGGATTCCCGGATTTTATTCCAGGGATAGCGCCCGCCAAGTAAGTGCTCAGCGTACTCACCAATATTTTCCCCCTGATCCCTGGCGCGGCGGATAATGTAATTGGCGTCACGCATGGTGTAGGGGGTGATTTCTGAAGGATAATCGTTCTGGTGGTCAGTGCTGCGACCGCCATCGGGTAAGCGCGGATGGGTCTTCACCAGCTTTCCGCCAATATAAATATGCACCAGTTTGCTGTCGCCACGGACATCTGTTTTCTTCCCACGATACTTGTAGTTCACCGAGTACAAGGCGTTTTTGAAACGTACGTGGCAGTCCGGATGGACGATAGGGGTTGCCCAGTCCGGAGTATCGAAACGTTCTTTTGTGAGAGGTTCCAAAACCTTTTGTTCCCTGGCCTGGAACTCTACGAACGGCTGCTTCCGCGTCGTTCCGTGAACGCGCATCCCTGCGATGTTCAGGCACCAACGGATTGCCTCCCGCTGAGAATGATCCAGATTAAGGAAGTCCTCGCCCTTAAAGAAATTGTTGCGAACATACGGAACCTGGCGCTCCACATGAGGTTTTTGAGTAGGCGACTTTGAGTCTGCCGCATCAATTTCGAATCCTCGATACTTGGCGTACTCGCTAAAGGTTCGGTTGAATATCGGATTGTATTTATTGGCCTTGATGACTGCGGCCTTCAGATTGTCGAGGATTACCAGCTTTGGAATGCCGCCAAAAAACTCAAACGCCTTTTCCATACCGAGAATAAAATCTTTAAGGGTTTGCGTGTGGCACAGGTGGACATATTGATGGCGGCTCTGCACCAAAGTCACA
Organism: uncultured Verrucomicrobiota bacterium; assembly: GCA_964639125.1. Taxonomy (GTDB): domain Bacteria; phylum Verrucomicrobiota; class Kiritimatiellia; order Kiritimatiellales; family Pontiellaceae; genus Pontiella. Next base: position 1,994 of record CAZWZW010000342.1, read on the forward strand.
ATCAGCGCGTGAACGGTGCGATTCTTCCCCGTTTCCGGATCGTACAGCAAACCCATCCGCCCAAAGTCCACTTGGGCATACTCTCCCGGTTCGGTTTCATCCAGGCGAAACGTGCTACCCCTGCGTCCAAAATCCAGGTGCTTAACTGCATACCGGTACAGGGCGATGTAGTTTACATCCACCCCCTGTCGGTTCAGCAGCCGCAACACTTTGGTGAGTTGCAGACCTTTGCGCCGGTCCTCAATTTTCAGCCAATCCCGGATTCTGTCGTGGTGAACGGAAAGGATGGCCTCGTTTTCTCCCGGTTTCGCATTCGACGGGCCGGGTTTTAGCAATGAGATAACTTCCCCGGCCAGTTCTTCATCCGGAGGATGGGTCTCCTTCACCCAACCCAAATTTTCCGCCGTCTCCACATACCGGCCGACCGTTTTCCGAGCCCGACCCGTAATTCTGGACGTCTGCCGGACCGATTTCCCCGCATAAATATGTTTCAAAACTTCAAGTACATCCCACATTTTCAGCTCCACGTAAGCCATTGGTCACCTCCTGAAACAGGAGCGTAACCGACCGATCGTCAAAGCCTCGAACAGGTGGGGGCATGTTTATGAAAAA
>CAZWZW010000343.1:0-2594 GCA_964639125.1 uncultured Verrucomicrobiota bacterium
GCCTGAGGTCGACTGGCCGGAGTTCCTCAAGCGGCACGACTTGATCTGGGAGCGGATGCCGAAACGATGGTTTGAGGCCCCATTTGTGGGCAACGGCACGATGGGAGCGATGGTCCGCCAGGTGGACTCGCATACGGTGCGTTGGGACATCGGTCACGGCAAGGTTCAGGACTTTCGGGACGAAAGTGGCATGTACGAGCGCTGTCGGCTCCCGATCGGGCATTTTAATCTCAAGACGGTCGGTCAGATAAAAAGCGGTCGCATACAGTTGGACCTTTGGAATGCGGAAGCCACCGGCACGATCCACACCACCGAGGGAACCATTGAATGGAAGTGTTTCGTGCCGAGTGACCACATGGTTGTAATCGCCGAGATCAGCCCCTCTGAGGGTGAGCAAGCTTGCCGATGGGAGTGGGCGGCACTTCCCGCGGCCAGCCCTCGCCAGCGCATTGGTAAGCGCCTGAAGGGCTATCAGCCCAATCCGCCTTCAAGGCAGGAGAGCGTCGCGGACGTCCAGGTCTGTATCCAGCCACTGCTCGCCGGCGGCGAGATCGCAACGGCCTGGAAGACCGCCCAAAGCAATCATCGGCAGCGGCTTCTGGTTAGCGTGGCCCAAACCTTCCCCGGGTCGGGTGCACGCAAGCAGGCGATCAACGAAGTGCGCGCCGCCGTGACAGTGCCGATGGCCGAATTGGTCGCCGAACATCGGGAGTGGTGGCACGCCTACTATCCGGCCAGTTTCGTCTCCATCCCGGACCCGGTCTGGGAGTCCCACTACTGGATCCAGATCTACAAGCTGGCGTCGGCCACCAGACGGGACGGCATGCTGATCGATAATCAGGGTCCATGGCTGCAGCCCACCCCCTGGCCCGGAGCTTGGTGGAATCTCAATGTGCAGCTTAGCTACTGGCCGACCTACGGTTCCAATCGGCTCGAACTCGGCGAATCTTTGACCCGTACGCTGTATGAGAATGTCGAACAGCTCATTCTGAATGTGCCGGAGCCCTACCGCGCCGATTCCGCCGGTATTGGGCGCACCTCGGGGCAGTATCTGCACAGCGCGGTGGATGTTCCCGATGGATCGAACTCCGGTAAGGCACCCGAGATTGGCCTGCTCCTTTGGGCCTGCCACAACGCTTGGCTGCATTACCGCCACAGCATGGACGAAGCGGAATTGCGCGATCATCTCTTCCCCCTGCTTCGAAGAGCGGTGAATTATCACCTGCATTTCACGACCAAAGGCGAGGACGGGAAGTATCATCTGCCAACCACCCTTTCTCCCGAATATCCCTTCGGTGCCGGGCCGAATTGCAATTTTGATCTCGCACTCCTGCGCTGGGGTTGCCGCACCTTAGTCGAGGCATCGGAATTGCTTGGCGTCGAGGATCCGCTTTACCCAAAGTGGCAGGATGTTTTGGAAAACCTGTCAGACTATCCCGTCGGCGATGACGGCTACATGATCGCCGATGGCGTGCCCTTTGCCAAGGGGCACCGGCACTACTCCCACTTACTGATGCTCTACCCACTCTACCTTGTTAACCGCGAGCAGTCGGGCACAGAGGAACTGGCGATTCGCTCGCTTGAGCACTGGCAGAGCCTGGACGCCAAGAGAGGCTACTCCAACACAGGTGCCTCGTCGATTGCAGCAGCCTTCGGTCGCGGCAACGAGGCGCTGGACTACCTCGACGGACTTCAAAAATTCTTCCAACCCAATACGCTTTACAAGGAGGCTGGGCCCGTCATCGAAACCCCGCTTTCTGCTGCACAGTGCATCCACGACATGCTCATCCAAAGCTGGGGTGACAAAATTCGGATTTTCCCCGCCGTCCCCGACGCGTGGTCTGACGTCGCTTTCCACGACCTCCGCACCGAGGGGGCTTTCCTGGTCAGTGCCAAGCGCAGCGCTGGACAGACTCAATTTGTGCGCATCAAGAGTCTGGCGGGACAACCTTGTCGAATCGTCCACGGCATGCAGGGGCAGATACGCTCGAACAAAAACGGGATTGAACCGGTCGAAGTTGCGCCCGGTGTTGTCGAAATTACCCTGAAGCAGGACGAGGAAGTAGTGCTTTACCCAGGGAACGAGATGCCCGAACTCATTCTCAACCCCGTGGAAACCGATCCCGGCAAGTGGAACCCTTTTGGACTGAAAAAATGAAAGCCGCAGACAACACCCATCATCAGTTGAACCAGCATTTTCCGTCGCCCGGAAAGAGATTCAGGACGGCCGGGAATCGTGCGTATACCGTTCCCACCACCGCCAGGCCGATGAATATGGGAATGTTCGATTTGCGCTGCTCATAAATTGATCCTATTCACCAAATGTTTTTGGCAAACTTTATACCGCTTTACAAAAGGTTTGACCTTATAGGCACCACCCCGTCTCGCTCCGCGATCCACCCCTCCTCGTCAAGGAGGGGAGCTTAAAAAAACTCCTCCCCTGCGAAGCATATCCTTATACACATCTTTAGATTATCAAATTTTGGTAATGAAATGAGTTGTGCCATACATGGAGTTCAGTTGGAGACGTTTCTGAACCCCGCCGTCCGGGAGTGATAGAAATGAATCGGGTTCGAAAGGATTTTTACCACCCG
>CAZWZW010000344.1:0-2569 GCA_964639125.1 uncultured Verrucomicrobiota bacterium
ATAATAGGGCAAAGATGTCGCAATTGCAGAAAAAGGTTGGTTTTACGCTGATTGAGATCATGATCGTTGTCTCGACGATCGGACTTCTAGCCAGCCTTGCGATTCCTTCGTTTCGCAAGGCGCGGGCAGATTCGGTTGCCCAGGCATGCCGGAACAACCTGCGCCAAATGGAGGCCGCCAAACAAATGGCCGCCATGGAGCACGCCTGGGATGAAAACGACGGGCCGGAGTCTATCGGGAATCCCTATTATCGCGATACCTGCTCTTCATACATCAAGGGCGGCAAGCGGCCGACGTGCCCCACGGGGGCAAGTTGCTACTACAACGGGCTGAACGAAGCCGCCACCTGCCAGAGCGGTATTGCCTCGCACACGCTGCACTAAAGCATTTAAAACAAAACGATAGCCACCTCGATGGAGGGGCGCTCGCCGAGTGCCCGGGCGGAGAGGTGATTGCGCCGAAAAGAAGCAATCTCGCCCCTCCAGTACATAAACGAAGCGGATACGACATTTCTTAAAATGCTATAGTCCTGTCATGAAAACAGGCTTCCCTTTGATTGGCTTCCATTCTCTTGAAAAATGATCAGGGAGTGGTGACGCGATAGAATGCGTTACTTGCGGGAGGGGATGGGTCTCGTAAAGTAAGGGTGGCCTCGCCGTGGTCTTCAAACTCCTGACCTGCAACGAGGGCCCAATTGTTGGAAACGAGGTTTTCGGTGCGCCATAGCGTAAATCCGGAGTTGTTGAACCAGCCGATCTTCGTGTTGAACTTGTTCGTGCTGTCCATGTAGGCCAAATAGATGTGGGGAATGTTCACATAGGTTTCCAGCTTGGCTTGCAGGGTATTCAGTGCTGCCTGCTCGGGGGCCGATAATCCACCGGAAAGCAGGTTGGTTACTTCGGGAAGGTCCAGCGAAACATTATAGAATTCCTCCGATCCACTATCAAAATCGATGTATTTGTAGTCGCCTTCAACGATACTGCGCCCCGGCGCATTTCCGGTTTCGGTCAATACCATAATGTCAGCGGGGTTTCGGGTGTAGGACTCGCCGCGGAGTACGCCCGCAAACGAGCGCGAGTCGAGCACGAGTTCTTCGGGCACCAGTTCCGTCGCACTGGCACCAAACAGTTCGAGGATGGTGGCGTAAAGGTCGGTCGAGTGCAGAAGTCCATCATAAGTCGTGCCTGCAAGTCCGTTGCTGACTGCCGCGCCGTAGATGAGCATGGGCACCCGTATGCCCCCTTCATAAACCGAACCTTTCCCGTGGGTATTCGAGAACGGCGGCTGAACTACGCCGCGCAGGGTGCCGTTGTCGCCCATAAAGATCACGGTGGTCGTCGAGAGGTTTACCGTGCTGAGTAGACGAGCCATTTCCGTGTCAACGGCCTGCACCATGGCCTCGAAATGAGGGCGGGAGGTGTTGGAGCCATTGGTGGTGATGGTGTCGTAGTCGTGCAGATCATTCGGGGGACGATGGTGCGGTGTGTGCGGCGCATTGAACGCCAGCCAGAGGAACCATGAGTGGGTGCCCTGCTGATTGATCCATGCAATGCTGTCGTTCACGTTGTCGGTGGTGGCATAGGTGCTGTAGTTGTTTGCCGTGGTTCCGTTGACCGTTTTCTGCCAACTGTAGAAATCCCCGAGGCCTCCCCCCAACGCACCTGAAAAATACGGCCAGCCGCCGATCGTATTCGGAGAGTCCGCGTCCGAGCCAAGATGCCATTTCCCGATGCAGGCCAGTCGGTTCGAGATAACGCCCGATTCAATCAAGGCCTCGGGCAGTGTGAATTCATTGGCCTTGAGCGTGTTGTTTCCTCCCGAGGGAGCGGTTACGCCGGTACGAAAGCTATAGCGTCCCGTCATAATGGCCGCACGGGTGGGGGAGCAGGTTGAATAGGAATAAAATCGGTTAAAGGTGATGCCATTTGCTTGAATGTTGTCGATTGTCGGTGTGGGCGGCAAGGATGCACTCGGATCGTCATTGAAGGCCGACAGGCTTTCGATACCCAGATCATCGGCAATAATCAGCAATACATTGGTCTGGGCTGTTTCTGCCAGAGAGGATAACAAGCTCCACGCAACACACAGGATCGGTAGCATTTTCAACTTCATTTTAACCTCCTTGAGGTTGAATGACGCTTTGGAACCAAAATATATTGCCGAAAAATCAACAAGAAAGAGAACATCCGCCTTTGAGGCGGCTTTCCTAAAACCTCGGATATCAACCCGAGCCTCAAATAAGGCTGGGATTTAATGGAACTTCGACCCTGAACAGGGTTCCCTCCTCTTCGGATGAAATAAAGGATACCGAGCCGTTGAGGTAGCGCTCGACCAGCAATCTTATGCTGTAGGTGCCCAACCCCCGCCCGGGTCCCTTGGTGGAAAAGGAACGATTGAAAATCTGGCGCTGGGTATTCAATGGCATGACTCCGGCATTCTGTACGGTAAATACCGCCACCTGTCCTTCCTGACAACAGTGGAGCGTGACGTTGTTTCCTTCTGGCACCGCTTCAAGTCCGTTTTTAGTCAGATTTCCCAGAACACGACGAATCAAAGTGCAATCTGTTAT
>CAZWZW010000345.1:0-2561 GCA_964639125.1 uncultured Verrucomicrobiota bacterium
CTCACATTCCGCAGATCGAGTTCGGGTGTTTTCGATTTTGTTGCGGGTGATCGCGAGGAAGTATTGGCCTCGTCCCGTGCAACGTCTTATCTCCTCTTGATGCCTTGTATGCGGTGCTGTGGTACCACCGTTGTCGGCCGGAATGCTCGGATCGGAATAGGCTTCGTGTGTTGACGCCGCGACGATTCAACCTTGGGCTGCGGCACGCCTGAATTCGGATTGCCGCTATTGTCGCGGTTGCTCGACTTCTGACAAGTGTCCACCTGATGGCTGCGATTCTTTTTTCTGCAGCTTGCGGTTGGTCGGAGATGACGCGTTTCTGCGAAACTCAGGCAATAACTTTCTTGGGGCTCCAAAACGCCGCGCGAATCCCGCGTCTTAGCGTTGCCTGTTCGGCGATCCCGGTTGGAAACTTTTTCGGGTTCATCCTGGCCGCCCGGGAAACGCCACCGAAATTCGAGCGGAGATGTTTTTCCTTGCCTTTATGTCGCACTGGACATTTACTTGCAAAGAAGAGTTTGGCCGCTACGTGGCAAGTCAGACGCCAGTGTCGTCACAGGTTCTGTGTCCACCAAAGAAAGGCAGGAGACAATGCAAACCCAAAACGGATTGAAACAGAACTCGTCGCTCTCGAAGTTCGTCGTGGGAGCTCACCCGATCATCGAACACTTCATCGAGACCTTACGCATCCGCGAGATCATCGGCAGCTACATGCGCACGGACAAGCGGATGAAGCTGGACGACAGCAAAGCCCTCGCGCTGCTGATTCATAACATCCTCACGAGCCCGAACCCGCTTTACGAAATGGAAGATTGGCTCAAACCGCTGGATGCTGAAAAGCTCGGCCTTCGTCCCGAAGAAACCAGGTGGATTCAGGATGACAGGATCGGCCGAGCCCTGGCCAAGTTCTATCACTCCCGGCATAAAGACGTGTTTTTCCGGCTGGCCCTGAGAGCCATCAAAGTCTTCGACCTGGACTGCGGACGGATTCACCACGACACCACTTCCCTGACTTTCGTCGGCAGGTATGGAGGCTGGAACGTCGCGGAACAACTGGCTTTCGGCAAGAACAAAGATCACCGCCCGGATCTCAAGCAACTTGTCTTGGGACTGAACGTCACCGCGGACGGGGCCGTGCCGATTTCCCACCGGATCTATGACGGCAATCAGACCGACGATCGGCTTCATCCGGCCAACCACCGGGCGTTGCAAAGGCTGCTGGGGCGAGCCGACTTCATCTATGTTGCTGACTGCAAATTGGCCACCAAGGAGAACCTTCGAAAACTTTCCGCTTGGCACGGCCGCTTTGTCAGCGTGATGCCCCGATCGTGGAAGGAAGACGAATCATTCCGCCATCGCGTCCGTCAGGGAAAGATCCAGTGGAAACATATTTTGTCCCGGAAAAATAACCGCAAACCGGAATCGAAACTCGACCGCTACTATGTGGCACAAGGAGATTACCAAACGTCTTCGGGCTATCGCCTGCACTGGATCCGCAGCACGCAAAAGGCCGAGCAAGACGCCCAGACCCGAACGCGGCGGATGGAACGGGCCTTGGACGCCTTGAGGAGCCTTCAGACCAAGCTGAATACGTACCAGCTGAAAGCCCGAAAGCAAATCGAACAAAGGGTGAAAAAGATCCTCCAGGAGCAGCACTGCCAGGACGTGATCCGCTACGAAATCCATGCGACGCGGCAATACGAGCGCGTCTATCAACAGAAAGGACGCCCCCGCAAAGACAGCCCCTATACGATCTCCTGGAAACAGGTTTTCTCTCTCTCCTTCAGCGTGGACAAGGATGCCGTGCGGGAGGAAGAAAAGACGGACGGCGTGTTTCCGTTGATTACGAATCTCGATGCGGAGGCCTACCCTGCGAAAAAAGTTCTGGAAATCTACAAGTTCCAACCGTTCTTGGAGAAACGGCATACTCAGCTGAAGACGTACCAGGAGATTGCCCCGGTCTATCTGAAGAAGCCCGAACGGGTCGTGGCCTACCTTCACGTGCATGTGATGGCGTTGATGGTGGGTTCCTTGATCGAGCGAAGGCTCCGCCAGGCCATGCGAAAGAAGAAACTTCCGTCCCTGCCGATCTACCCGGAAGACCGCCCCTGTGCGTCCCCCACGATTTTCGACATCGTGCGGCTGTTCAAGAACGTCGAACGGTACGAGGTCACGTCCGGGGACGAGATATTGATTTTCCCCGCTGAGCTCTCGAAAATACAAAAGGAAGTGCTCAATCTCCTAAGCATCACGCCCGCAGCCTACCAGTAAATTGACACGGACAACGCCAAAGAAAAATCGAAACCACCCTCGCGCAACATGCGGAATGTGAGCTGAATGATGGTACCGACGCGGATGAAATGGTTCAACAACTGGCAGCCAACGCTGCTGGCCCACCATTCCTTTGGGGGCCGAATCCGCCCTTAGGCCGACAGAGGGATCTTGTCTGGCGTCGTCAGTTTCCGCGCGGCGGGGGCCTACGCCTGTGAATCTGGCAATTCGTATTTAGATTCAGCGGGGGCGACCGAACGCACAACGGGAGGCAATCGGTCGGCCGGTCT
>CAZWZW010000346.1:0-2559 GCA_964639125.1 uncultured Verrucomicrobiota bacterium
AAAGGGAAATTGGGCCCAACTCCTAAAAAAAGAAGAACCCCGCCACATTAAAAACCTGTCGAACCCCGGCTTTTATCTGGGCCCGGTGGGCATGACTTGGCGCCGCCTTGGTCCCCAGTGGTGGGGCCGGAAAGAAAATAAGTATATGGGCAAAGCGCCGATGACTGAACTTCCAGAGGAGTTCGACAATCTCGGCAAAATCCTGGAAACCAGTACCGATCTTCAGACACGTCGCAAGGCGGTCCGCCGGATGCTGGAAATCTGTGATTTCGAAGAGCCGGCTCTGATCTCACTGCATGCCATGACCATGTTCTACGGCAAGCGTGACGAGTTTGAGTGGACGGCGTATCCCGCTGAATACATGGATCTTACCGCGGTCAACCTGAGTTTTAAGTGACAATTGAACCATTTAGCCCAAAGCGGGATTGACCCTCATCATGTGGGGTGTGTTATTTTATAATGACCTGCAGCGCCAATCCATGACGCTGCAGGTCATAACCCAACAATGGCCTGCTTAACTAATCGATAGACACTGCTTCAATTTCGATGACGGACACAAAGTCCATAGGTCCCATACCTAGGCCGGAACGTGACCCGCTGCTTCAAGTCACGGATCTGAGCGTCGATTTTGATATGCCCGCCGGTTGGGTGCGGTGTCTGCATGGCGTAGATCTTGAAGTCTACCCCGGCGAGATCTTGGGGTTGGTGGGCGAAAGCGGCTGTGGCAAGAGCGTCACTTGTATGGCTGTGATGCGGCTGCTGGGCCCGAGGGCTCGTATCCGGGGGAATGTACGCTACAAAAAGCAGGATCTTCTGTCCCTGGATGAGAAGCGTCTGACGCAAATGCGGGGCCGTGACATCGCCATGATCTTTCAGGATCCCGTGAGTTCTCTCAATCCGATTCATACCATCGGCCGCCAGGTGATTGAATCGGTCATTTACAACCAAGCCGCACCCGTCTTGAATCAAACTCAAACGATCAGCGAGCAAGCCGAAGCGGTGGTCGTGCAACACCGCGGGTTGAGCGGCCAGTCTGCCCGCAACGAGGCCGAACGACTGTTGATCCATGTCGACATTCCTGAGGCCAAACAGCGGCTGAAGGAATATCCCCACCAATTGTCTGGCGGGATGAACCAGCGCGCGATGATCGCCATGGCGTTGGCCGGCCGGCCGCAACTCCTCATCGCCGATGAACCGACGACAGCTTTGGATGTGACCATCCAGGCGCAGATACTCGAACTGATTCGTGGCCTGCGTAACGAAATGGGGATGTCCATTATCCTGATTACCCATGATCTCGCTGTTGTCGCCGAAACATGCGACAGGGTCGCTGTGATGTATTGTGGGCGGATAGTCGAAAAAGGGCCGGTTGAGAGCATGTTCGCGGATCCGCGTCACCCGTATACGCGCGGGTTGTTGGCCTCATTACCCCGGATCGATCGCCATGCCGACACCTTGTTTTCCATATCAGGGTCAGTGCCGGCCCCACACGAAATGCCCCCGGGATGCGCCTTTGAACCCCGTTGCGTGGTGTCATTGAATGAATGCCACACCAATCGACCGGTGCTTATAAGCGGAACCGACGGCCGCAGCATTGCCTGCGTCAATCCCCAACAAGGAGCTCTGCAGTATTGAATCCAGGGCTACATACAGCACCCGTATCCCGGCCGGAGGGGAAGGGACAGTCTTTGCTGGAAATCACAGCGCTATTGCGGCATTTTCACGTCCGCCAAAAAGGTGGTTTATGGGGCAGGAAAGCCATTCTCAAAGCGGTTGACGGGGTTTCTTTTTCGATCAAAAAAGGCGAAACCTTTGGGCTTGTTGGCGAGAGCGGTTGTGGTAAATCCACAATCGCACGGCTGGTGTTGAACATCGATACCCCGACATCGGGCAGCATTGTATTCAAAGGTCGGATAATTTCCGGACTTCCGCCGGTCGAGTGGCGCAAACTCCGTCGGCATATGCAGTATGTGTTCCAGGATCCGATCGGCGCCCTGGATCCGCGCATGAAGATCATCGAACAGGTGACCGAGCCGTTGCGCATCCACAACCGCGCCCCCGTATCCGAGCGCCGTGATAAAGCTGCTGAACTTCTACGTTCCGTGGATTTAAAGAGCTACACATTCCGCCGCTATCCCCATGAATTGAGCGGGGGGCAGCGTCAGCGAGTGGTTCTTGCGCGGGCGCTGATTCTCGAGCCTGAACTTCTGGTATGTGACGAACCGGTTTCGGCCCTCGATGTGTCAATTCAGGCCCAGGTTATCAATTTGCTCGCCGGGCTGCGTAGGCGGATGAGTTTGACTATGATATTCATCAGCCACGACCTGAGCGTCGTACGTCATGCCTGCGAACAGGTAGCGGTGATGTACCTGGGGAAGATCGTCGAATTGGCTCAAAGCGATCTATTGTTCCACAGCCCGGCACACCCGTACACCCAGGCATTGCTTTCCGCCATACCGATTCCGGAACCGGGACTTAACCGTAAGCGAATATTTCTAAAAGGCGATCCGCCCAGTCCCATCGATCTTCCTCCTGGCTGCCGTTTCCATACACGTTGCC
>CAZWZW010000347.1:0-2550 GCA_964639125.1 uncultured Verrucomicrobiota bacterium
TGCGAACAGCCTCATCATAGAACATCAATTCAAATCCGAGTCGTTTATTCCGCCGGGGTGCAGGACAAAAAAATTCCATCAGGCGGCATTCCTGATTTTCTGGAGGCAGTTATCAGTCCAGATCGAGTCGTAGATTCCGTTTTGCTTGGCGATGCGCAGGGTGAGGATGTTATCGGCTCCCTGTTCGCTCCAGAACATGCCTGACTTCTTGCACCGGTCGCCTACGACGCTTTTACAGCCGGCCTCGATGACACCGGAACCGATGAACATTCCTTTTGACCGGAACGTGTCGTAGCGCATGGCTTCGAGGTTGTTGCGGAAGTAGTTGAGCTGGCGCTGGGCTTCCGCCCTGTTTTTTCCGGTGGCGAGTTTTTCGGCTTCGGCGATGATCTGCTTGATTCTCCCGTTGCGCATTTGCTTTTTCCATCGGGCGAACCGAAGTGGGATTTCCTCTGTCGCCAGAAGCAGCTTTGCCAGATCGTGGAGATGTTCGCTGGCGTGATAGAAGTCGAGGATGCGGGTTGCGCTGGGGAAGTTTTCCTGCTGGATGCGTTTAAGCCATGGGGCGCCGTCGCTGATGAATACGGTTTCGCCCGCCCCGCCGAGGTTCCGGCGGCGGGCTTCTGCGAGGAGCTTGGCGGCGAAGGCGTTGGCCCGTTCGGTGGTGGCGACATAGGTGGTGGAGTCGAGGTCGCGCCACGGCTTTTCATCCTCTTCGCGGGGGTGTTGGGTGAAGATGCACCCCACTTTGATCTCATGTGTTTTGGCAGAGCCGTCGGGCTGCTTGCCTTTTCTTCCCTTGAGTTCGGACTTGCGCAGGGGGATGCCGGTGCCGTCGGCGCTGATATAGATGCGCGGAACCTTTTCGCTTTCCGGCGCCCGCTTTCGGTGGAGTTCTTCGTTGAGCATGGGGCCGACGGCCTGGACCAGCCGCTGTATCCGACGGGGTTCGACATGGATGCCGGCGAGCGCAAGAAGATCTTCTGCTGCCGTTGCAAAGGAGCTGTCGCTGGCGCACCGGCCGACGAGTTTGGCGGCGGCGGGGGTGAACCCCTCGAGCAGAAGCAACGCCTCGTCAAGGGGATAGCGGCACGAAGATTGTGCGGGGGTGTAGTAGCCGTTTCGCTCAAGCTTGATCGCCCCGAAAAGCGTTTGGATGGTGCGCGGCTGCACCCCCATCCGCTTTTCCCCGTCCCGCCGTTCGTCCTCCGGCACCCGTGCGTGCGGGTCGTTGAGCAATAGCTCGACGATCCGCGCACCGTTTTCGATAAGAATGGCCTTCAGTCCGGCTTCGAGCCCATCGCTGCGACCCACGCCCCCAGCCCGCATGTTGGATTCGGCAAGGGAAAGGAACGACTCAAGCTCCCCGTCCATGTACCGCCGTGCTTCACGGAGTTTTTTTTAAAGTCTGCTCCTCTTCCTGCGGTTGCATGCTGAGTTGCTCCATGACATCGGCGAGTTCTTCGCACAGCAGCTTGTAGCACTTGTGCGCATCGAGCTCGCGGCGCACGGCATCCACCTCGTTCTTCGGGATGCGGATGGATCTTTTCTTCCCCTTCACCCAGGCCTGCCAGACATAGTACGGCCCCGTCCGGACCGTTTCACCCTTGGCATTGGTCTTCTCATAAAACTGCTCGCTGAGTTGTCCCCGGCGCATGGAACCGATTTGTCCGATCTCATCAAGCAGTTCGAATTTTCTTTCTTGCAGCGTAGCCATGGTGTCCTCCTTGGTTGATATGTATCTAATATAGATACAATATTGTAGCAAAAAAAGAAGAAAATCAGGATTTGTCAGATTTTTGTCCTGCACCCCACACGTAACGTTCGCCAGAAAAAATCTTGACCCATAACGTCACGCGTTATACTATCCTTTTCAATGATTGAGACATTCAAATGCAAAGAGACGGAAAAGATATATTCCAGGCAGTATTCAAAGAAGTTGCCCACGAATATTCAACAAATCGCGTTTAGAAAGTTAAGAATGCTAAATCGAAGCTCAAATCTTGATGATTTACGGATTCCTCCAGCCAACAGATTAGAAGCATTATCCGGAAATAGAAAAGGACAGCACAGCATTCGTATTAATCAACAGTGGCGAATCTGTTTTCAGTGGAAAGATGGCAACGCATACAATGTTGAAAATAGTTGATTATCATTGAGGTAATATGATGAAAAAAATTGCACCAGTACATCCGGGAGAAATCCTGAACGAAGAGTTCCTTAAACCCATGGGAATTAGTCAAAACAAATTAGGTCGTGACCTTGGTGTGTCTCCTCGCCGTGTGAATGAAATTGTTCATGGAAAAAGAAGTGTAACGGCAGACACTGCATTACGCCTTTCAGTTTATTTTGGAAATTCCGCATCTTTCTGGCTAGGTCTCCAGATGGATTACGATCTTGATGTTGCAGAAGACACTGTTTCCAAAAAAATCCATAAAGAAGTTCATCAGCTGGCTGTTGCATAATAATCGGCGAACAATAAAGGGATAGTTGAGTAGAGCCTCTTGCAAAACCCTTCGGGTTTGCGAGGCGGGTTTTTGTTAAAAGTTA
>CAZWZW010000348.1:0-2548 GCA_964639125.1 uncultured Verrucomicrobiota bacterium
TGTAAGCGGCGGAGCAATACTAGGCCACTGAAGTGGTCGTAAAACACGGCTACGGGCGGAGTAAAACTCTGCCACCTGTACCCTTCGGTCCTTTTGGGGATGGAAGGTGGAAGGATGTACGCTGTGGACCTTTATTTGCGAGTTCGCCTGGCCTGCCATGTTGATGGTCTGAGCCGGCGAGAAGCATCCAGTCGGTTTGGCATTGCACGAGAGACAGTGAACAAGATTCTGAAGCACTCTGTGCCGCCTGGATATCAGCGCAAGCAACCTGTGAGGCGTCCGAAGCTGGATCCGTTCACGGACATCATCGACCGGATACTGGAAGATGATAAAACGGCACACCGCAAGCAGCGCCACACGGCGAAGCGTATATTTGATCGTCTTCGCGACGAGCATGGCTTCACGGGTAAAGAGACCATCGTCAAGGATTACGTCCGTGAACGGCGCAATCGTCTGCGGGAGATGTTTGTCCCGTTGACCCATTCTCCAGGCCATGCCCAAGCGGATTTTGGCGAGGCGGATGTTATTATCGCCGGCGTCGAACAGCGGGCGCATTTTTTCGCCATGGACCTTCCTCACAGCGATGCCTGCTTCGTTGTGGCATATCCGGCGGCGACGACGGAGGCTTGGCTGGATGGCCACAACAAGGCCTTTGTCTTTTTCGGCGGCGTCCCCCAATCGATCCTCTATGATAACGACAAGTGTCTGGTTGCCCGTATCCTTCCGGACGGCGCGCGTCAGCGGACACGAGCCTTCAGTGGGCTCCAGTCCCATTATCTGTTTAAGGATCGCTATGGTCGTCCCGGCAAGGGCAATGACAAGGGCGGTGTTGAGGGTCTGGTCGGATATGCGCGGCGCAACTTCATGGTTCCCCCTCCCCGGTTTGAGAGTTGGGACGCTTTTAACGCCGACCTGGAGGAGAAGTGCCGCAAACGCCATGGCGATGTTCTACGCGGCCACCGTGAGACCATCAGCGAGAGGTTCCGGCGTGATTGTGAAGCGTTGACGCCATTGCCGCCAGCGCCGTTTGACGCCTGTGACAAGCAGGCTTCGCGGGTCACCTCTCAATCCCTGGTGCGCTATCGAACCAACGACTATTCCGTTCCTGCCGCTTACGGCCACAGGGAGGTTTGGATCCGTGGCTATGTCCACGAGGTGGTCATCGGTTGCGGTTCAGAGATCATTGCCCGTCATCCCCGTTCCTATGATCGCGAGGACATGGTCTTCGATCCACTCCACTACCTGCCTTTGCTGGAGAAGAAGATCGGCGCCCTGGATCAGGCGGCGCCACTGGCCGGATGGGATCTTCCCGACGAGTTCACCACCCTGCGCCGTCTTTTCGAAGCCCGCATGGGCAAGCATGGCAAACGGGAGTTTGTCCAGGTCCTGCGGCTTTTTGAGACCTTTGATCCCGACGAAGTTCACGGCGCTCTAAAAGATGCCCTGAAACTGGGCGCCATCAGCTACGACGCCGTCAAGCACCTGGTACTGTGCCGTATCGAGCGTCGTCCGCCCAAGCTTGACCTGGATGTTTACCCTTATCTACCAAGGGCTCTGGTGACAACGACATCAGCGGCAAGTTACATGAGCTTGTTGGGTGAAGAAGCGGAGGCCGTCACGCCATGACCTCGTCTCCACAAGTGCTTTTGAGCCATCACCTCAAGGCCCTCAAACTACCGACCTTCATGCGCGAATACGACAAGCCGGCTCGTATTTGCGCCGCCGAGGGCGTCGATCATGTGCGTTATCTTGTCCGCCTGAGTGAACTGGAGCTGATCGACCGCGAGCGCCGGATGATCGAGAGGAGGATCAGACAAGCCAAGTTCCCCGCCGTCAAAAGTCTCGATTCATTCGACTTCAAGGCCATTCCCTCGCTCAATAAGATGTTGGTTCTGGAACTGGCGCGGTGCGAATATATTGAGCGGCGAGAAAACGTCATTGCCCTTGGCAACTCGGGAACCGGAAAGACCCACATCGCCCTTGGTCTCGGCCTTGCGGCCTGCCAGAAAGGCATCACCGTCGGCTTTATCACGGCCGCCGCCCTGGTCCACGAGCTGATCGAAGCCAGGGACGAAAAGCGCTTGCTGCGCTTGCAAAAGCAGTTGGCCAAGTACAAGCTGCTGATTATTGACGAACTCGGCTTCGTGCCGCTCAGCAAAACCGGCGCCGAGCTCCTGTTCGAGGTGTTCAGCCAACGTTATGAGCACGCCTCGACCCTGATAACCAGCAATCTGCCCTTCGACGAGTGGACCGAGATCTTCGGCTCTGAACGTTTGACCGGAGCCTTGCTGGACCGCCTCACCCACCATGTCCATATCCTGGAAATGAACGGCGACAGCTATCGCCTCAATCAAAGCAAAAAACGGCGGAAATCTAAAAATACAGCCTGATCCACCATCGAGACCAAGGTTGCCCCCGGGGGGGCCACAGGCACCTCCCGCGCTGCTTCGTTTCGCGTATCGCAAAGCGCTACACGAAGCAACGCGGGGCCCTCCTATGGACTCCCGGGACAACCCGCAACATCGCGCCTGAACGCACATCAAAGTGG
>CAZWZW010000349.1:0-2547 GCA_964639125.1 uncultured Verrucomicrobiota bacterium
ACCACGCCGCGGAACGGTGGCGCGGGAATGCAGTGCACATTTACCGCAAAGTTGATGAATACCGAATCGGGTGCGGCCGACTCATCACCGAGAATTAACTCGGACAGATCATCGCCTTGCATCTCCGCGGGAATCTCTGTCTCCGTCAGTGTCAACAATGAAGACGTCAGTTCAATCAGACTGATCGGAGCATCCGTTACCCGTTCCGCCGGAATATGTCCCGGCCAACGCGTGATCAACGGAATACCCACCGATTCGCGCCACGGCTGGCTTTTGTAATACTGCTCGTGGTTGCCCAGCATGTCGCCGTGGTCCGCTGTGAAGACGACGATCGTATCCTCATAGAGTCCCTGCTTTTTCAGGGTCCGTTCGAGCCGGCCCACCTGATCATCGAGCGCCATGATATGGGCATAGTAACCGGCCAGAATATCCTTCTTCGCCTGCATCACTTCCCCGGGCACATAAATACTGTTGGTTTCCATAAAATCCACATCGTTCGGATCGTACCGTTCCAACAATTCTTTCGGCATTTCGCGATAGGGGTCGTGCGGGGTGCCGATGGAAAGTACCAGGAAAAAGGGATCATCCGCCTTTGCCTTTTTCGTCATATATCTGATCGCCAGATCCGTCTGGTGAATCGGTTCATAGCCCTCGATGAATTCCGGCTTCGGTTCTTCCGTATAATAGAACGAGCTCATGTAGTCGTGCGTGCAATTGGCCACGGCCCAGAAGTCATCAAAACCGAGACGCCGCCGTCCGGGCGGTGTAAAGCCCGTACGCGGTCCTCCGTCGAGATGCCACTTACCGATGTAGCCGCATTTATATCCGCTTTCGGTCAGCGCACCCGCAAACGTCGGCCCATCGTTTTTAACCTGAATTTCATTGTTCACCACACCATGCGACAACGTGTGCAATCCCGTCAGAATCGTTCCGCGCGACGGCGCGCACGACGGGGTGTTCGCCACGGCGTTGGTGAAACGCGTTCCCCCGCCCGCCAACCGGTCGATATTCGGCGTCTTCACCTTTTCGATACCCGCACAACCCATGGCCGTGGAGCGCATCTGATCCGTCAAAATATAGAGTATGTTTGGTCGGCTTCTTCGATTCATCAGTTCGTTCTCCATGCAACAATTTCAGCGAAAAGTCGCCAAGGCCGCTAAGTACCGCAAAGCTTTGCGTACCTCTGAGTTCTTTGCGCCTTTGCGTTTATTCTGTCTCATGAAACCAGGTGGGATACGGTTCCTTGATCTGCTGATATATCTTTCCACCCTCTGGATAAAATACGCCGTAGTTTTTAATTTTACCCGGAGGCTGCGCTGAATCCCATTCAGGATTGGGTCGCATACGCTGCGCGCCGGAAGACTGCAGGTGCGACTCCAGCATTTTTGCCAACCGCTCAGTCCGTTCAGGGTGCGCTGCAGACTGGTCATTTTGTTCTTCTGGGTCGATCGCAAGGTTAAACAGCTCGTACTCGCCCGAAACAATCTTATGGACCAGTTTCCAATCGCCTTCCATCACAGCTGAAGAAGGTTCCTGTCGGTGCGGAAAGTGCCAGACCAACGTCCGTTCTTCTACAGAAGAACCTGCAAACAAAGGCAGCATGCTCACGCCGTCGACATGCGCTTCCGGCATCGGATTTAATCCCGCCACGTCCAGAAAGGTCGGAAAATAATCGGTGCTGATTACTGCGGAGTCGCAGGTCGATCCGGGCGCAACATGCCCCGGCCAGCGCACAATCAACGGCACGCGAATCCCGCCCTCATACAGATCGCCTTTGCCGCCGCGATACGGCTTATTGCTGGTTAAATTTTTCAATCCGCCGTTATCCGAGGTAAAAATCACGAGCGTATTTTTATCCAGCTCCAGCTCGGCCAGTTTATCCATCACCGTTTTGATGGATTGGTCGAGATGTGAAACCATGCCGGCATATTTCTGGTTCTTCTGAAAATGTCCTTTGGGAACACCGTCGTAAAGCGCTTCCGCTTCCGGCGGGCAGGCCATCGGCACATGCGGAACGTGATGCATCAGGCAGACCATAAAAGGTCGATCTTTGTTGTTCTCCAGAAAACGAACCGTGCGCTGGGTCAGATCATCCACGCCCTTGTCGCGTTTTTTCTCCTGCCCGGAGCAATTCGCCGCTTCGTCAAAGCCATAGGCCTTGTGCTCACCCTCGTTGAAAAACTTTTCCTCGTTACCCAGATGCCACTTTCCGAACAGCGCGGTGCGGTAACCGGCCTGCTGCAACGCCTTTCCAAAGGTTGGAAGATCAACCGGAAGTTCCTTGAGATGATTCGGCGGAATCATCTTCGGATTTTCATACAACCGGTCCCACGGCAGCGCATCGGTCAGATGCAAACGATGCGGATAGCGTCCGGTTAGGATGGCCGCACGCGTGGGCGAACAGACATTGGCAGCCGCATAGGCGCGCGTAAAGCGCATGCCCTCTCCGGCCAGCTGATCGAGATTCGGCGTCCGGTAATAGTCACTGCCATAGCACGCAAGATCCTTCACCCCGAGATCATCCGCCACGATGAACAGAATATTGGG
>CAZWZW010000350.1:0-2528 GCA_964639125.1 uncultured Verrucomicrobiota bacterium
TCTCTTGCCAATGCGCCTTTGAAATCGGGTCTCGTCGCGTTCGGTAATCCCGCTGTCACTTTTCACAATCATGCCCCCAGGGATTTTCATAAACATGACCCCAGGGTCCGAGGCTAAAAACTATGTTTTCACGAATCCGCTCGCTTGAGCAAGGGATTACTTCTTTTCCCTTCCTTTCGATGTTGTTTTTCGAGCCGCCGGGCCCTGTTTTCGCCGATAGCTGTCGCCTTCGATGACCACCTGGTGGGCATTGTGAGCAAACCGATCGATAGCGCTCTGGGCCAGAAGCGGATCACTGAAAAGGGGAATCCATTCTTCCACAGCGCGATTGCTGGTGATGATGGTAGAAGTCCGTTTGTGCCTTTCCACCAGCATTTCATAGATGTCGCTCGATTGTTCGTGATCCAGGCGCTTGAGGCCGAAGTCGTCGATAATCAGCAAGTCGATGGAAGTAAATTTTCGCATCACCCGGTCGGTGCTGTTGTCGGCGCGGGATTGCAACAGCTCGCGGAGCAGTTTATCGGATCGCGTAAACAGGACCTTGCGTCCGGCCCGGCAGGCGCTGTGTCCAAGGGCACTGGCCAGAAAAGTTTTGCCAACGCCGACTGGCCCCATGAAGAGGATGTCTTCGTTTCGTTCGAGGAATCCCAAGCCGAACAGGTCCCTTACTTTATGTCGATCAAAGGTGATTGCTGCATCCCAATCAAAGTTTTCAAAAACCTGCTCCTCAGAGAATTTCGCCTTGTAGAGTCGGTTTTCCAAGCTCACTTGTTCTCGACGATCAATCTCGTCCTGCAGGATCAGTTCGAGAAACTCCTGGTGTGAAAGGCTGGTTTTCTTCGCGTAGGCAAGTCGGTCCGGCAGGCTCGGGACCAGTCCCGATAACCGCAGGCGCTTGAGTTCTGTTTTCAGATTGTTGGTCAGGTCCATCATTCTCTAACTCCTTGTCATAGCTATGGTTGAAGCTTTTCTGGTCGCGCATGAACATGAGAGGCATCTGGACCACTTTGCATTCGGTCGGCCCCTCAATGACGGCACGTTTCTTTTTCTCCAACGCGTTGTTGATGATCTTTTCGAGTCTGGTGACGTTAATGAGGTCAAAGCTCAAAGCGCGCGCACAGGCTGCATCCACGGTGGTCTCTCCGTATTTTTCACAGAGACGCATCAGCTTTTGAGACTCTCGAATTCTTCCCCATGGGTAGCGCCCCCCAAGCAAGTGCTCAGCATATTCGCCGATGTTCTCGCCTTGTTCCCTGGCGCAACGAATGATGTAGTTGGCATCGCGCATGGTGTAGGGGGTGATTTTTGAGGGGTAATCATTTTTGTGGTCGGTGCTGCGGCCGCCTTCGGGATGCTTCGGATGGGTTTTAACCAGTTTCCCGTCGATGTAGATGCGAACCAATTTGCTGTCACCGCGCACATCCGTTTTCTTTCCGCGAAACTTGTAGTTCACCGAATAAAGAGCCTTCTTGAAACGCACATGGCAGTCCGGATGGACGGTTGGAGTTGCCCAATCTGGGATGTCGAAACGTTCCTTTGTGAGGGGTTCCAGAACCTCCTGCTCCCTGGCCTGGAACTCCACGAACGGTTGTTTTTGAGTCGTTCCGTGAATGCGCATCCCAGCAATGTCCAGGCACCACCGTATTGCCTCCCGCTGGGCATGTTCAAGATTCAGGAAATCTTCGCCCTTGAAGAAATTGTTGCGGACATACTGCACCTGGCGCTCCACATGAGGCTTCTGTTTCGGTGATTCTCGATCGGCCGCATCAATTTCGAATCCGCGATACTCCGCGTACTCATTGAAGGTTCGATTGAATGTTGGATGGTATTTATTGGCCTTGATAACGGCGGCCTTCAAATTGTCGAGGATGACCAGCTTCGGAACGCCGCCGAAAAACTCAAATGCCTTTTCCATTCCGAGAATGAAATCCTTGAGCGTCTGCGTGTGGCACAGGTGAACATACTGGTGTCGGCTTTGCGCCAGTGTCACAATCAACGCGTGAACAGTGCGATTCTTTCCCGTCTCCGGGTCGTACTGAAGACCCATCCGGCCGAAATCCACCTGGGCATATTTTCCTGGCTCTGTTTCATCCAGGCGATAAGTGTTTCCCCGGCGGCCGAAATCCAGATGCTTGACGGCATACCGGTACAACGCGATGTAGTTGACATCCACACCTTGTCGGTTCAGCAGCCGCAACACCTTGGTGAGTTGCAGCCCTTTGCGCTGCTCCTCGACCTTTAGCCAATCCCGGATCTTTTTGTGATGGGCCGCGAGGATGGCCTCCTTTTCGCCGGGTTTGGCATTCGACGGACCCGGTTTCAGCAACGAAATCACTTCCCCGGCCAGCTCCTCATCCGGCGGATGGATCTCTTTCACCCAACCCAGTTTTTCCGCTGTCTCCACATACCGGCCGACCGTTTTCCGGGCTCGACCTGTAATCCTGGACGTCTGCCGGACTGATTTCCCGGCATGAATATGTTTCAAAACTTCAAGTACATCCCACATTTTCAGCTCCACGTAAGCCATT
>CAZWZW010000351.1:0-2522 GCA_964639125.1 uncultured Verrucomicrobiota bacterium
AGCGAGCTGATGGATTTGCTGATCGAAAAGGTTGAGGTGGACGACGATCCCTATCTGGAACGAGACATCGTGGCGGCGGCAGTCGAGTTGGATTTCCTGACCGGCTATTTTCTGACCGACCTCATCGGGGAACTAAAGGATGAGCCGACGGCCGGGGAATCCGCTCCGGTGGTGACGAAGCCTGATGTATCGACCACCGCCGTAAAGAAAAAGGAGCCTCGGGAGAAAAAGAAAACGGAGAACGAAGTGGATCCGCAGCTGGATCCATCCAGTCCCTTGTATGAACTGGGCGAGGCTTTGCCCGAAGCGCCTGTGGAAGATGTGGAATAAGGTTTGATGCGATGGCCTATACAGTAACGAATCCGGACTATGAAAAAAGCCCGTTCACGGGCATGACCCGCGAACATTGGCTCGATTGTGCTCAGTTTTTGGTGGACGGCGTCTTTCAGCATATCACTGGAATTGATGAGCCGATCGTCATTCCAAAGCAGAGCGAAGTCTCATACCCCCAGCCGGACGATCCGCCGCACCGTTTTCAGGCCGCTGAATTCGAGGGGCTGGCCCGCACGTTTATGGCGGCCGCCCCGGTCATTGCCGATCGCCCCGATGCAACGAGCAACGGGATCAACCTGCGTGATTATTATGCGAACCAGATTTTGCAGGCCACCGACCCTGCGTCGCCGCGTTTTGTGGGATCCATTGCCCAATTCTCAGAAGAATACGGGAAGATGCAGTATCAGCAGACGGTTGAGGGCGGCGCGCTGGTGGTGGGGTTGATGCAGTGTCGCGAGCAGATATGGGATTGCTATTCCGCCGGTGAAAAAGATCGGATTGCGGCATTGCTTTCGGATTACGGGCACAGCCAGACCATTGGACATAACTGGCGTTTTTTTAATGTGTTGATGCTCACCTTCCTGAAAATCAACGGATATGAGATTGATGAAGCCGTATTGACGGACCATCTCCAGCATCTGATGGCGCAGTATTCCGGCGACGGCTGGTACAGCGATGATCCGTGCTATGATTTCTACAACCCGTGGGGCTACCATTTTTACGGTCCGCTGTGGTGTCGCTGGTATGGCTATGAACATGAGCCGGAGCTGGCCGCGATCATGGAGCAGCGCAATCGCGAGTTTGCCCAAAACTGGCCGCGCTTCTATTCCCGCGACGGCCAGCAGCTCATGTGGGGACGGAGCCTTGTTTACCGTTTTGGTTGTTCGGCCGGTCTGGGAGCCCATTTTCTGATGAATGATCCGGTGATCGATCCCGGTTTTGCGCGTCGTCTGGCTTCGGCCAACATGCTGCAGTTCATGGAGCGCGACGACCTCTACATCAATGGGGTGCCGTGTCTGGGTTACTATGGTCCGTTCGATCCGCTGATTCAGTTTTACAGTTGCGCGGCCAGTCCATTCTGGATTGCCAAGATTTTCGTGGCCCTGTCATTGCCGAAGAATTCGCCGTTCTGGATGGCGGCGGAAAACGAGGGATTCTGGCCGGAGCAGGGCCATCGTACGGAAACCGTGGAGCTGGAAGGTCCGGGCATTCAGATTGTTAACCGGGGAGATACCGGTACGACCGAAATTCTGACCGGCAAGGTGCCGCAGCATATGCCGTATTATAACCAGCTGTCATTCAATACCGAATATTGCTATGAGGATGAAAATGCCGACGGCAGCAATCCTGTCAACTATTCAATTCGTGATGAAATTACTGAAGGCTTCCGGATTCCGTTGGCCATTGGTTTCAACCGCTTTGATCACGGCATTATGTACCGTACGCTGGACATGAAAGCCGGCGGCAGCGCCAATTCGATGCTGAGCTATGTTGTCAACAAGGGGATGGAGCGCATTGATCTGGCCGATATTATTATCCCCGGCGGGGTGATTCGTGTGGATCGTGTGCGCATGCCATTGAGCAATCAATTGCATCTTGGTCATTATGCATTACCGCATCTGGTCGGGAAGGCGGCGGTCGTTGAACCGGGTCGGGCAGACGACTGCGAAACTCTCGTGGCATCGATCAAGGGCCGCAAGGTCGCGATGACCGCGGTTCATGGATGGGAAGGCCTGAAGGCTGCGGTGCATCACGGGAAAAATGCGGAAGCGGAAGAGAGCACCGTCATTTATGCCAACCGGTCGGATCAGAAGAACTATGCGGGTATGGAGTTGCTGATAACCGTTATGCTTCACCGCCGGGACGACGGCGACTGGACGGTGGATGAGCTCATGCCGATCCGCTCCTATGAAGTTTTGCCATGGGCTCCTTCCGGCCAGCCGTGCGGAGTGAGGCTGGCGCTCAAAGACGGACGCAGCATTACCATCGACTACGGCAACGTCGAAGGGAACCTGAAGTAGGTTCTTTCTTCTTGAAATCACAAGCCCTCGCGATAGCGGCGTCTTGTGGTTGGCCTGCCTGTAAAGGCTTATCGTGGACTCCCTCGAACCAACCGCTCGATTACGAAAACAAAGGGTTCTTCTTGTTTTTTTGTGGTGAAACCCTGCTGCGGGACGGCTTTTGATGGG
>CAZWZW010000352.1:0-2485 GCA_964639125.1 uncultured Verrucomicrobiota bacterium
TTTTCGATTCAACCACGGTATTCGCTGCTCCCACACACAGTGGCGCAAAGAGAACTGCTGCTGCAAAAATAAGATATCGGTATATTTCCATATGAACTTTAAAGGTTTATGAATCGCAGAGAACGCTGAGGTCGCATTAGTAGGCCACCTGGATGCTCCACTCCCCTGCCTGGACGGAGAAGCGGATGTCGTGTTCTGTTTCCTCGACGAAACTCAATTTTTCAGAAGTCCCCTTGAATTTCCCGTCCTTCCAAATGGTTTTCCCATTGGCCTTGATGCTGTTGACAGGCATGTCCTGACGTTTGGGGATGCCGATCACCGCCGTCGTAGCCGCCGGTGAAACCAGATCAAGAGAGAAGCTTTTCGCCTGGTTACGGAGCTCCAGTAGGATGTCTCCCTTCACGGAAGGTACGACCGTTTTGATATGCTTCAAGGGCCCCATCTGCGGAAGCACGTGATAGCTATCGTAGCCCGGCTTCGTCGGCGCAACCCCTGCCGCGTATTGCGAAAGCAGGGTCAGCATGCCGCCGGTCCAGGCGTGATTGATGGTTCCTCCGCCGTAGCCCGATTTCCCGATTCCCCAGCCTTCCCACAGGGTGGTGTAATGATGGTCGGTCATGGTCTTGTAGCGTTTTCGGGCCCGGGCAATGGCATCGTCTTCGTGACGCATCATATACTGGGCCTCCCCGACATACTTCTCCATGTAAGGACTGGCATATTCCTGCGTGCGGAGCACCTCGCGAATCGCCGGGTATTGCTCAGGCTTTGCCAATCCCGATATAACCGCCAATGCGTGGGCGCGGTCGT
The DNA here is from genome assembly GCA_964639125.1 of uncultured Verrucomicrobiota bacterium. GTDB lineage: Bacteria > Verrucomicrobiota > Kiritimatiellia > Kiritimatiellales > Pontiellaceae > Pontiella. The sequence continues at coordinate 808 of CAZWZW010000352.1, forward strand.
CCGTCTCGTCTTTGTAGCCCGGCGAACGGTATTCTTTGCCGGTCCAGAAGGTTTTGTTGAAGTTCGCTTCAATGCTTTGCATGCGGGCGGTGATCGCGGGGATATCCCCGGTTGCCCCCACCGCTTCCGCCATCAGTTTCTGTCCTTTCAGCGCCAGGTAGTACCAGCCGTTGTAAAGAATCGCCATGTCCTTGTGCTTGCCCCAGTCGCCCCAGGTCCAATCGCCTTTGCGCTGCACGACCAGGCCGTCTTCACCTAACTGCCAAACGTCCATGTAGCGTTTCACGCCGGGGTAGACCGTGCGAATGGTTTCCAAATCACCGGAGTACAGATAGTAGTTCCAGAAACCGTAGAAACCCACCGTGTTCAACATTTGCATGGGCAGTTCTTTGTTCCAATTCCCTGCAGGAATGGGCGCAAAGACCGTTCCATCTGCACGCTGCCAGTCAATCAATTCGAGAATGCCCTTTTGGGCCAGCCCGTTGCTGCGCGGATCCAACGAGTAAAAGGCTTCGCCGATTTCATTCACCGCATCGCCCCACCACAGAGCCCGCTCGCGATCCGGACAGTCGAAGTAGGTATCGCGCATGGTGATGTAGAGCGTGCGTAGCGCTTTCTGACGATAGCGGTTGAAGAACTCGTCGTCGCACTCAAAGGTTCCCGTAAATTCGGTGTCGTAGCCGGTTTCGCGGTATTGGAGCGCGTGGATTTTGAAGCCGGCAGGGATCGTGTAGTGAAACTCGTGACCGTTCATCCATCCCAGGCTCTCATATGCCTGAACGCCCTCGCGCGACACATATTCCGCCCGCACGTTCGGAGGCCCGCCGCCGTTGTAGCTGTCCGTGCGGAGATCAATGACCTTCCCGGCAGGTCCTTCGATTTTCAGGTAGGGAGTCACCTGCGCGTTATAAGGAAGTTTGGCAATGATCGTTTCGCCGGTGGAAACCTTTGGAAGCTCATCATGGTTCGCGTAATTCTTAAGCCCATAATCTTTCCAGAGAGGAATCGGGCGCAGCACCAGTTGATTCCATGGGGCTGCGGGCGGTTTCCCGTAGGCAAACGCACTTTCCCAGTCCGCGTCATCGAAGCCGGGCTGCTGCCAACCAGTCACGTCCTTCTGGGCATCAAAACGAATGTTTGATTCCGACAAACGGAAATTGGGCTTTTCTCCTTCGCACGTCGAATACGAGGGGTGAAGCTTTGCTTTCCAACTGGAATCACTCAACAAGGCCTTCCCGTCGATCGAGGCATCAAATACCAGTCCGGGCGTTCCGCTGCTGTTGTGACTGAAGCCCTCTATCCCGAAATACCAGACCAACACGGCAATCGTGTTCCCGCCTTTCTTCAAGTGGGGGGCGAGGTTCACTTCGTCATAGTAGGTATCCTCGGGAGTCGGCCCCCGTTTCAGCTGCCCTTCAAACACCACCAGCTCGCCATTGATCCACAACCAATATTTGGAATCGACCGCGATGCGTGCGATGGCGGATTCCGGAGCCCGGTCCAGATGAATCTCTTTGCGGAAACAGCTCCACTCGTTTGCATGAGGTTCAGGCGGTAAATTCTTATTCTTTTTCCCCCGACTCACGGCAGGGTCGAGCTTGTTCACCTCCAATGTCGGATGCACGCCGATCCATTCAGCTTGCCAGGTTTCTGCCATCACATTCGCGCCGGCATGGAA
>CAZWZW010000353.1:0-2473 GCA_964639125.1 uncultured Verrucomicrobiota bacterium
GGCGGATTAAAAGCCATTCTTCCTCCGGCCGTTTTGGTTTTTGTGTCGTGCGGTGCCTTATTGAAGACGGCACCCATTGCCGAAGAAGTACGCAATCCCCGCCGCAACATCCCCGCCGGGTTTATTGCCGCCACCGTTGCGATTACGCTGCTCTATACCCTGCTGCTGGTGGTAACGGTCGGTATTCTCCCCGCTGCCGAACTGCGCGGCTCATTCACGCCGATTGCCGATACCGCACGGATTCTTGCCGGAACTGCCGGCTATGTGGCGATCACCATCGCCGCCGTACTGGCCTTCGTCACCACGGCCAACGCCGGGATTATGTCGGCCTCGCGCTATCCGCTCGCGCTGGGACGAGACAACCTGTTGCCTCCCATCGCAGCGAAGGTCAACAAGAAGGGCTCACCTACAGTGGCGATCATGCTGACCGGAGGCATCATTTTGGCGTCGTTGCTGCTCGATATCGAAAAACTGGTAAAGGCGGCATCGGCCGTGGTCATCAGCTCCTATATCCTTTCGGCCCTCGCCGTATTGGTGATGCGCTACAGCAAGCTGACGAACTATCGCCCGACCTTCCGCGTGCCGCTCTGTCCGGGACTACCCATGTTGGGTATTGCCTGCTTTTCATTGTTGATTTTCGACATGGGTTTGGCGGCGGTTGAAATCAGCCTTGGCCTCATTGTATTCGGCTTGCTGATTTACGTTTTCTATGGACGCCAGCACACCGACATGGGTTATGCCCTGCTGCACATTGCCCAGGAGGTCATGAACAAGGAGCTGACCTCCGACTCGCTGGAGAAGGAGCTCTACAACACGCTTTATAAGCGTGACGAAATGGTTCACGACGCCTTCGACGAAATTCTCAAGACGGCCGATGCACTTGACCTCGAGCCGGGCGCCACGCAGGAGAGCCTGCTTGTGGCCATTGCCCAAATTCTCGAACTGGAGCTTTCCCTTTCCGGGGAGGAGATCCGCGCCAAGTTCGAGGAGCGAGAAGCGCAGGGAAGCTGTGTGCTGACGCCGTTCGTGGCCATTCCCCATATCATTGTTGAGGGTGAGCAGTTGTTCAAGATTCTGCTGGTGCGCAGCCGAGAGGGGATCGAGTTCGAGATCGATACTTCAGTAAAGGCGTTCTTCGTGATTGTGGGTAGCCGCGATATGCGCAACATGCACCTCAAGGCGCTCGCCGCCATTGCGCACATTGTCCAGCATCCCGAGTTCGAGAAGCGCTGGACCACCGCCAAGAACGAGGCCCAGCTCAAGGACATTCTATTGCTCAGTGAGCGGATCAGGATGTAGTGCGCAGGTAGAGCTGTTTTGTGCGGATCCCGATCACTGGGGACGGTCGGAGGGTTGCCGGAGCCGGAATCAACCCCCGATTTGCGATGAGACTAAAACTAAGGGCTCCTCTGTCGTGACTTTTTCGGGGGATTCAGGCATCTTCCTTTGAGGTATCTATTTTTTGCCCATATCATGGGTGAACAACTTTAAATAAAAGGGTCGCAGAACATGCTTTCACTTCTAATTTCAGTACTGGCTTCCATCGCATTGGTGGAGGGTTTAATCGCTTCTGGTGTAAAGACGGGAACCTCGGTCTTCTTCGGTATTGTCGGATTTATTGCTGCGTTTTATCTCATCGGATTTCTGGTCCGGAAAAAAATTGCAAAGGTTCAGAAGGAGCTTGAAAGCATGATGTTGAGCGGCCAGCAGCGAATGAACCGGAAGGTTCAACAATTCCAAAGCAAGCCCGGGGGAAACATCAAGCTCATCCAGCGCCAGCTCGAGGCAGATCAGCAAGTCCTTTACAAACAGGCACTTGATTTCACCCCGCGCCTTGAGCCCTTTAAAAAGTGGTCCTTCATGATGGGAAGGCAGATCACAACCATGCGCATGCAGTTTCTCTATCAACTCAAGGAATTTGCTCAGGTTGATTCCATTCTAGCCGGTACCGGACTGTTTAAAGGCGCGATGCTGATGGAGCCTGTGCAAGTGGCCATGAAAATGGCGCGTCAGTATAAAAATAAAGACGTGGAGGGTGCGGAAAAAACCTTCAACCGCCGCATAAAGTGGTTTAAAGGCAGTCGTGGAACCCTGCTCTACGGGCTGATGACCTGGATTCTGCTTAAAGAAGGTAAACTCGAAGAAACGCGCGAACTCCTGGCCAAAGCGAAAGACGCCACCGGAAACGAGACCTTCACCCGCAACTGGGAACGGTTATCCAATAATAAAGCAAAAAGTTTCTCCAATGCGGGACTGGGTGAAGAATGGTACGGCCTCTATCTGGAAAATCCTCCGCAGCCCAAACAGCAGCGGGTGCGTGGAAATGCACGCCATGGGCGCAGGTTTTAGCGCACGCCGCGGCAACGAACCCGATTCCTAATCGCCGCCCCGCCCGTTGGAGCATCGAGAACGATTTATACGGAGGGTATTCTACAGATATATTGGCGTGTAATTTGCTCTATAAAATAGGAAT
>CAZWZW010000354.1:0-2459 GCA_964639125.1 uncultured Verrucomicrobiota bacterium
TCCATCGTGGCAATTGCATATTCCAGCCAGGAGCGCCAGCCGCGCGGAGGCGGGAGCGGTTTATCAGAATTGGGCGTTAGCATGTTCCCTCCATGTCGAAAAGCAATGCCTCCGAAACTCGATCCTTCAGCGCCGCTTCGCAATTTTTCACGGCCTGGCGATAGTAGGACTCTTTCAGCTCAATCCCAATGCCTTTTCGACCATTGATAAGTGCGCCGTAGACTTCCGAACCCACGCCCATGAACGGAGTAAGCACGATTTCACCGGGATTGCTCCAGAGCACGCAGGCGCGCTCGATCACGTCGAGCTGCAAGGGACAGATATGCTTCTCGTCCTCGGGTTCACGCGCCTGCCGGAATTCGATAGTATATGTCTGGCGTACGTCCATCCATACGGGCGAAGCATAGCGCCTCCAGATATGGTGCGACCTCTTGATCCCTGATTGCCCGGGATCATCCGACCCGGCATACTGCGACAATCCGCGCGGATGGGCGATCGGGATTTCGTTATCCCCTGGCGCTCGAAAAGTCAGGAGATAATCAGGGAGTCCGGCCCTACACATGGCGGAATCTTTCTGTAATTGCTTATGCATGAGACCGAGGGCCTTGGTGCGGGTTGCCTCGATGAGTGGATCTTTCCAGATTAGGTGCCGCGAATGATAGATGAATCCGCGATCCTGAAACGCGCGGATGATGTCGCCCGGGAAATCTTTAAGGCCAATGTAGCCATCGCGCTCCTTCATGGCCGGAACATCAATGCAATGCACAGATATATTGCGACCCGGCATCATCACCCGTTTGAGCCCATCGATGACAAATCCGAAATGGGCAAAGAATTCATCTGTTCCGCTATTGTTGCCAAGGTCCGCGGCATTGTCCGAATATGAGAACAGGTCCAGAAAGGGCGGAGAAAAGACCGAGAACCCTGCCGAATGTTCCGGCAGGTCGCACAAAACCTCACAACAGTCCCCCATGTAGAGCGCGCATTCGTCGGTTATCCATTGATCTATCGCAGCCATTTTGGAACCTTCACTTTCAATGTTGCATCACGCGGCGCGTGCGTGATAATGGCCTCGTTCATATTCGCTACCATCCTGGCGTACAGATAATCCGCCTGCTTAGCCTTCTCTTGTAAATTTGCAAGAACATCAGCCTGTCCCTCAGTGGTAATGATGTCGGCCACTACTTGAAATTTTTGGCCGAATCGCCAGCATCGCCTTATCCCCTGATAATATTGCTCGAATGAGTGCGATGGGAAAAATGTCATATGATTGCAATGCTGCCAATTTAATCCGAAAGCCCCAATTCTCGGTTTAATAACAAGGACGCGTGTCTTGCCGCCGGTGAACCTTTCGTATTTGGCGATCTTTGTGTCGTCGTCATCTGCCCCGCTAACCTGCTCGGCTCCGTCAATCATACTCGCCAATGTATCTCCCTCGGCATTCAAATGGCACCAGCATACTGCCTGCTTCCCATGTGAGACGATCTTCGCCACGGTTTCGCATCGCTCCCGAAGAGTGCGGCGCAGGTCCGCTCGCTGCTCTTTGAGTCCGATGGCTGGCATGGCAAATAGATATCCGGGTGTGCCCCCAACATGCCTAACGAGGGTTTCTCGCTCCACAAGCGGGGGCAAATCAAACCGATCGTCATTAAAGCCAAGGTCGGATGGTTTCCGAATCGCCCTCGCCCATGATGCCACCCAACGCCAGAAGGGCTCGCAGCCGTGTCCCTTGAGACGCCAGGATTGCGTATGGGCTGAGTCGTGGATGAAAAACATGCCGAGCATTTCGACCCGCCGCATGACCCCGAGGGCCTCCGCTTGGGTGCCGATCTCGGCGTGATCGTTGGGTGCCGCAGTGGCAGTGCAGAGAAGGCGATACCTAATTGCTGACATAAACTCAGTAATGGCCGCCCGTGTTGCTCCCGCATAGTTTTTCAATATTCCACTCTCGTCGCAGACGACCCCGCCGAACATTTCTCTGTCGAAGTAGTGCAGGCGCTCATAGTTCGTCACTATGATTTCCGGAGTTCCATCGTGTCCGGTTTTGCTTTGTTGAACCGCAACGCCGAACTTCTCGCCTTCACGCACAGTTTGCGGCCCAACGGCAAGCGGAGTCAATATCAATACAGGCCGATTTGTTTTCATCACCACATTCTGCGCCCATACTAATTGCATCGGAGTTTTCCCCAATCCGGTATCAGCGAAGATCGCGGCCCGCCCCTTCCGTATCGCCCAATCCGTCAAGTGCCGCTGGAAGTCGAAAAGAAAGTCCGGCATCCAGACATGCTCGAATCCGCCGTAACTATCGGCTTGCGCCTTAGATGCGATGAAGTCGGCGTAGTTCACTTCTCCTCCTTCGGCTCCAGCCCGAACGCCTGCAGGAGTCCGTGCATCATGCACCAGAGACAAAGCGTGAACGTGCCGAGTCCGAGCGCGCTGAAGTCGATCTTCAAGGCGTG
>CAZWZW010000355.1:0-2451 GCA_964639125.1 uncultured Verrucomicrobiota bacterium
TACCATATATCGGAGCACTTTGATTACATCTGCGATGCCGGCAGTCCGCCGGAATCGGTGTGACCGCCTTCGGTACGCTTGAGTCGCTCCTCGAATTCTTTTTTGTCCAGTACGGAGGCGATCAGCAGCCCCGCTCCGATGAACAGCGGGATCAATCCCCATGCCCAGGCATTTACATCTGCAGCATCCGGATTGGTTGCCAGCGCGATGGTGAGCGCAAGGCCCAGGCCGACCCAGACCAGCCCCCATGCACGGCGCAGCGCGTGTACCGGCTTCATCTCTTTTTCAACAGGTTCCGGCAGCGGCAATCCTTTTTCGAGCGCCACAAGCCGTTCTTTGTGTTCGAGGTCTTTCTTCCGTCCCGCCATGACGATCGCGACCGATATCACCAGGGCTGCGCCCATGAGGAAAACGATCGGTATCATGACGGCGATGTGTTCGGCTCCGATATTTGCAAACATGGTACTGTTCCTTTCAAATGGTTGCTGGCGTTGCGATTTGCCATGTCATTCGGCTCATCAGGTGTGACATGGCTTCGCCGGGCAAAGTTTCATCTATTTTCCCCGGATTGTCAGGGGGCTTTTTTAAAAACCCGAAATTCCCCAAAAATGTTATAAATTTGAAACTGATCGTCTGTCTGCCCGGTCTCATATTACAGGAGTGACAATTTGTCGGGAGAAAGTGACCATGAACTCGTTGCTAAAGCGTTGCAAGGAAACCAGAAAGCGTTTCGGAGCATCGTCGAGCGCGTGCACCCGACGGCGTACGCCGTCGTTCGCGGCGTATTGGGTAACAGCGACGACGTGGAAGACGTTCTCCAGAATGTGTATATCAAGATCCACCGGGGATTGAGAGTTTTTCGCGGTGAATCTCGTTTATCCACATGGGCATACCAGATTGCCCGTAATGAGGCGATCAATGCCGTCCGCCGGCGCCGTTTTGATGGGCCACCGGTCGATGAAGTTGTCCTGCCGGCGGGGGAGGACACAAACCCCGAAGCCGTCTACAGCAGGCGGGAACTGAGTTCGAGAATGGAAGCCGCGATGTCAGGTCTGGAAGAGAATTACAGGATGGCGCTTGAATTGCGATTTATGGGTGAACGGTCGTACGAAGAAATCGCCGAGACGCTGGGGCTTCCCATCGGCACTGTGAAGACATATATATATAGAGGGAAGGCGCAGTTGAAGAAGGTGCTCATGCGCAAGACCGATCGCACCCCGCAAAAAGGTAAAGAAGGCTGATGGATCCCGAACAGCTGGAAGAATTGTTACCCGCCTATCTCGACGGCGCATTGAACGCCGAGCAGACGGATCGGGTCAGAACCTGGCTGGAGGGTTCGGCGGAGGCCCGCCGGGCGCTGGAGGAGTTCCGTCAGCTGGATATCCTGCTGGAATCCCGCCGCGACCTGGTCCCGCCCGCAGCCCCGTTTGCCCGAGCGGTGCTCACGCCACCGCTGCACACACGTGTGCGCCGGGTGATGGACGCGGTGTTCAGTTTTCGCGGAATATCGGGACTGCTGGTTGCCCTCGTTGGAATCATGTTGTTTATCTACCGCCGACCCATTACCAACTGGTTCAACCGCACGCCGGACCTGCCGGGGTCCGACGGCCTTGGCCTGGAATGGTTGAACTCGATCCTCCTTCAGTTCGGCGGCGCCGACATCTGGACGATGGCGGCGGTTTACGCGGGGCTGACCCTTCTGATCCTTGGCTCGTCCGGTGCCATGCTGATGCGCTACCTCCGAGACTAGTCGCAGTGATTGGCATCGGCTGCTGGAAATCTGCGCTATCACCAACACCTTTTTAGAAAAGGCCGCCACAAGTAATGAATCTCGCGTCGATCTCCAACCACACAGCAGTAGATTAAACGCTTTAGCCTCTGTAATCGAAGCTCCGGAGGGGGGTCACCCTGTCCCTTCCCATTCCCGTATAGACCGACGGAACCCTATTGATCACGGCTTCGCGATGCGGTATCATCCGTGCCGCGAGGGCTCTTCCACGTACTCTCCTCCCTGTATAGCCCCCCACTATTGGTAAATACAATTCCTCCCATGGCAAGAGAGATCATGGCGGGGAATTTGTGTCTTCATCTTTTGTATCGACAACCTGCCGAGGGACACCGGCGCTCTATCGACCGCGGCGTCCGGAACGAACGCTTCTTCACCGCCTGGTGCGGGAACACCTGGAAACCTATCTCTCCCTGGCGCGGCAGGGGCATGCTGAGATCGACCCGGTTCCGGGGTATGTGGAAGGGGCGTTTCGCAAGTACTTAGAATGTGGACTACCGTCCTATGGCTTCGCGCGGGCTCGGTGTAACGCGTGCGGGTATGATTTTTTTGTAGCGTTCTCCTGTCAGCTCCGCGTGATCTGTCCCTCGTGCAACACGCGGCGCATGGTGGAGACGGCCGCGCATCTAACCGACCATGTGCTCCCGAACGTCCCGCACCGCCAG
>CAZWZW010000356.1:0-2436 GCA_964639125.1 uncultured Verrucomicrobiota bacterium
GGTGACGGTATTGGCGATGACAACGATCGTGTTGGTGTCATCGTTCGGGGTCAGCTTCGTTCGGCTGGGACGCTTTGAGCGATACTCGCACGCCCTGGCCGGCGCCACGATCTGCATGTCCGGACTGGCCGTGCAATGCCTCGGGCTGTAGGGACTTACAGCCAGTCCGCGAACACCACGCGCCGGCCAGGAGGCCGACGAGCAGGCCTCATATTCTTTTACAAAAAAACACTTGACAAGGCTGCCCGCGGGTGATATTCACTATTTGGGTCTTGTGGGATACACAGCTAACCCAACTTCCGCAGTTAGGGGGTAAAAGCTTGGTTTTTGGGCTGAAAACGGGGAAAGTCTTCACTACAAACGGTCGTTTTTCTTTTTCATAATCGCTAGATTCGAAGGTAAATTGAGCTTGAGCTTTTGAAGCAATATGGCTTGGTGCTCGGTCGGTTGGGAGATGCATCGGCGGCGGATTTCGGGGCCGGCTTTGGTGGGCATGACCACATCGACCGCTCGGATTTTCGCCAGTTCTTCTATGACGCGGCGCGGTTCATCACCCAGGCCGGCTTGTCGGCACATCTGCCCCAGCGTTTTCCACAACACGTAGGTCAAAAAGCACACCAGGATATGGGCCAATACGCGATCCTTCTTATGATGCCAGATGGGACGAATCCGCAAATCACTCTTGTGGATCCGGAAGGCCGCTTCCGCTTCGGTCAGCTGCATATACGCTTTCCATAAATCTTCAGGCTGCCAATCAGTGATATTACTTCGCAACAGGTAACAGCCTTCGCTTAATTGGGCCCAGTCTCGCCAGGACTCGACTTTTTTCCATACCAGTTTGGCGCCGCCGTGGGCGTCTACGATAACATCGGTTTCAAAAAGACCGGCGCTGCGGGTATTCTGGCCCATCAGCCGACCCACGCGTTTGGCAATCGTCACGAGTTTATATTTGCGCTTCCGGCAGCTTTCTTCTATCCTCTTGAGGCCCTCTTCAATGCGTTGTTCAAACCGCTGATGAATAGCGGCTTCCTTTTCCACCCGGTCCTCACTGCGACACAGTATAAACGTCTCTTGGCCATCAGGTGATGGGCACAATTTCACTTCCAAACCCTTGTGAACTTCTTGCCAATTATCCTTTAACAGCTCTTGTCGGTATTTCTTGAGCATGCCTTTCGATGTGCCCATGATGTATTTACGCTCCCCTTCGAGCATAAACGCCATCACCTCCTGCGACACCATGCCACGATCCATGGCCCAGATCCGATCCGCTTTGCCATAACGCGACTCGATGGTTTCGACGATCGCCTGGACCGTGGTGACATCGCGACGGTTCCCGGCGAAAACCTCATAGCCCAACGGCATACCGCACTTGCTGACGATCAGGCCGATACACACTTGCTTGCGGTCGCCACGTTTGTCCCGCGAATAGCCCCTTTCCGCCAAAGCATTGCCACAGGCCTGACCTTCAAAATAGGTGCTGGTGATGTCGTACAGCAACAAGTCGTATTCCAGATCGAACAACTCGCCCAGACGATGTTTGAGAAATATTTCCAGTTCTTCTTTGTGAGGCAATAGCTTATCAAGGGTGCGATACAGCCGGTCATCAGTGACCTTCTCTACGGCAATGCCCAGCAAGTCCTTCAGAGCGCTGTGGCCGTAACTGTGTTCGGCAATGTGCAATTCGCTGGACGGATCACAAAAACGGCAGATTACCAGAACCCACGCCATGATATGCCAGGGAACATGTTCTCGACCCGGGGCAATGACCTGCTGGAAGAATTCATCCATCCCGAGCTTGCCGATCAGTTGTAAGGCCAGCCAAGGACCTCCAAAATCAGAGCAATTCTCGACACTGATCCGATTGACGTCTACTTGAACCCATTCAGGCCGGACATCATCAAAGAGGCGATGCTGGTGACCCGCCTTGCCCTCGGCGAGATGCTCAAGGCCAAGCCGGCCGGCTTGATCCATCTGTCCCAGATAACTGATGATGCGTTGACGAGGTCCGCGTTTGGTGCGATAAGACTCCACCAAAGCCCAATAAGCGTGACGTTTGCCGTTCTTATAGCGATGACACTGACGGATAAACATGCCCCCATTATCGCACCGCCAAACCCCTTGGCAACCGGGTGGGTCTACACTACATCGCCATTTCAACGCCTTTCCATACCGGCCCCACGATTCCTGAGCCCAAAACGCAGGTGTGCCAGCGACTTTTCACCAGTTTTCCTTGGACTTTTTTAATACTGCGGAAGTTGGGTTAAGTGAGAAAGTTGGGCTATCGGAAACCTCTACTCCCACCGAACGTCTTGAAACCCTGTTCATGAAATGCCTCTTTCGTGAGCAACATTTTTTCCTGGCACCTCCGCGAAGCCTTCTTACGCTTGTCATTCCCGCGAAAGCGGGAATCCAGTCTTTTCTTTCGTGCCAAGACCC
>CAZWZW010000357.1:0-2415 GCA_964639125.1 uncultured Verrucomicrobiota bacterium
TCAAGCGGAAAGATCAATTTGATGTAAATATGTTGGGCGATTTGGTTCCGTCATATAATTCAAGAACCAATTAGACCAATGAATGGGGTTAATAAGACGGGTGGTTTCAGGCCATGGAGGAGCTTAGGCAACTGGCCGGAGCAGCGAATTGGCGCAGCTTTCGGTCTTGAAAATCTAACCTATAGTGAGAGGAGGAGAACAATGAAAATGAAAGGCTTAAAACTAATTATCAGTATTCTGGTTCTGTTTGTAAGCATGACGATGGCGGCGTACGCCACGGACAAGGTAATCATAGGAACGTTCGGCGACCCGGTGCCTGTTCAGATGGCCGCACATGATGGTAAGCTGGCAGCTGCTACCGGCTGGAAGATCGACTGGCGAAAATTCGCCTCGGGCACTGACGTGATTGCGGCAATGGCCTCCGGTGACGTTGTGCTGTCGGAACTGGGGTCTTCGCCGTTTGCCATTGGTGCGACCCAAGGTGTCGGCTTCGAGGCATTCATGCTAGATTATGTTATTGGGAAGTCGGAATCCCTGATCGTGCGCAATGGCGCTGGTATCCATTCATTGACCGATTTGAAGGGCAAGCGGGTGGCAACACCAATCGGCTCGACAGCGCATTTTTCACTGATGGGAGCCTTGAAGCATGCTGGGATCGGCGGAAAAGACTTGACGATCATGGGTATGCCGCCGGATCAGATCACTGCCGCTTGGCAACAGGGTGCTATTGATGCAGCCTTCATTTGGCCGCCGGCGCAGACTCAAATCCTGAAGACCGGCAAACGGTTAGTCGGTGCCGATAAGGTGGCCGAATGGGGCTATCCAACCTTTAACATCTGGGTCGTCAACAAGAAATTTGCGGCTGCCAACAAGGACGCATTGATCGCCTTTATGAAGGCGGTTGATGCCGCAAACCTCGAATATCTCCAGAACAAGGCCGCCTGGACTGCAGACAGTGCCAAAATCAAGTCGATTGCCGCCCAGACGGGTGCAGACCCGAATGCGGTACCAGTAACCCTCGAGGGCTATAAATTTCTCCCCTTGGCGGAACAGCTCAAACCGGCATGGATGGGCGGCGGTATCGCCAAGGCGGTAAAGGATACGGCTGTGTTCCTGAAGTCGGCAGGCCGTATCGACCAGGTCGCCGATGATTACTCGAACTCCATAAACACTGATTATCTGAAAGCCGCCGTCAAGTGATCAGCGAACCTCAATTCGCGACTGGCCCCGTCCTCCATATGGAGGGCGGGACGTTCGGACGACAAAGTAGAGGACTATAGACATGGGCCTGCACATCGAGAACGCTTCGGTCACCTTTCCCGGTGTAAGGGGAGGGGCTCCTACGGAAGCACTGCAGCAGATCAATCTCACCATGGACGATGGTGATTTTCTTGTGGCAATTGGGGCGTCCGGCTGCGGAAAGTCGACACTTCTTAACTTGATTGCCGGTTTTCTGGCTCCGACGGAGGGCCGAATCATGCTGGATCACGCCGTTGTGGAAGGCCCCGGTGCCGATCGCTCTGTGGTTTTCCAGAAGCATGCCTTGTTGCCGTGGCTGAATGTCCGCGACAACATAGAGTTCGGGCTGATGCTGCAGGGCCACGCGAAGGAAGATCGCAACAAAGTTGCTGATCGTTTCATAGAGCTACTCGGTCTGAGTGGCTTCGAGGATTCACCGGTGTATGCACTGTCCGGCGGCATGCAGCAGCGTGTCGGCATTGCGCGGGCCCTGACCTGCGACCCCAAACTGCTGCTCATGGACGAGCCCTTAGGAGCCCTCGACGCACTGACGCGGGAAAAGGCACAGGAGCTTATCCTTCGACTCTGGCAGGATACCGGCAAGTCTATCTTCTTTATCACGCATAGCGTTGAGGAGGCCCTGTTTATGGGAACTCGGCTTATCGTTATGTCGCCTCGGCCCGGCCGGATAACCCATGAGTTTGACCTGCCGTTTTCGAAACAGTTTCTTGATGGAATCAGTGCCCGGTCGGTTAAAGCCTCGCCAGAGTTCATCAAAATCCGCGAGGAAGTACTAGCTATCGTGTTCGCAGATGTGGAGGCGGTATGAAAAATCAAAACAACGAGCACGGAAACAAAGCACAGTCAGCCGGAAGTACCTTTATAGCAAGGCTGGCGCGGGAACGGCCCACGCGACCCGGCGAGATCTATGGTGTTCCCGGGTCCGGAAACACGATGGTACTCAGCCTGGTTACGATCGGTATCCTGCTGTTTGTTTGGTGGCTGATCACGGCGCTGGGTTGGGTAAAGCCATTGTTTGTTCCGTCGCCGCAGAGCATTGTTATTAAATTTCTAAGCGTTTGGAAAGAAGGATTTACCGGTTCCCCTCTCTGGATGCACAGCCTGATTTCAACCGGCCGGGTGTTCGGGGCCTTCCTGTTGGCCTGTGCAATCGGT
>CAZWZW010000358.1:0-2366 GCA_964639125.1 uncultured Verrucomicrobiota bacterium
CCCGCCACTGGACCACCTACGCACGGTTGGTGCAAAATCACACGGCTGGATCCGATACTTTTAATTATGCAGCGACTCCGGCTTATAAAGCCACGTTGCGTGGAAGCTATTTCATGGAAGGCGGCGTTGGTTCAGCTGAGCTCGTGATGCTGGATCGTCCGAACGAGTGGGCGTTCGATGAAACAAACAATACATTGTATTTAAGGACAGACGACGGCTTGTCACCCGCCGGTCGCAGTGTGCGGGCACGCAATCAGGACTATTGTTTTGTAGGGGACCAGAATACAAAATATGTGGTGATTGATGGGCTGAACTTTTTTGGGACCACGTTCAATTTTTACCGCTCCGAGTTTATCACCGTTCAGAACTGCGATTTGCGCTACCCGTCGTTTTCCAAACGGGTGCTGGGCAGTATCGATCCGCCCGCACCGACAACCATGGGGGGGACTGGCGGTGATCCGAACCAATACTGTACCGTGTATAATTGCGAGTTCCGCTATGTCGATGGTCCGGTGATTTATTACAAGAATTCGGATTTCACAACCATCGAAAACAACTATTTCTACATGGTGGATTATGGTTGTTTGGACGAGGGCTTTGCCCTGAACGGAAATAATGTTCGGGGGCCGGTCTATCGGCGTAACACGATCGAAATCTCCGGGGATTCAGAGAGCTGCCGGCTTGGTGTGACCAATCCCGCGTCCAATCCGGCCACGGTGGAGTATAACTTCCATACACGTTGCGGACTTCAGCAGACCGATGGCGCCAGCGTACAATATGCACCGTATGCCGTGGACGGATCGATCAATCGCTATAACTGGTTTATCGATAACGACCGCTATTCCTTCCGTTTTGATGGGAACCCCGCCGGCCAGTATGGCAACTTTTTCCGCAATGTGGCCCGTTCTCCGCTCAAAACCGCATACCGGCTGAAGGGTGATTTCCACGAGATCTACAACAACATTGCTGTTTATACGAATAGCGATATGAACATATCGGTCGATAAGGGCGGCAACAACAATTCGGTGTCCCGAAACAATGCGGCGGATCTGTTCACGTGGTGGCCGATTCCGGGCACCACCAGCCATAACTATGATGCGTTTCGCTCAGGTTCTTCCATGCATGACCAGCTGCGCGACCCCGATAACCTGGACTTTCGTCCGAAAGCCGGCTCGGCCCTGATTGATGCCGGGGTGGCCGTGACCACCGCAGAGGGGATTAACGTGACTGCCGGATTCAACGGATCGGCTCCGGATATTGGTGCCTACGAATATGGCGATACCAGTTATTTTATCGGGGGGCGTTTATGGCCGCAGGCCTCTCAGCCGGTTCCGCCCAATGGCAGTACAACGGTAAAGCTTGATGCCGACCTGATGTGGCTGCACGGACTCGGTGCGCTCTCACATGATGTGTACTTTGGCTCTGGTTCCAACGCAGTCGCATCCGCCACGCAGGCCTCGCCTGAATTCAGGGGCAACCAGTCGAACAATATCTATGATCCGCCGACGTTTTCACTCGTCCCGTATTTCTGGCGCATCGACACCGTAACCACGACAGGAACGATTAAAGGTGATGTATGGACCTTTGCTCCGATTGGCACGCCTGCCGACCTGAATGCAAATGGAATTCCGGACCCGTGGGAAATCGCTTATTTCGGATCGATCACTGCGACGAATGGTGCCGCAGGATTTGATGCGGATGGAGATGGCTTTGATAACTTCAGCGAATATGTTGCAGGAACAGACCCCACCAACGGGACATCCTTTTTTGAAACATACACGACACCCACCAATGCCGCCGGCTTTGTTGTTACACTTCAAACCAAGCTCGGCCGGGTTTATGCTGTTGAGGTTTCGGATAGCATGGCTCCCATCCTTTGGAGCGACATTACCAATGGTATTCCAGGGACTGGCAACGACGTACATATCTATGATGCTACAAGCAACGCTCAGCGCTATTACCGGGGCCGTGTCGAACTACCGTAATCAAGGGGCGAGGCCTGGAGTATTTCTTCCGCAACAAACTATAGCCGTGGTGGGAAAGCTGTGGCCGTGATTTTTATGGTGGTGCAGGCTTTCTTGCCTGCGCAGAGCAGACTGGAAAGTCTGCCCCACATTCGATCAGAAAACCGTCTCTGCTTCGCTACGACGGCACTGCAAAGACGTTCATTCTATGTAGTCCACCCGTAACGTCGTGCAGAGTGAATGGCGGGGCAAAGCCTCGTTTTCATGAATGACATCTTAACTTGTTCTAGCAGCATTTTAAGAAATGTCGTATCCGCTTCGTTTATGTACTGGAGGGGCGGAGGCCGCTCCGCCCGGGCGCTCGGCGAGCGCCCCTCCATCGAGGTGGCTATGGTTTTGTTT
>CAZWZW010000359.1:0-2345 GCA_964639125.1 uncultured Verrucomicrobiota bacterium
CCAAATATCTTCCACGCTATGACGATCTGGGGGGTGTGGAAACTGCGCGTGTCGAAGGACTGGTCCGCGAGGGGCTGTGGGAGAAGGGCACCCCATACCAGAAGAGTTTTGGGCAGGCACGAAAGATGTCGAAAACCCAGAAAGCAGACGTTCAACTACGTGCGGCCCTTCATGCCGCAATGGTGGAAAAGATCGACGAGAATGTCGGCAAGCTTGTCCGGTCACTGGAGGCCTTGGACGAGCTGGACAACACACTGATTGTTTATCTGTCCGACAACGGTGCAGCCGTGCACCTGGGAGACTTGATGAATGTGCCTTACCGCGGTTCCAAGGCCCAGATGTGGGAAGGCGGAACCAAGACGCACTGCATTGCTCACTGGCCGAAAGTGATTCAGCCTGGCGCCATCACCGACAACACGGGCTGGGTCGGCGATATCCTGCCGACCTGTCTCGAGCTTGCCGGCACGACCTATCCGGCCGAGTTCCGCGGCACCAAGACGGAGCCGCTTGACGGGCGCAGCCTACTGCCTGTGCTGAAAGGCGAGGAACGCCCTGCGCCTGAATACCTGTTCAGCAACGACAGAGGCCAGCAGGGGGTCATCCATCGCGGGCGATGGAAGCTGCTCATTGAGCCGGGGTGGTATCCCAATACAAGCAAAGCACCCGGCATTGTTTACGAGCTTTACGACTTGAAGAATGACCCCGCTGAAACCCGGAATCTGGCCTCCCAAAAACCGGAAAAGGTTCAGGAACTTCGAAAGGCATGTGAGGCCTGGCAGCAGCGTTGCCAGATCGTCGACCATGCTAAAATTCGTGAGGAGCTTCCAAGCATGGGAGGAAATTAGAGGAGTATGATATGCTGAAGAACACATTTACCAAAAGTTTGGCAGTTGCAATCTGCCTGTCTGGAGTCAGTGCCATCGGAGCTGAGGAAACGGGTTCGCAAGCCTTGCCTCCAATCCAGTTCGTAGAAGGCGATGCGCGTTTCGCTAATGCAAACCAAGAGCGCGTCAACGTCGTCAGGCAAATTCCTGGATTGGTTGCTTTATGGGATTTTGTGCATCGGCGGGATTCGTGGCAGACGCACAATCCCTTTGTTTCCATTCCAGGAGACTCCGGCGGGCAGAGCTATGAACTCGAACCGAGAAATATATCGCTCGATTTTTGGCATCAGGGACCACCAGCGACGCTTGCCGATTTTAGCTTGCTTGGGCGCGGCCCCTTCGGACAAGCCGTCCGCTTTGACGATCCTCTTAGCCAAGCGCATTTGCCGGTTCTGGCCGTGCCGCGAGCGCATCTTCACGACTCGCCTTTGGATATCAAAGGCAAAGGGAAATCGGTCACCTTGGTGGTCTGGCTGCTTTACGAAAAAGGCAATCACGCGATCGCTGGAATGTGGCATGAGGGTACGGTTACGCCGAGGGGAGAACCTCCCATCGTCCAGGAGCCCGGCAAGCGGCAGTTCGGGCTTTTCGCTGGGCTGCAAGCCAACAAGGGCGGGCTCGGTGCGCACATTTCGGAGAATGGAGGTTCATCCTTTGGCGACATCTACGCGCGGCACCTTGCGTCCAACCCGACGAAAATGAAAAAGATCAAAGCGGATACGGCACCCGCCGATTCCGATTCATACTGGAATGCGGTCGGTCTGGTGTTTGACAACGAAGAAGATCGTGTGACCGCCTACGTGAATGGTTTGGCCGAGGAAGTTTGGGTGGAGAATCCGAAGGAGTCGCGATTCTTTCAACACGCCTATAACGCTTGGCGGCAGGGCCAGCTAGCGAATCAGGAAGGCATCCAGCCCGGTGAGGACGTTAATTTCCCAAAGGATCAGTTCTACCGTCCTCCCGAGGATAAACCGCTTGAAACGAGGATTATTGAGCGAACATCCGATCGCGTCGTGCAGCTGGAAACCTATCCGTTCACAAAGCTCGAGGCGACCTATCAGCTTAGGCCGGACGGGACATTAGGTAAACCATTGAAGCGTGAGCTGGTCGCAATGAAATCGAATCCCTACTATTTCGGTTTTGATATCTATGCGCCTAAGTCAATGGAGGAGGGCGGACCCTTTACCATTGGTCGTGTCATTCACAGCAATCGACATGCGACGCTTTCCGCGTGGATCGGTGGGGTCGCTGTGTTTGATCGCGCGCTTTCTGACAACGAAATGAAAAAGCTCGCGAACGTTGGGAATTGCTCGGGCGCGGCTCAGTAAAGCGCCAAAATTTAGGACAAAAAGGAGCTAAAGGTATGGCAGAAAAAAGTTAAAGCTCCCATACCCACAACGCCGAATCCGGAATGTGTTCTGAAATAGAACGGTTTTTAACGAAGGATTTTTTATGAAAAAA
>CAZWZW010000360.1:0-2339 GCA_964639125.1 uncultured Verrucomicrobiota bacterium
ACCGGCAAGGTCTACCTGATGCCGGAAGACGGACAGGATCCAACCGGAAAGAATATCCGGGGCAAGGCCATTAATTATGGTCTGACGATGGTCGGGTCTTCATATGTCACCTTGAAGGGGATCGAGTTCTTTGGGTGCACGGTCGAGGCCCCCAACCAGTCTAATTTCACGTTCGATGATTGCGTCTTCAGCTATCCAACCTGGTTCCCGCGTGTGCTCGGCGAGCATACCTATAACGTGGTCAATGGCCAATCGCGCATGCAGCCTCTGGGAACCGGAACCACCCGGTTGACGGACGGAGTGAACTATACCGTCAAAAACTGCACCTTCGAATATTCCGATGCAATGATTGATCTGGATGGGGGACTGAACAATGTGGTGGAAAATAATCTGTTCCACCACTTCAGCTTTACGGGCATGGCCTCGTTCATGCTCAACATGAACTCGAACGAGGGGGGCGTGCAACGCCGCAATACGTTCCATACCAACGGGTCGAAGGTGATGTCGAAGCACTCCAGATGTGATGTGGAATATTCCCGTGCCTACTGGTTTGGCTATTTTCAGTCCGACGGAACCGCCTGGCAATGCAAGGGCGGCAACGGAGCCGGTGGTGGATCCGACGGCGTACGCCGCACCCACAACTGGCATCACGATGCTTTGAAAAGCGGTGCACGCTGGGACGGCAACTCCGGCATCAATGGCACGGACGACCATTTTGTGTCGTGGAATGTTCAGGCTTCGCTGATGGTTAAAGGCGACTATCACAACACGCACAATAATACGGCGATCTTCGCTAACGACCCGACCGATAACATGATCAAGGTGTTGGGTGATACCGGCGATCCGTTGCAGATCCGCAACGCCAACAGTCACACGTACAACAATCTGGCCGACAGCATTTCGGCCGATCGCAGCGGATACACTCCGCTCAACGGGTTCGAGGCGAGCAACTGGAACGGATACGACCATCCCGATCCGTCCGACACCGCCGACAAGCAGTTGCGCGATCCGGCCAACCTCGACTTCCGTCCGCGTGCGACTTCCGTTTTAATCGATCAGGGTGTGGTTGTGGCCGGGATCAACGACGACTTTGTCGGTGCCGCGCCGGATATCGGTGCTTATGAATTCGATTGCACCAACTATTGGATTCCGGGCTGCCAGACCGCGGAGGCCGGTACGCCGGTTCCGCCGAACGGTTCTGCCACGGTCAAGCCCGATGCCGACCTGATGTGGCTCGAAGGCATCGATGCGCTTTCTCACGACATTTATTTCGGCACCAACTCCGGAAGTCTTGTCTTCATGACCAATCAGGTGAACAACATTTTCGAGCCGGGCAGTCTCTCGGTCGGGAAGACGTACTACTGGAGAATTGATGAAGTTACACCCACGGGAACCGTGACCGGTGCCGAGTGGAGCTTTACGCCGGCGGCTCCGTTTGCCACTGCGTTTACAAACCTTTATCCAGTAGCCGATACGTATGGCCGCAAAACCAAGCCCGATAACAACTACGGCAGCTCAACCTCCCTGAGTATTGCATCCTATAGCGATGGTTCGAAAGATCGGGCGGGGTACATCATGTTTGATGTCAACGTTACCGGTACCGTGGTTTCTGCGCAGCTGAAGCTTTATAATTCCAGTTCGTCAACGGCGGGTGGGATAGGTGCTTATGCGATGTCGGATACGTCCTGGACGGAAACCGGACTGACGTATAATAACCGTCCGGTCATCGATGGTGCCCTGCTGGCCCAGCAGGATATTATGAGTGGCACCTGGAGTACCTTTAATGTAACGGATGGTGTAAACACCACCAACGGTTTGGTCTCCTTCGGATTGCAACGGTTGTTGGTCAGCAGCATCCGCGGAGTTGATTCCCGGGAATCGGCGAATTCGCCTGCGCTGGTGGTGGAATATGCGGATCAGGCAGTTGATCTTCCGCCCGCCACGCCGCAAAACCTCACGGCAACGGGCCTGCCGGTGCAGGTGGTTCTGGACTGGGACGACAACACCGAATCCGATCTTGCAGGATACCATGTCTACCGTACGGATTATATCGAGGACGCCTTTGTTCAGTTGACGGGTTCCCCTTTGACCAGCTCGACTTATACTGACAACAATGTGCTTGCGGGGCAGATCTACTACTACAAGATTCGGGCCGTGGATCAGGCGGGCCAGCTTTCCGCTGGAACGCCGTATGCCAGCGTGGTTCCAACGACTCCTCAAGGCAATACGGCGCCCACCTTCAACAGCGATCCGGTGGTGGAAATCAATGCCACGGAAGATGCGGCCTACAGTAGTACACTGGCCGACAATGCCTTCGATGCCGATAGCGATCCGCTGAC
>CAZWZW010000361.1:0-2337 GCA_964639125.1 uncultured Verrucomicrobiota bacterium
ACCGTCACTACTGAACCCAGTCTACTTTAACGCGATAACAACGGTTTGTTACCAGGCCATTGTGCTCAATACTGATGGAATCACCAAATCCGTAGACGAGGGTTAAGTCCTGCCACGAATTTTCGGGCAGCGACCCCGTCATCTGCACTCGGTATTGCCGCCCGATCTCTGTTTGAAAACTTATACGGAAAGCCGATGTGCCGACAACCGATCCAGTAAAATTGAGGGAAGACAACGCGTTGGTTGGATTGCTGCCCAAAATATATTCGGCAAAATCCGTATAATCGTCCCCATCATCATTCGTCGTTTCGTTATGCGTCAGGTCACCAAAGTAATCAATCTCCCATTGATCGTGCATGCCGTCCCCATCTTCATCGACCAATCCGACAAGCAGGGGCCGCAATGCATCATAGAATTTCTGGGCAATCTTTAGCTCACCGGATGCATTTGGATGAATCTTGTCGTTCTGCATATCGGTTGAGAGACTGAAGCTGGCAAACTGATCCACCAAAACCACCGGTGACTGGGTGGTACCAACTTCTGCCGGAATGCTTGTAATATAGTTGTCGTTCAAATCCTGGATTTGCGCGGTCTTCCCGTTCCATGGAATCAGCTTGCAGAGCACAAGGGTGATGTTTGGATTGTCCGCTCTTAGTGCCGTTATGATCTGTATAATTTCCGACCTGGTTGTGCTATGCGCATTGCCCTGATCCATGTCGTTGCTACCAATATGAATCAATGCAATGTCGGCCGTGTACCCACTCAGCCAGCCGGGCAAAGACGCCAGAATCTCATCAGCTCGCCACCCCCAACGACTCTCGTGATCGCGGTCGAACACATTTCCCAGATAATCTGGACAAGTGGAAATGCCGTTGTAGTTATTCGTAATCGAGCCGACCAGATCAAAGGAAACACCGGAATCAATCAACATCTTCCACAGCTCGTATCGGTAGCTCTTGTATCCCACCTCGGCCTGAGTAATGGAATCGCCAATGCAGACGATGCGGTTTGTTTGCGCGATGGATTCGAGGTGGGACAACAGGAAGCACAGCACAAAATAAGAACGCGCAACTCCAACACGAAGTCGTTTCCTATTATTTACACTATTGCTCGCACTCGACATTGCAAACCCGTATCTCGTGCCCGAAACCAAACGGATGGAAGATCGGAAATGGGCTCCCGGGCACAGCATCCGCCTGTCCCGACGAGGATAAAAGCATGGCTAGATGACAAACCAACGCCGAATGAACACGGCGGCACCGCTGATCAGGCCGATCATTGCAATACTTGCAGGTTCGGGAACAACGGAGTTTCCGATGGTAGCAACACGGAAGCCTAACCAAGATGTGGTGTTCTCAGGAGCATAACCTGTATTAAAATAGGTCTCGATCGAACTGGCATAATTGGGGCCATGCGCCGAACCGGCACGGATATCACGATTTTCATCCAGCACATCCAATACACCGTCCATCGAGCTTTCGGTCCACTCCCAAACATTGCCCATCATGTCGTAGGTGCCGTTTTGCTCCATCGTGCCGGAACCGACATCCCATGCGGGGAAATTCGGAGCCGCAGCATCCAGGTTGGCGTCAACTCCATGAACAGGAGCAACGTCGGTTCCGTTTGCAAATTTTGAAAATCCGTGCGGGGCATCTGGGCGATAATACGCGGCCTTGTACCACTCATCAATCGTGGGAAGAACATAAACGGTATCGTACAGCGTCTCTGCGGTGTTGCGGTCAACCCCTGAAAACGCGCCACTGCCGCCATTAAACTGATAGGCTCCGTCCGTCATGTTGCCGGACGTAAGCCAGTTGCAAAACTGGGCCGCTTCATACCAGCTGAGCTGAACTGCCGGAGTATCGGTTCCCCATGAATACACCGATCCAAAAGCGCTTCCCGCCGGCGTCCAAGGGGTTCCTGCCGACGTTAGGAAAGTATTCCACTGGCTGTCCGTCACTTCATATTTACCGATGCCGTAATAATGATTAACTGCACCGACGTTATCGTACTGAACACCACCATAGTTATAACTATTACCGGAGTTCCCGATGTTGCCAATGGTGAGAAAATCCATTGCCGAGCCTAAGCTAGGGACATCAGCGTGGACTGTAGCCAGTGCACATACCAAAACAACAGAAGCGAGCGCTCGCTTCATCATAATTTTTTTCTTCATTTTTAGTATACCTTTGCTGAATAAGGCCATTCAGTGTTGCGATTTATAGCACGCCGGGCCGCCATTTGGCCAATCTTTTCTTCTCTTTTCCCCAATATATGAAAAAGCGGTAGATAGGATGAGAAGGCAGTTAAGAGAGGTGTCCGGCCTCCATACGAGCT
>CAZWZW010000362.1:0-2334 GCA_964639125.1 uncultured Verrucomicrobiota bacterium
CCTCCCAAGAGGAGAAGCAGTGATAGCGCATAAGCGCGCGAATATCCTGAAAGAAGGTTTTACGTGTCGGTAACGTGGCACGGATAAGCCGATAGGCATCATCGCAGAAAGTGAGAAAGCTGTGGAAGAGGAAGGCAAGTATATTGAGAGTTGCCAACAGCGATGAGAGATGCTGCTTACCGTGTCCGAAGTTATGTTCCAGGTGGTAACCTCTGTTTTTCAGCGTGTTATTGTTTTCGTTCTCGATCTTCCAGCGGGCGCGGCCGGCGGCAACGATTCCAGCCACGTTCTTGTCGGTGATCTTCCAGTCGGTAATAAATGCGTTGTGGTAGGTCTGTTTGCCTTTATAAGTAATCGTAACCTCACACCAGTTGACCTTCATCGCTCCTTCGCCTTCAGCCAGCGGCACGTTGTTGACGTAGCGATAGGTGTGCTGCTCCCATTTGTTTTTCTTGTTCTTTACGCGCATCTTAACGGCATGAATATCTTTGCCTTCTTCGAGCAGTCCGATCCATTGGTAGAGATATTTATGTGACTTTGGTTTGCAGGTGAAGATGAAGTGATAGTTGTTTTGTGACGTGCGGCGACAGAACGGTTGATGGGCATACAGGTCATCTCCCAGTATCGTATCA
Source organism: uncultured Verrucomicrobiota bacterium (assembly GCA_964639125.1). GTDB lineage: Bacteria > Verrucomicrobiota > Kiritimatiellia > Kiritimatiellales > Pontiellaceae > Pontiella. The sequence goes on from CAZWZW010000362.1 coordinate 633, forward strand.
TTGCCGGTGTTGTAAAACTCTGCGTTTTTATCCAGCCAGCGCTTGCCTGCATTGATCTCACAGTCCTGCTTGGTATTGCCGTCCTGCGGTGTAATGAACTCCAGACGCAGAGGAATGGCATAGGGCTGGCCCGGACCGACGATTACAGGCGTGATGGCGCTATGATAATTCGTGATCTCTCCATTCTTGTGTTCGATACGCGAACAGTTCGGGCACTGTACGTTCCCGGACTGCGAGGAGAAGTACCATGTTCCGTCCAAGGCAATCAAACGGGTGTCGTGAACACTGCGGAAGGTGTCGAGAATGCCCTGCTCCGCGAAGGCTTCATAAACGCGGTCATAAACCGGATAGATTGACTCGGGTCGAACAGGATCAAGCATGTCGCGAATATGGTTGTCTGTAGGGATTTTCTCAACTTGAAAAAGTGTCTGCGCGTTGCTCTGGCCCTTGTTCTGCTCCATGGTTCTCTGGTGGGCCAGGAATGAAGGCGACTGGGTAAAGAACACGGAAAAAGCGCTCAAGCCTATCGTTTCCATGGAGTACTGTGTGTTCTCCCCTGTACGCTTGTCGGCAAGCCCGGCAAGGGTGCGTTTCAACTCGCCGACCAGGGAATCGAAACGTCTGAGGCTCATGTGCACAGCCTCCCACGAAAGTCGCTGTGCAAGGGATAAAGGAAGATCTCCTTGACCGGCACCGAAAGCGTTTGATCTCGATCATTGCGGCTACGTCCGGCCGTGGCACCCACATGCGTCCAGCCCGCCGCCCGGTAACATGTGCCCCGGTACCGGTCGCGCTGAACAAAGGTCTCGATCATGTGGATGGGATGGCCGTACTTGTCCATCCAGTGCCCGGACAGTTCCCGGCAGATGCGTGATAGTAGATAGCTGGCCAGATTCCGCACCCGCACCCACGGCAGGATCAGGAAGCGCGTGTTATTCGTCAGCAGCAAAAGGTTGCGTTCACGCGTGGCGCGGTCCCAGCCGATAAAGGCGTCGCGGCTCCTGGCCTTCCAGGCAGCCGAGCCAAACAGCATGCAGGCTAACAGCCCCCCCGCATGGTCGCTGACCATGATTTTGAGGTTCTCGCCCACGCAACGCTGATGCCCCAGATAATGGTAACGATGCAAAAGATAGTTGAACAACGGCACACGGGCGTTCCCGGTATCGAGCCGCTCGATTCGAAGCGGACGCAAGCGGCTCAAATCCGTCTCCACCACGGTCGTATCGTGCGCCATCGCCTCGGGTATAGCCACTCCATGCCGGTTGGGCCGTCCCGGCCTGTGGCGCGGAGGCAGCCGGATCTCGCCGAGCCGCTCCAGCTTCAGTAGCAGGCTTCGGGCGGCCATATCCTTCAGCCGCCCCTTGCCGTTGCGCCAGTCCCACCGTTCGCACAGTTCGCGCGACAGTCGACTGCGATTCCACTCCGGGCTCTCCTTCAGTAGCCCCCGGATCAACCCGATGTCGGCCGCCGTGATCGAACGTCCCTGAATGACCTTTCCCGCCTGCATTGAGAAACAGGAATACATCAGCCGTGGATTTGAGTCCAGAAAAAAATCAAAAAAAGTTTCTGGCACCCGCATCCTACCCTCAAATCCCGCGTCCCGAGACCCTCACACGCGAATACCGGTGGTCAAAATTAGAACTGCTGACAAGAAAGGGCTTGTAATCTTCGCATAGTATGATAGTAGTAGTGTGACGATCGG
>CAZWZW010000363.1:0-2331 GCA_964639125.1 uncultured Verrucomicrobiota bacterium
TAGGATAGGGTTCTCTGTCGCACACTCCAGAATGGCTCCGCTCCAGCCTGTCTGCGGCAGCTCGGACCTTTGCGTGTGTAGACAGGCTGGAAGCCTGTCCTACTTTGATGAAAAAATTTAACCTCGTGCCATTTTGGACCACCCCTTAACCCAAGCAAACGGAGGGAGCAGGGTCAATTAGGTTTAACTCTCTGCGTCCTCTGCGCGAAACAACTATCCCTGCATGGAAATTTCCCAAGGCTTCTAAGCGGGTGTCGTTGACATGGACACAGGGGTTGGATAAGAATGCCTGTCTTATTTCAACCCCGCAGATCGCGACGAAGGAGAACACAGCATGGCCGCAAAGAAAGAAAACCCGAAAAACAGCTCATCCGCACTCAGCACCGTAGTCGCACAAATCCAGAAACAATATGGCGAGGGGGCAATTGTTAAATTGGGTGATGCGACGGCCAACGCAAAGATTGAATCCATTTCAACCGGCGCGCTGACCGTTGATATTGCACTGGGAATCGGCGGGCTGCCTAAAGGGCGTATCGTCGAAATCTATGGCCCGGAATCATCCGGCAAAACCACGCTGGTCTCCCATGTAATCGCCAATGCACAGAAGGCAGGCGGTTCCGCAGCCTTTATCGATACCGAGCATGCGCTTGATCCGGGCTATGCCAAGAAGATTGGCGTGGACATCGACAACCTGCTGGTTTCGCAACCCGACTCAGGCGAAGAAGCATTGAATATTTGCGAGGCGCTGGTAAAGAGCAACTCGCTGGATGTGATTGTGGTCGACTCCGTGGCCGCACTCGCGCCGCGTGCCGAGCTGGACGGCGAAATGGGACAGTCGCACGTTGGCCTGCAGGCCCGCCTGATGTCGCAGGCCCTACGCAAGCTGGTGGCGGCCATCAGCCATTCGAGTTGCATCGTTATCTTTACCAATCAGATCCGCGAAAAAGTGGGCGTTATGTTTGGCAGCCCGGAAACCACCCCCGGCGGTCGCGCCCTAAAGTTCTATTCCTCCGTTCGCCTGGACATCCGCCGCATTGGCCAGTTGAAGGATTCTGCCGGCGTTGTGTACGGCAACCGCACCCGCATCAAAGTGGTAAAGAACAAGGTCGCCCCGCCGTTCACGCAGGCGGAGTTCGATATTCTCTACGCGGAAGGCATCTCCTACACCGGTTCGGTGATCGATGCCGCGATCGATGCCGGCATCATTGACAAAAAAGGATCATGGCTTTCGATGGACGGAACCCAACTTGGCCAGGGCCGCGATGCCGCCGTCCGTGCCCTAAAAGAGGATAAAGAAATGTGCGACTCGGTGATCGAGCGCATCCACAAATCCCGTAAAGAAGCTGCCGCAAAGTAAACCCATGCAAATGAGTTTGTTGACCGCAAAGAGACGATAGATACGGCGGATAAACATCGTGATTATTAGCCGCAAAAGAGCACAGAGATCACAGGGTAATATTACACCTTGCTGCTTTGGGTTCTTTGCGTTCTCTTGCAGCAAAGAGGCCGGCTCCGTAATGACGTAAGCTGGAGAACAATTCATGAATAAAGAAATCCGATGGAAACAACGGTTTGTGAATTTTGAAAAGGCGTTCCAAACACTGGAGCGGACGGTTGCGATTGAAAACCCTTCCGAGGCGGAACGAGGCGGCCTGATCCAGTTTTTCGAAATGGCGTTTGAATTGTCATGGAAAACGCTCAAGGATTATCTTGAAGCCGATGGTTTTCAGCTAGCGAGTCCGCGCGATGTTCTGAAGCAGGCATTTCAGTCGGGAATCATCAAGGATGGCCATACCTGGATCGAAGCCCTGGATGATCGGAACCTGGCGGCCCATACCTACAACGAGGCAACAGCCCTTAAGATCGAACAGCTGATTCGGGACAAGTATTTTCCGGCGATTGTAGAATTATATAATTGGCTAAAACCTGAGGTCCAATAATGCCATTTGGTCTGACCGATAAGGACATCGAACTAGTCCGCTCCGCCATTGGAGAAACGTCAGGAATTGAAGAAGTTGTCGTTTTTGGCTCACGGGCAATGGGAAACCATAAGCATGGTTCCGATGTAGATTTGGCACTCAAGGGTCCCGACATCACACTTCGTACCATTTCCCGCCTCAGCGCCCACCTCAACGAAGAGCTACCCCTTCCATATAAATTCGATGTGATTAACTATAACACGATCGACACCCCGGCGCTGACGGAACACATCGACTCCTTCGGCAAGATGCTGTTTCGGCGAGAAGCCAAATAAAGGATGAATTCGGATGAGCGCAAAGACGCTAAGAAACAAAGTTAGAAAATCTTCGTGCCTTTGCGTCTTCGCGCTCC
>CAZWZW010000364.1:0-2328 GCA_964639125.1 uncultured Verrucomicrobiota bacterium
TTTACGCCTTGATGCTGAACAAAAGTCCTGCGCTTCAAATGCACAAGTTATTAAAGCCGAGTAGTCGGGAGCTGTTACCAGCCCCAAGCCCTCTAAGAACTGGCCGTGCGAGTTTCCCAGCAAACAGCTCAAGCCCTTCATAAGCCGCTTTCGCGACCCGGCGGCTCTCCAATAAACGTGTCTCCACACCTCATTCAGATTCGTTCCAAGACCGTAGTAGTGAGAAACCTTTGATCCATCATTCGACGTCGCCACTGTCGGTTTCGTCGCTGCTCGAAATATACTGCATAGAGTGGATCATAGGGGTGTGCCTCACCCTTAATCTTGATGTGCCGAATGATTGGTAAATCCGCAGCATGAAACAACCTGGCGATTTTTATCGCGCCCGTTTTAAGCCTCGACTCAATGCTGAACTGCCACCGTATACCCCATCGCTTCATGTATTTGTTTCTACACCAAGTGATGGTTTTGCCGCGATGGCGGCGACGCATCCAGTTTCGAAGCAGCCGATCAACGTGTCGGTCAATATCATTGAAAACCATCTTCGAGATGACGTGACGATAGAAGTTAGCGAACCCGCGCAAGCGGCTATTCACCCCTTTTAGAAAGCACCCTGCTTCCATTGAGACGTTGCTGTTGATGTATTCGCGAATTCGTTTCTTGAAGCTTTTGATCTTTGCCCCGGAGGGTTTGATCAGCAGCTTGCCGTCGTACTTGCGTACGTTGAATCCGAGAAAGTCAAAGCCATCGTGAATAGAGCGCAGATGGGTTTTCTCCTGCGAGAGCTCAAGCCCCCTGCATGTGAGAAACGCTTCCACCGCCGGTTTGACCTGTTCCATCAGTATTTCGGGGCTTGCTCCGGTGACGATGAAGTCATCCGCATAACGGATCACGTGGACATTCGTCCCCGTTTTGGCGACGGATGAATGAACCACCGCCTCCAGACCATCGAGCACCATGTTGGCAAGCACCGGACTGATGATGCCACCCTGCGGTGTTCCCTCTTCCGTCCTTCTGAAAATATCCTCTTCGATATAGCCCGATTTCAACCACGCAGATAAAATTCGACTATCCATGGGGATGTGCCGAATCATCCAATCGTGATCGATTCGATCAAAGCAGGCCTTGATATCCGCCTCCAACACCCAATGCGCCGACGTCTTGCGAGCAAGACAAATGAAGCATTGTTCGATGGCATCGGCAACTCTGCGTCTTTCCCGGAATCCGAAAGAGTTCCGGTCAGCCAGCATCTCCGCGATAGGGGTCAGCGCCAGCGCGTATAACGCTTGCATAGCTCTGTCCTTCATCGTGGGAATACCAAGCGGGCGTTGTTTGCCGTTGGATTTGGGTATGTAGACCCTGCGCAGCGGTTGAGGCCGATAACCCCGTTGCCGCAGCTCTTTGACCGCGTTCAGCTTCTGTTTCGGCGTCTTCCAGATGATTCTGTCGACGCCTGCCGTGTTTTTACCTTTATTGGAAACGACTCGTCTTACAGCCCATAGCTTGCCGTAATACGAGTGAGTAAGAATATGACTCAAGGCGGCAACCTTGTGCCAGCGTTCCTGCTCAACCGCCTTTGCGATACGCACTTGCAGCCGATGGACATGCTTGTAGACAACAGTCCAGTTAATACTGTTCCATTGCGTAAAACATGCTGAAGACGCACCAGTAACCGTAGCCACCGTCATTTGCTTTTCCTTCATTGTATCGGTTCTCCAAATTCTCTCGCAAAGAAGCACCAGATGGACGTGGGCGCGCTTTCGTGCCGGATATGTTTCACTCCGTATCCGCCTCATTACAAAACGGCATTTGCTTTTTCCATCATCCTACACCCGCACATCCTGTCGGCTCGCCTTACAGCTCGCTTTCCTGCTTCAGAGAAACAGGAGGGTACGGGGTTCCCACGTTCCGCGTAAATACCACTATGAACAACTTAGGTTCCGCCCCTCCGCCGGTGATTCAACATCTGCGAGGAGGAAACTTGAAGCCCTCCTACCTGATCACACACCTTTTGGTTTAAGCCTGTCAGCATCTTTGGCTTAGTCTTGATGACGACGGTGCAGCGGTTCACATGATCGTTAACCATATTGTTCTATCCTAGCTCCCTACCGCCCTGATGCTGGCAGCATTGAGTGTTCCTCACGGTTCACTCTCCAGGAATTGCTTCCTCGGGCTACATTACAAGACGCTTCACACCCATCGGAGCAGTACTCCTCAACGCATGGCCCTGCTGGATACCGGTGACAGAACACCGGGTTATGTATTAGACTTCGAGAATCGAATAGCCTAATCATAACAAATACCTACGCGACTTCGTGTCGCAATCAA
>CAZWZW010000365.1:0-2325 GCA_964639125.1 uncultured Verrucomicrobiota bacterium
ATCCGGCGGCCTTGATCAACTCAAAATACTGCAGGTCCAGCCGTTCCCAGGCCCCATCCCGAGGCGCTTCGAGCATATTCCCCATATTCACGCCCCGGCCCAGCCGTTCATTCACATACCACGCATCCCGCGGTTTATCCCCCGCCATCGCAATCATGGTCACCCCCAGAACAAAAAGTGTCAGTTGTTTTTTAATGCTATTTTTCCTGCGCGATTCCGCGCTTTTTGAAGATGCGTTCAAAGTTGGCGATCACGTCTTTATATTCCGGATTATTGGCCAGGTTAACGGTTTCGAGCGGGTCCTTTTCATAGTCGTAAAGCTCATTGGCATCCATGGGTCCAGAGCGCTCGCCAGCATAATAATCCATCTTGACCCATTTGACATAGCGGTAGCGTTTATCGCGCAGCGTGTAGCCCATTTTATTGTTATTGCGCGGATATTGCTCCAGCCCCGCCTCGTGCACCATCGCCTCCGGGCTTTCCAGAATGGGGACAAGCGAGAGGCCCTCGCAACTTTTAGGAACGGGGAGTCCGGCGAGTTCGCAGAGCGTCGGGAAAATGTCGACAAACTCGGTTGGCGATTCGGTTTTTACTCCCTTGGCCTTCTGCGCCGGAGCGGCAAAAATCAACGGTGCGCGCACCGCCTGCTCATAGTTGGTGTGCTTGCAGAACATGCCGTGGTCGCCAAGGTGCCAGCCGTGGTCGCCCCAGAGCACAACGATGGTATTTTCGGCCAGCCCAAGCTCATCAAGTTTATGAAGTACCTTTCCGATTTGCGCGTCGGTATAACTCACACAGGCACGGTAGCCATGGATCATCCGGCGCTGAAAGTCCTCCGGGAAAGGTCGGTCTTCCGAAATCCCCGAATAGCCATTCACCAGCTCCCACGAATCCTGATAAGCATACCCCGGTGCGCCCTCGGGCATCTTCTGGAATGGTGCAAGCTGGATCTTCGAGCGATCATAGAGATCCCAATACTTCTTCGGAGCCACAAACGGAAGATGGGGCTTTGAAAAACCAACGGACAGAAAGAACGGCTTTCCGCCTGCGGCCAGCTGCTCCATTTTTTCGAGGGCATAGTTGGCCGATGCACCATCCTTGTAGGCGTCGTCCGGAAGGTCGATACACTCGCTGACCGGCTTAAACTTTGGAAACTTTTGAATCGCCTGTTTGTAGGCCTTCTTGTCGCTTTTCCTGATCCCCTCTTTTTTCAAGTAGGCCTGCAAAGCATCCTTGGCGGAAGCCACCTCGGGCGCATGGTAACCGCCTTGCGGATCGACCCCACCGGCAAAATATTCCGGTGCGGGGCTGTGGTAATACGGCTGCGACCACGACGGCTTGTCATAATCGGCATCGACACTGCGCGGATCGTAGGTTTTGCCGACACCGGTCGTTTCGTAGCCCTGTTGCCTGAAATATTGCGGCAGGGTCAGGATGTCGGGGTTCTTGTCGCGAATCAGCGTGTGCAAGTCGTAGATCTTGGTGGTGTCGGTATAGCAGCCCGTCATCAGACTCGCGCGCGACGGCCCGCAAACCGACTGTTGGCAGGAATTGTTCAGGAACACCGTGCCCCGATCCGCCAACTTGTCGATATTTGGCGAAAGTACATCTTTATCGCCATAGCACCCGAGCAACGGCTTCAGGTCGTCCACCGCAATAAACAGGATATTTGGTTTTGTGGCGGCCATGGCCGAGGCGCACAGGCCCGCCAGTAGAACTACACCTAGAATACGTTTCATTTTCCCACCTTCCCTGTCCATTTTTGTTCGCGTGTATGCGCGTTGATTTCCTTGCGCCAGTCATGCACTAAGGCCAGCATTTCCGCCGTCTTTTCCGGCATCTTTTTCGAGAGGTCGTTCTGTTCGCCGATATCTTTCGAGAGGTCGTAAAGCTCAACGTGGTCGGCGTTGTACCATTCGATCAATTTATAGTCGCCGATGCGAACGGCAGTGCTGTCGGTATCGCCCGTGCTGTAAGGGCGGCTCGTTGGCGAGTGCCAGAAGAGCGGTTTCCACCGGTTGAAGTCCCGACCTTTGAGCGAGGGCACAATGCTTGTACCATCCATATGATGCTGCGGTTGCAGCGGCAAGCCGGCCATATCCAGGAAGGTCGGAAAAAGATCGGTCTGAATGACGACGTCGATCGTATTCACGCTTCCGGGCCGGGTCACACCCGGCCACTTCACAATGAACGCCTCGCGGATACCGCCTTCGTAGAGCCAACCCTTTCCGGTGCGCAGCGGCAGGTTGGAGGTGGCCAATGGACGCCCACTCACTTTTCCATTCACCGCGCCCCCGGTGGCAAGGCCGCCGCTGTGCCATTGCG
>CAZWZW010000366.1:0-2325 GCA_964639125.1 uncultured Verrucomicrobiota bacterium
CGTGCTCCAGTTCATTGAGCGTAATCTTTTTCCCAAACAGGACAACCACCGGCTGATCCCACGGGCCTTTGAAACCGCGGCGGATTTTTTTGATGCTTTTGACCGGATAGTGATCGACGATCAACTGCAAGGTTGAGGCATTGTAAAGATTGATCAGGAAGGCGAGCTGCCGTTTTTCACCCCAGCCGTTGAATTCAGTCTTGGTCACCGCGCCCGCCTGTTTCAAATAGGTTTGAAGCGGGGCGGGATCGGCCTGTAGCGCACGATAATCCACGCGGCCATTGACGACATGCTGTTGCAGCAAGGCATCAAAGTCCTGCGCAGATACCGAGAGGGCAACCCCCAGGGCTATGATGAATAAAGTTAGTTTCTTCATGGGGTATCTCCTTCCGTTGTCCGGTCGCCTATCGCCCGGACAACAGGTAGTCGTAGGAGATACGGAATCCTTACGCAGGACGTGTAATTTCATATTTCGGGGACAATCTCGACGTCCTCCGGGCGGCAGGTACGGCACACAACTCACACCTGCAAGCCGGAGCGTTACCGCCCCGGCTTCGGCATTCTTTCGTTCTATTTGGCTTTCGCGGCGGTGCACTTGGCGCAGGTGCATCCGGGAGGGCACTGCTTCGCGGTCATGCTGGATTGGGCGTCGTCTGATTCGTGGTGCATCATGTTACAGGTGCTCTTGCAACCGGTGAGGGTCAGCAGGGTTCCGGTCATTGCAATGAAACCGACTAATAATACTTTCTTCTTCATGGTATTTCTCCTACTTGGGTTATTTTTTGGGTTGAAGGATCACGTAGCCCGGCAATCCAGGCAGTCTGTATCGATCCATAATCTGCTTGGTCTCCGGTTCACCCGGATCTTCCGCTTGGAACCGGACCTCCTGAAAATCATGCAAACGATCAATGATCGTTTTATCCTTGAACGTAGTGAGGTTCATCTTTAGACAGTTTTTGCACCAGCTCGCCCAGAAATCGATGAAGACGGGCCGGTCGTCTTCCAATGCCTGGAGCAAGCCGCTTTTGAATTCGGCGATGGTGCTTTCCTGCGCGGTGGATGCGCCATGGGCGGGGAGCAACTCGACGCCGAGATACCCATAATAAAGCGCCATCAACGCGATCAGCACGCCGAAGCCATGCTTGACCTTTACCATCCATGCTCCGGGTTTCGGCAACACGGCCAAGCCGGCACCGGCGATCGGCCAGGGCAGCGCCATGCCGATCCCCAGCAACAAGGGAAGAAAGAGGCCGGACAGATGTCCATTGGCATACAGCGTGGTGGATTGGAGCAGTACGGCAATCACGATGGGTGCCACGCAGGCACCGGCCAACAATGCGGCAACGATGCCCATGAGAAACGCGGGAAACAGACGGCCCCGTTTTTCATCGGACACCCCGAACCGCGCGCCGAAGTGTGACAGATCAATATTCATCAGACCAAACATGGAAAGCGCCAGCAGAATGAATACGCCGGCAATGATAAAGTTGAAAACCGGCGATGCGTTAAGCGTTCCAAACTTGCTGCCGGTCAGCACAGCAAAAACGCCCAGCCCTCCATAGGCGAGGGCGATGCCAAGCCCGTAGACGCCCCCGCGGACGAATCCCTGCCGCTTGGAGGTGGCCACCGATCCGGCACCAATGATTGCCAGATTGACCGGGATCATCGGTAGTACACACGGGGTCAGGTTCAACGCCATCCCGCCGACCAGCACCAGCAGAAGGAGTAGCAGCCCGCTTTTCCCGTCAAGAAAACCGACCGATGATGAAACCGGCTGGTCGATATCCAGAAAGGCCATCATTTCATTAACATTCTTGATGCCCCCATCTGTCCGTACGGTTTCAAAGCGATCGAGCAAGGTATCCAGCGAACGATCCGCCATCGGGGTTCCAACGACTGGAACTCCGGCATCCGGAAGTCCGACCGTAAAGGTTTCCGTGGCGGGCGGATAGCAGATGGCTCCGCCCCCACCGGCGGGTGTGCCGCAGCCCTGATAGTGGATGGTGACGGGATAGACCTTTTCCGGCTCAACGGCATATACCCAGCGGTGCGTTTGCCCGTCGGCGTAGATCGTCGCCGTTCCGAACGCGTCGGTGTGCGTCTGCCCGGAAGGCACCGATAGCGGTGCTCCGGCAGCGGTCACATCGACGGACGTCCGATCCGTGTAGAGATACGATCCCGCAGGGATGAAGACCTCGACCGACAATCTGTTCCCCTCGGTGGAGTGGCTCCAGACATAGGGCTGTTTAATCTGTGCCGAAACCGCGGAAGCCATCAGCACAAGAACAGAAATAAGATTCTGAATCATGGTTGTGCTTTATTTCA
>CAZWZW010000367.1:0-2321 GCA_964639125.1 uncultured Verrucomicrobiota bacterium
TTCCAGCTTCGCCACCATCACGTCGATTTCTTCCTTCGTGCGCTTTTCGGTGAAAGCCACCAGCAAAACATTATCCATGCCTTCATAGTAGCGCCCGACCGGGAAGCCAGCCGCAATGCCTTGATCAACCAACGCACTGACTACCGTTGACGCATTCTTCGGAAGCCGGATGGCAAATTCATTGAAAAATCGCCGATTGAATGCGGGCTCAACGCCCTCAATGGCCAGAAGCTTATGCCATGCATAACTTGCCCGGTCCATACACTGCCGCCCAACATCCTGAAACCCTTCGCGGCCCACGAGCGAAAGATAGATGATGGCCCGCAGCGCACAGAGCTGTACGTTGCTGCAAATATTAGACGTGGCTTTTTCGCGGCGGATATGTTGTTCGCGAGCCTGCAGGGTCAGCACATAACCACGGCGCCCCTGTGCATCCTCCGTCTCACCAACAATCCGGCCAGGCATCTTGCGCACATATTTTTTCTTCGTCGCCATGAATCCGAGATAGGGGCCGCCAAAGTTGAGCGGAAGTCCGAGGCTCTGGCCCTCTCCGGTGACAATGTCGGCACCCATGGCACCGGGCGTTTCAACATGGGAAAGCGCCTGGGGATAAGCTGACAGAATCGCCAACGCCTTTACCGAATGGATTTTATCGATCAGCTCGGAAAGATTATCCAGACACCCGAAGAAGTTTGGATTTTGCAGTACCACCGCGCCAACCGAATCATCGAGCGCATCCGCATAAGCCGCACGATTCGCAACCCCATCTTTCCCCAGTGAAATTTCCTGATAATCAACCGAAAGGTTTTGCGTGTAGCAACGAAGCATTTCTCGGTAGATTGGGCTCACCCCTTCATCCACCAGCACCTTGTTTCGCTTTGTGGTACGTAACGCCATCATGATGCCCTCGAAGAGTGCCGTGCCTCCATCGAACAACGACGCATTTGCAACCTCCATACCGGTCAGACGGCAAATCGCGGTTTGATATTCAAACGCAGCCTGCAGAGTGCCTTGCGAAGCCTCCGGCTGATACGGTGTGTATGCGGTGTAGAATTCACCCCGGCTGGCAAGCGCATCCACAGCCGCCGGAATATAGTGATCGTAAAACCCTGCACCGCAAAAATTTACGAGATCGGTGGAGTTTTTTGACGCAATCTTTCGAATGTGCTGCATCATTTCCATTTCGGAAAGACCTTCGGGAACAGCCAGCACATCGGAACGCAGCTCATCTGGAACCGCATCGAACAGCTCATCGAAATCAGAGATTCCCAATGATTCGAACATCTCCTGCTGATCGTGCTCACTGGTAGCACAAAACGGTGTCTTTTTCATAATTTTCTCTTTCTATAATGTACAGAAGTAATTTTATCCGCGCGCGGTTCCATTCTTGTAGAATGGCAGGTCGACGATCGTGGCAGGGAATTGTTTCCCGCGGATTTCAACTTGCACCACCGTGCCCAACTCGGTGCATTTCGGCGCAACGAAAGCCATGGCCACAGCCAGGCCAAGACTGGGCGCAACCGAGCCGCTCGTCACTTTGCCGACAGGCTCGCCATCATAAAACACCTTATCATGCTCGCGGGCCGCACGCTTGGAATCAAACTTAAGCCCCACCAATAGCTGTGCAGGAGCTTCCAGATGAGTTTGCACCCTACCTTTGCCAATAAAGTCCTTGTTCATGTTGATGAACGCGCCGCGGGATGTTGCATCGGGAGTCTGAGTGGCGCTCAGCTCATGTCCATAGAGAGGATAGCCCATTTCCAGCCGAAGCGTATCGCGCGCGCCAAGCCCGCCGGGAGCAGCCAATTCATGCTCTATAATCTTCGTCCAAAGCTGACCTGCCGCTTCGTTTGAAATATAAATTTCATAGCCCCACTCGCCCGTATAGCCCGTTCGACTAAGAATGCAGGAGGCGTCCAATGCCTGAAATTCCCTAAAGCGGAAATAGCCTAGGTCAGGAAGCGGACAGCCAAATACATCCTCAAGCACCGTGCGCGACTCCGGCCCTTGAATATCCAGCTTTGCCATCTGCGGAGAGAGGTCGGAAAATTGCGTGTCGGCAGAAATCTGTTTCTTGATCCACTCTGCATCCTGCTCGGCGGTGCCGGCATTGACAACCAGCATGTAGCGATTTTTATCCATGCGATAGCAGGTTAGATCGTCGATCACTCCGCCCTCTTCATTGAGCATAAAGCCATAGCGCACCTGCCCAACCTGCATCGTTTCAATGTTACACGTGAGCAGTTTTTCAAGATCTTGACTGGCTGATGCCCCGCTCAACTCAAATTCGCCCATATGGCAAATATCAAAAACCGAGGCTC
>CAZWZW010000368.1:0-2314 GCA_964639125.1 uncultured Verrucomicrobiota bacterium
TCGATGGATTGGCGTTTATTGAGACAAGGCAAGGATTGCGGGGCATTTTGCGTTTGCATCAGGAGTAAATGTGATTACCAACGGTTTCATACTACTTCACAGATCGCTGCTTGATAAAGGTTGGTATCGAAAGGCTGATTATGTCCACGTCTGGATATATCTATTGATGCGAGCGAATTTTAAGGGCAGCGAAGCATTCATAAGCGGCCGCACGATCAAACTGAATCCAGGCCAGTTTATTGCCTCCCGCCGAACGATAGCCGCAGCAACAGGCGTGAATGAAAATAAAGTGCAACGTATTTTGTCATGTTTCCAAAACGAACACCAAATTGAACAACAAACAATGTCAAAAAACCGAGTGATTACAATAGTTAATTGGGTGCAGTATCAGCAGAGTGAACACCAAAACGAACACCAAATGAACACCAAGCGAACACCAAATGAACACCAAATGAACACAGAAGAAAGAAGGGAACAAGGGAACAAGGGAAAGAAAGAACCTAAAACCTCTTACCCTGAGCCGCAAAACGTCTCAGGCCCGAAGGTGATTGACCACCCGAAAAAGAAAGACGCAATCATCAACCTGATACTCAACACCAAAAAATATCACGGTGTCTGTCAGGAAGAGATAGACACATGGACCGACCTCTATCCTGCCGTGGATGTTTTGGGAGAACTCCGGAAGATGGCGGGATGGTGTGAAGCCAACGTGAAGAACCGAAAGACCGCCGCCGGAATCAAGCGATTTATCGTCGGCTGGCTAGGGAAAGCGCAGGACCAAGCAAAGACAGTCCATATTTCACAACCGAAGAAGCCGAAAATGTCGAAGCAGGAAGAAGCCGACATTGAAGCCACACTCAGAAAATACGGTGCCCTATGATCCTCCAACGCGCCATTATCAACAACATGATAGCCATAGCAACATACCGCCGATTTGGAATTGAACATCTCCGAACCGAGTTTTTCGACGGCGACTATGCCAGCGTCTTTTCAGCGATTAAATCGACCGATACCGGCGACATGCTCACTATCTCCAACGAATCGGGTGTAGGAATGCCCGTTCTAGCCGAATGGATGGTCTCTGACGAGACAACCGGCGACTTTGGCGACTACTGCATTCAATTGCGGGAGGATTACGGCCACAGGCAACGCGGGGTGCTTTCCTCACAACTGCGAATGGTCGAAACCATTGAGGACGGGGAAACGGTCATCCGTCAATACCTCGCGTCCGTTGAACCAGCTGATAAATCCGAACCGAAACCGCTCAAGGAAATCATCGGTGAGGGGATGAAGGAACTTGAACGCCGCCACTCCGCCGATGGAATTATCGGGATGCCGACCGGGCTCTACGACCTCGACGATGCGACCGAAGGACTCCACCGGGGGGATCTGGTGGTAATTGCCGGACCTCCCTCCATGGGGAAAACAGCATTCGCTATCAGCCTCGCCGAAGCCGTTGCAGCCAGCGGGGAAGGGGTGCTAATCCACTCGCTGGAGATGACTGACCAGCAGCTCTATTTCCGCTCACTCGCCACCGCGTCAGGTGTCCCGATGGGACGCATCCGCTCCGCCAGGTTCCAGGAAGCCGATTGGGCACGTATGACCAACGGAATCAATCTGATGCACGAATGGCCGATCTGGGTAGACGATACCGCCGGGTGCAAAATCGGAGAGATCGAACGCAAGGTGAGGAAATGGAAGAGGAAGCACAACATCGGCTTAGTGGTAGTCGATTACCTGCAAATCATGGGCTATGACAAAAACCGGGAAAATCAGGCAATAGGAGAGATTACCGGGCGGCTCAAAAACTTAGCGAAAACGGAAAAGGTTTGTGTCGTTTTACTATCCCAACTCTCCCGCGGATCGCAGAAGGAAAAACGCAAACCCGGTATGAGCGACCTGCGAGGCTCAGGAATGATCGAAGCCGACGCCGACGTTATCCTTTTCCCATGGCGACCAAACGCAGATTGCGAAGAGTGCCAGGAGAAGGCACCGGACCACAACGTAACAGCCTGCCAAGCCAAGTCCGAAATTATCATCGGGAAGCAGAGGCAGGGGGAACGCAACATCTCCATCGAAACCGTCTGGATCGGGAGTTTGACGCGGTTCACCGGAAAGGAGCGGGACCATGAACCCTACTGAGCAACAGGAATTTGCGGCAGTCGAACGGAAATGGCGCAAGGAACGGGATACGGTCAGACGCCTACGGAGGAAGTTGGAAGCGATGCAGGCGAAGTATGGGGAGCCGGGCAACCAGAAGGAGGACAGACAATAACGCCCATAATAAGCGACGACGAAGCGCCGAATAGAAACC
>CAZWZW010000369.1:0-2313 GCA_964639125.1 uncultured Verrucomicrobiota bacterium
AGTTTTTTCAGCACACGGCCGGTGCTATTATCCAGATGCTCTATCATCGCCGCATAAATTGGATTACACGGGTAGCCGGGCACCGGTTCTTTTTTAAGATATTTTTGAATCAACCCATCCTCAGCATCAAACAAGCAATGCACATCCCAGTGCGACAGAAAAAGAAAGAACGGTTGATCCTGATGACGATCCATAAAATCGACACTGAAATCGGTCAAACGTTCTGCCATAATTTTTTCCGTGCCCTCCTCTCTGGGCGGATCAAATTTAACATTAAAATAGCCCTGCCCGACATTGGCCTCATCAAACCCCTGATTCAGCGGATGACTCTCTTTGGTATACCCAAGATGCCACTTCCCGAACATGGCGGTCGCGTACCCCGCTTTTTTCAGGGACTCCGCAATGGTCACCACCTCCTCCGGCAGATACTGCGTGCGGTTTTTCGGAACAATGACCTTCTCGAACGGTCTCCAGTGGCCCGGAATCCAATCAATGATGCCCACACGGGCGGGATACTGGCCCGACATTAAACTGGCCCGCGTCGGCGAACAAACCGGACAGGCGGCGTAGGCATCGGTGAAGCGCATCCCCTCCGCCGCCAGCCGGCTCAGGTTGGGCGCTTCATTGAACCGGTTCCCGTAAGCGGGCAGATCCGCCCACCCCAGATCATCCGCCAGGATGAAGACTATGTTGGGTCTCTTCGCGGGCGTATGGGCGGCAGGCAATGCGACCAATGGCACCAGCAGCAATGTTGTGATTATAATTCGTGTTGTTTTTTTCATTCTTGATTCTCCATTTCCCTCTTCCATATGCCATACGGCTCCGATTGAGGCTCAGGGCACCCTCTCGTCCTTTGCCATCCGGGGTTCAAAAAAACAACGTACATCATCGTTTTTACGTTTCCTCATCCGCAAGCCCGCTGCGCTTTCCCAGAGCTGCCCGGATTTCATGCACCCGACTCTCTGAGAGTGGATAGCGGGCGATAACCGCAATGGCTGCCGCCGTGGCCAGCGCGGGAATGGTCGCCTCTAGCACCCGCAACCGCAGTATGGTCTCAGCGGATTGCACGGCCAGCTCCGCGTCAAAGCCGATCTGCACCAGCAAGATCCCGCTGATCAAGGTGGACACCGAAATACCGGTTTTCACGATCCAACCGTACACCGCCTGATAACTCCCCGCACGATGGTTGCCGGTATCGAGTTCGTCCAGATCGCAGATATCGGCGATCATGGACAGGCCCACCACCCACAGGGAAACAAATCCGGCGGAAACCAGCGCCGGCGGAATGACCACTAGCCAGGGATGTGCCGGGTCGTAGCACCAGATTTTAGAAACATGCCCGAGCAGGTTCACCGCCAGAAACACCATGAAGGTGGCTCTTTTCCCAAAATACGTCGCCGCCCAGGTAACCGGAGCGACGAATAGAATGGCGCTGACCACCCAAGCCGTGCCATTGATGCCGGTAAAGAAAGAGGCCGCTTTTAGGTCACCGCCCATCACATGATATATGATGATGTAGGGAGAGAGTGTGCAGACGATAAAGAACGAGGTCGCGGCGAGAAAAACAGCCGTCATCAGAAGCAGAAAGATCCGGTTGGTTAATGTAATTCGCAAGCCCTCCAGCAGCCGCACCGGCTTTCCTGCAGCCGCAGACGACTCTTTCTCCCGGCAGACCAGGGCCGGAACCATCCCGGTGATGCAAAGAACAACGCCCATCGCGATTCCCACCACCCGCGCACCTTGCAAACCGTCTTCAAACACATCCAATTGGGTCAGCGCAAACAGCCAGGGCATGGCAAAGGCTCCCACATTGCCGAAAAGATTGCCGACCGCTTGAATCCGGGTTTTTTCGCTGTAGTCGCGCGACATCTCCAGCCCGAGCGCGCCCCATGGAACCATGAAGATGGTCAACGCGGTATAATAGAGCATCGACATGCCGAGGAAATAAGCAAAGTAACCGGTTTCGCTCCACCCCTCCGGCATCGCCCAGAGCAGCGCGAACAGAACACCAGTCAGGATCGCGCCGACAAAGATATAGGGCCGCCGTTTCCCCCACCGACCATGGGTGTTATCCGAGAGATGCCCGACCAGCGGATCGCTGACGGCATCCCACAGTCGCGGAATGGTTTGAGCCAACCCGACCAGCACCGGATTGACACCAAGGCCGATATTCAAGACAAAGTGCGCCAGATTGCTGATAGAATGAGATCCCAGAACCTGAGTAATGCCCCCGAATCCGAAACCGATTTTCTGCTTAGCCGGGACCCGGTCTTCCGGCGGGGTTTGATACTGTTTTATGCGTGCCATTAAAAT
>CAZWZW010000370.1:0-2298 GCA_964639125.1 uncultured Verrucomicrobiota bacterium
GACGACGCCCGAATCTCGGACAGACCGCGCATGTGAGTGAGGACGGGATTCGTACCCTGGCAGGGCAAGGACTTTTCATGTGGATCAAGTGGTGCGTATCGGAGTTTCTTACAGTCTTCCAGTAGTTTCAGATGGGAATTATTTAGAAATCGCCGGGTCAAATATTCTATGTTCATCGCTATGATAATAGCGTTAGGTTTTCAGGGATGAAGGTGTTGCAATAAAACATTAAAAATAGCATGGAATTAATCAGTGGCTCTTTGCATGATTCGCCCCGTTATTGTTGTACTCCTGAAGCAGGCTGGAGTTTGAAATAATTAATTTATAACAAGGAATAAGTATGAATAATGAGTTTTTGAAGGCGCCGGAGCTGGCCGGATTAGCAGCCAATTTGGAAACATTTTCAGAATCGGACCGCAGGTTGATTACTAAACTGGTCGATGAGGGGCAGCAACACCTGTTTGCGGATTGGGACGCGCCGGGCACGGCGGACGAGTCCAAAATCGAATTTCTTGCGGCCCTCACGAAAATCGATGGCAACTATCCCGGCGGTTTGACGGGGTATATTACCAATGCCCGGAAATTGCTGGCCGAAGCCAAGGAGGGGAACAACCCGTTCGAGGGGTTTGAGCCGCATCAGCCGAATACGGTCGACCTGACCATGTTTGATGAAACCTACGACCACTATGAAGCAATCGGCGTAAAGCAATTCGATAAAACCGGTGTTGTGCTGGTGGCTGGCGGGCTGGGCGAGCGTTTGGGCTACAACGGCATCAAGCTCGATATTCCGGTGGAGGTGCTCGAAACCACGCCATATCTGAAACACTATGCATCCTGTCTTAAGGCCATGGAAGCGCGCATGGAAAATCCACAGCCCGTTCCGTTCATCATTATGGTTTCGCAGGACACCGGCCCGAAGACCATTCAGGCCTTTGAAGCCAACGACTATTTTGGCCTGAAGAAGGATCAGGTTCATATTCTCCAGCAGGAGCTGGTTCCGGCCATTGCCGACAATGATGGGGCGCTGGCGCTAAAAGGAAAATATGAACTGATTCTCAAGCCGCATGGTCATGGCGATATCCACATGCTGCTCTACACCAGCGGTCTCGCAGCTAGGTTGGAAAAGGACGGTATTGAACACCTGCTGTTCATTCAGGACACCAACGGGCAGGTCTTCAACGCGGTGCCGGCCGCACTGGGTGTTTCCGCCGAAAACGGGTTCGACTTTAATTCGATTGCGGTTAACCGCATCCCCGGCGAAGCCGTTGGCGGGCTCGCAAAGTTGGTGGGGAATGGCAAGGAGCTGACGTTGAATGTGGAATACAACCAGCTCGATCCGTTGCTGCGTGCCACGATCAGCCCCGATGGCGACGTGCCGAATGAACAGGGTTTTTCCGTGTTCCCCGGCAATATCAATGTGCTCGTGATTCGAATGGCGTCGTATGTGAAGATTCTGGAACGTTCGCAAGGGATCATTGCGGAGTTCGTGAACCCGAAATATGCCGACGAAACCAAAATCTCGTTTAAGAAGCCGACCCGCCTCGAAACCATGATGCAGGATCTGCCGAAGTTGTTCGGCCCCGATGAAAAGGTAGGCGTTTCAATCTTTGACCGCCGCTGGAGTTTTTCCGCCAACAAGAACAACATTGTGGATGCAGCCGCCAGGCACGCATCCGGCGGCCCGGCGGAATCCGGTGCTTCCGCGGAATCCGACTTTTACCGGGCCGGGCGCATGCGGCTGGTCGCTGCCGGCACCAAGGTGGTGGAAGCAGATGAAGAGCTGGTTTTGGGTGTGCCATTTACCAATGGACCCAAGGTTTTGCTCCGCCCATCATTCGCTATGACCATGGCCGAAGGGCGCACTAAGATTTCCGATTGCACCCTCTCTGACGAAGCCACGCTGATTCTTGATGGTAAGGAAATCGCGCTTGAGGGCGTTGAATTAGCGGGACGCTCGGCACTGGTCATCAAAGCGTGCGAGGGAGCCAAGGTTGTTGTGGTGGGGCAGAAGTTTGAAAACGAAGGTTTCGAACTCGTCAAACTGACCGAGGAAGAGCTCGCCAGCGACACCGTCCCGGAATACCTGAAGATTCGCGGTTTCCGCTTTGAAAACCGTAATGCGGCCATTTATGAATTCGGTGAGCCCGGCGAATACTTCATCGAAGTTTAGCAATATCCCCGGGGCTTGCTTGGCGAGAGCTTTATTTTTGGCTCTCCCCCAGGCAAGGGTGAATCTGCCAAAGATCGAGTAGCCGAGGGAGGTTGCCCTCCCTCAGCTCTCACACCACCGGATGTACG
>CAZWZW010000371.1:0-2251 GCA_964639125.1 uncultured Verrucomicrobiota bacterium
GGCCCACGATATAGGGATTGATGTGAAAGGGAAAAACAAGCTTCGTGTTAGGCCTAATTGCTCTATCGACAGCATATTCACACGCCGCTATTGTCTTGAATTACGATTTCAACGGCATAGCAGCAGGAACCACTGTGCGAGCCAACACCGCCCAATACGACTTTACCTCCGACCAGGTATATGTCGGATCCAATACGGTGGCCAACACGCTGGCCTTCCACGGAGGCAGCAGCGGCACGGACTACATCATTCGCGACAAGGGCGGCGCCCATGCCAACGCCCTCTACTTTAAAACGCTGAATCCCCATGGATCCAACGCCGGTATCTACCTCCAGAAAATCGATATGACCGATGGCGGCGCAAATGCTACGCAGGTTGTTCGCGTAAGTTGGTCGTTCGATATTCTAGGCTATGACTCCAATGGCGGTCTGGATCCTTCGAGCTGGATGGTGAAGGTCAGATACGACAACAGCAGCCAGAACCTGAATGTATCTGACGCATGGTATACCTCAGCAGCAACAGCTCAGACGTTCAGCTTCAATGATGACAGCACAGGAGAAACCGCAAAGAACGGTACATGGACAACGGTTACAGGTTCCTATGATGTTGCAGTTGGAGCCGGTGCCGCTGTAGGCGGAATCCAAATCAGCACCGACAACGGAAGCTATACCAGCGCCGGCGGAATATTCCTCGACAACATCGAAGCCGATGTGACCGCTATCCCGGAGCCAGCCACACTCGGCATGGTCGGCGCATTCGGTGGCGCGGTCCTTTTCATCCGCCGTCGCTTCATGATGTAGTTTCCCCCAATCTATGGAAACGCGAACGTCCCGCTGAACAGCGGGGCGTTTTTTATTGGCTCACCATCGCTGAATCCAGAACCGCTTTGATTTGCCGACGGCGTGTTTCAATGCTTTCGCACAGGCGGAACTGAACTTGCGCGCGCTGGAGGTTTTGCTCGGGCGTCTTGACCTTGAAATAGACATTGCCGGCCAGGTAGTCCTGAAAGAAGCGCAGGCCCAGTTCGAAGGTAATCAGGCGGATCGAATCGTAGAGATACCGCGTATCGCTATCCGTGAGAAACTCCCGGGCATAAACCATATAACCGCGCACAAAGGCCTCGCAAAGATCGAGATCAAATACCACCTTGCCCAGTTCGCAGGTCTCTTCCCCCGCACGGTTGCAGAGCGAGCGCAATGCATCCCCGAAATCATAATGAATCAGCCCCGGCTTGGCCGTATCCAGATCGATGATCGCCGTGCCCTTTCCGGTGTCATCGTCGATCATGATATTGCTGATTTTGGGGTCGCCATGAATCAATCGCAGCTTGAGTTCCCCCGCTTCAATGGCGTTCTGAAGCGTGTAGGCAAAGTCTCGCCGCTCTTCGATGAAGCGCGACAGGTTCACGACCTCCATTGAACTTTCAATCAGCTCCTGCGCGGATGGAGCGTTCACGATGGCGTCGTATTGGGCCAGGTAGTTCGGGGTTTCGTGGAAGCCCGGCAAGGTATCGCGCAGGCTCAGCGGATTCATTTCAGAAACCAGTCGATGAAACTGGCCAAGCACCGTTCCAATCTCAAAAGCATGTTCTGCGCTCTGGGCAACATCATAGGAGGTTGCAGAAGCAATCAACGTCAGCGCCCGCCAGAAGTCGCCGTTGTCATCCCGGAAAAAATCCTGTCCATCCTGACAGGGCACAATGCGGGGCAGCTGCCAAATCCGGTCCGCCTGCGGGGCTTCGACCTGCAGCTGCTTGTGGCAGTGGTTCGTAAGGATGCTCATGTTTTCCATGATCCATTCCGGTTGCGAGAATACATGCCGGTTCACCCGCTGCACAATAATCCGCTCTTCGGAAAAATGGGTCCGGAAAACTGCCAGATAGGTGTCGTTCACATTGCCGCTGCCGGTGGGACGGATACTCGCCAACCGCCCCGACACCTCAAACTGTTCTGCGATCGTCGCCGGTTTCATCTGTTCCCCCTATCTGCGTAGAAAAAAGTCGATGGTGGCCCGCAGGCCTTCGTCAAAACTGGACGTCGGTTTAAATCCGGCCGCACTGATTTTTTCGATGGAGGCCATGGAATGCTTCACGTCACCGGCGCGCTCCGGGGCATATGCAATTTTCGACGAAGAGCCCGTCAGCTCAATAATTTTTTTCGCCAGATCGTTGATCGTCAGGCGTCCGCCATAGGCCACGTTGTAGAAATCGGAATCCGTATCGCGCATTGCCAGAGATACGTTGAGGAAAAAT
>CAZWZW010000372.1:0-2221 GCA_964639125.1 uncultured Verrucomicrobiota bacterium
TATATATGTGATATATCAATGGCTCTGGAGAGATAAAATGCGAAGGATAGTTTTTATAGGGGTGCTCGTCATGGTTTTGATCGGGCAGTTTGCACAGGCGGGGGTGCCTAATATTGTGTTTATCCTGGCCGATGATCTCGGATATGGTGGGCTGCATTGCTATGGCACCGAGTGGCTGGAAACGCCCAACCTCGACAAACTTTGCTCGGAAGGAATGCGGTTTGATAATGGCTACGCGTCGCACCCGACCTGCCAGCCGTCGCGCATTGCGATCCTGAGTGGTCAGTACAGTCCGCGCACGGGCGGTTACCGCGTGATGGATCATCATCGCGGCAAAGAGCATCTGATCAAATACATCGTGCCGAAGCTCACGGGATTGGCTTTGGATAAAACCACCTTTGCCGAGTGCTTCAAGAATGCAGGCTACACGACCGCAATGTACGGAAAATGGCATGCCGGAAATTACCGCAAGGATCTTCATCCGCGGTTCCAGGGATTCGACGAAGCACACGTCTGCCGCGGCCATTACGACGACTCCCGCTCCGACCCCAAAATCGAGCTGCCCGAAGGCATGGATTCTTCTGAATATTTTACGGGCGAGGCGATCAAGTTCATGAAGAAATCCGTAAAGAACAAGCAACCGTTCTTCCTCTACATGCCGTACTATCTGGTGCATGCGCCACTTGAGACACGGCAGGATTACATTGATCATTTCAAGACAAAGCTGGAGGGCATGACGTTTAAGGATCGCAATCCAGAACGGGTGCCGGTTGTGGCGGCGATGACGAAACATCTTGACGATTGTGCCGGACGATTGCTCGACGCACTCAAACAAATGGGTATCGAGGAGAATACGATCGTGATTTTCACTTCGGACAACGGATCGTACTGCTCCGACCTCGTGGGAGAGTATCGCGGTCGGAAGGGCGATGTCTATGACGGGGGCTTGCGGGTCCCGTATTTCTTTAAGTGGCCGGGGAAAATTAAACCGGGAACGGAAAGTTCCGAGCGCATTACGCACATCGATCTCTACCCGACGTTCCTCGAACTGGCCGGCATTCCGGCCCCCGAAAACTATCCGCTCGATGGTGAAAGCCTCGCCGGACTGCTGACCGGGAAAACCACTGCCTTACCGGATCGGCCGATTGTTTGCTACTACCCGAAGTACGGGCAGTTTAACGAAAAGACCAAAACGTGGAAATATCCTTGGCGCAACGTGATTTTTGTCGGCGACTGGAAGTTGCGCGAAGTGGTCGAATACGGAACGTTTGAGCTCTACAACCTGAAGGATGATCCGAAGGAAGAGAACGAACTTTCGAAAAGCCATCCCGAAAAACTGCAGCGGATGATCCAAAAACTGCGCCGTTGGGAAAAAGAAGTTGGCGCTCCGGAACAGAAATTGAATCCCGACTATGTGCTGGATAAGTAGAACTCCACTCGTTATGGAACTGAAACGCAAAGATCCCCTTATCACTGGAATCACCGCGAGCCTGATGCTGTCAGCCGCGCTGTTGAGCACCGCCATGGCTGTTGAGCCGGTTGACCTCAAGATCGCCCGCATGAGCGGGGCTGCGGGTATCGGTGATCCGGCACCGACCCTGAGATGGTCGATCCGTGCGGAAGGCAACGATGCCCGGCAGGGAGCATATTCCGTCCGCATTGCATCAAAGCCTGATGGTCTGCCGAAGGCGGATGTGTGGGAGAGTGGGCGTATCAATTCGAGCCGGCCGGAGATGACGATTCCGGAGTCGGTGCAGCTGCTCAGCGGTGAACGCTATTTCTGGCAGGTCAAGGTATGGGATCAGCGCGGCGAAGCTAGCGAATGGAGCGAGGCCGCTCAGTTTACAACGGGACTACGTGAGGATGATTGGAACACCGCGTGGATGACGCCGCCTGTTGCCGAAGGCAAAGGGGATCGGCCGACTTGGTGGATGCGGCGGACGGTCAAGCTTGATGCCGTACCGGACCGGGTGGCGCTGAGTATGGTCAGCCTCGGGTACTACGAACTGTATGTGAACGGCAAGCGCGTGGGGGATGAGCCGTTGGCGCCGTCCGTGACCAAGCTCGATAAGCGCGGCCTCTGCGTGACGCACGAGATAGGTGAGTTTTTACGTCCTGGGGAAAACAGTATCGCCCTGGCGTGCGCGAGCGGCTGGTATCTTCCGCATCAGTTCAAGGTTCATAAAAATAGCACGCCGCTGATCCGCCTGCAGGCCTATAC
>CAZWZW010000373.1:0-2211 GCA_964639125.1 uncultured Verrucomicrobiota bacterium
GATCGGCACGGAATCTCCGTCAGATATCTAAATTCGTATGAATATGAAACGTTTCATAATGGATGGGGCCGATTCCCTGTTGGAACCCGGCCGCATCCTCCAGCAACCTGTTTACACTCTCTGTGTTTGATTTCGTGCTTCCCATTGCGCACCATCCGCTCACTCAAATGCTTTCGTTACAAAATATAGTAGTTGTAATCATATATAGTCGGTCGTGAAGAAAGCCGATTACGGGTTGATCTTAACGGATCGCACGGAATAATTTCCGACCATCCACATCTTTAACCAGGCAAAAAGAAGCCTGATCCATTTGAGGATGAGGCGGAAGTTGTATCCGGTGGCGGCGAGGATGGGATTGATGGCGTCGCCCTGGACGTGGGCGAGGCGGTTTCGGTCCATTCGGTGGCCGTTTTTGATGTGTCCGATGACCGGTTCAACGGCGGAACGGCGTTTCATCTGACGCTTGATGGCCGCCGTCACGCGGCGCTTCTGTCCGGCGGTGAAGACGCGCAATTTGTAGACGCCGGGCGCGTTGTGGCCGCGATAGCCGGCATCGGCGAGAATGCGTTTCAAGGTGGCGCCGGTGAGGTCTTCGATCTCGGGGATAACCGTCTTGAGAGTGTGGCCATCGTATGGCCGTCCCGGCAGGGCCTTGGCGTGGATGGCGAACTGGCCGCCCTTGCAGCGGTTCAGTGTCGTGGTAATCGAGACCTTGACGCCGAACTCGTAGGGCTTGTGGGCCTTGCCCTTGCCGATACATTCGACCTCCGGGGCGTGCAGGGCGTAGACCTTGGGTAAGGGATCGCGCTTCTTTTGCGTCATCACTCTTTCGGCCAGCCACAACGGGCGCAGGAAGGCGGCCTCCAGTTCCATATCGCCCTTGATCTTGCGCTTGATGTCACGGCGGGTCCGGCCAAGGAAGGTCTTGAGTTTGCGCAGTTGGCGTCTGGCCCGTTTGTATTGTTTGGCATGGGCGTAACGCTGATGGGCGATCAGGGCCCGTTTGCCGACCCGCACATAACTCTGACGCAGATCAATACCGGCCCGCTTCGCCTGCTTGACCAGGCGCTCCCGGGCCTTGTGGATCAGTTTGGCATCGGTCGGGAAGGCCACGTCCTTCTCGGCCACCGTGGTGTCGATGACAGCGCGGGTAAAGTCAGATGGCTTCGCCGCCCCGGTCTTCACCGCCACATGAAGGCTCTCCTGCAACAACGCATTCAATCGCTCCTCGCCCATACGCTGACGCCACCGCGTCATCGACGAGCGGTCCAACGGCAGATCATGGCAAAAGAACTCCTCGCCGCAGAAGTATTGGTAATACGGGTTCTCAAGCCAACGGGCGCAAACCTCGTCATCGGACAAATTGTCCGCATACTTGAGAATATGAAGCCCCGCCATCAGGCGGTTCGATAACGGCGGCTGGCCGGGCCCGTCCGTATAGACGTCGCCCATTTGGTCCGACAAAAATTGCCAGTCGATCCGGTCGGCAAGAATGACCTTCTCGTGGTTCAATCTGAGGATCTGATCAAGGCGGGAGCGGAACATATCATGCTGGCCGCTGGTTTCCGGTTCGCGTGGCTTCATGGCTATCTCTCCGTCTGTCTAAAGACAGTGAATCACGCCTGAAAGCCAAATGCAAATTGCAAGGTTATTGCGCCAAAAGCACCGTTTCCTTGCAAATAAATCGACACATGAGAGCGGAAAAACATAATTTAATCAATGAGATGAGAATTCTTCACGACGGACTATCGATGATCGCCTGGAGCTCGGCAATGGCATTGTCCAGCTCGGCAATATCCTGCCTTGCTTTCACTCCTCCGTCCTGGCCGTACTTCAACCCGTCTAGCGCGCTCTCGACGGTGGCGGCTTTGAGGGGCATAGTGGTTTTTCCCTGGTTGCTGCTCTGGTACCTCATCGCGCCTATCGCGCCCTCGATGGTGGTGGCTTTGAGTGGCAATATGGGGCTTGCGTCCGGTTTGGTGGTCTCGTTGCCATCGGCCAGGACTGTCGCGGGAAGAGTGAGAAGGCAGGTCATGACCATGGCCCACGCCGCCAAACGCCTGTTCGAAAATTCGCTGAACATGCTCAATCCCCCAATCTTGCTTTCAACAACCCAGGTGACGAGTACCTAAACCAAAACAATCAAGAACACTATAGAAATAGACAATTGCTTCAAGCATTATTTCAGGATTATCTGATTTTAGTTTTGTC
>CAZWZW010000374.1:0-2210 GCA_964639125.1 uncultured Verrucomicrobiota bacterium
GTGCGACCCACCATCCCTTGCTGCTGATCGCACCGGTCTCCACGTGGATGAAAACCTTGAGCAGGGCCGTGAGCGTAAACAATCCAAAAGCGATAACGCCGAGCGTAACAAAGATTTCCACCCAGGTGGGCAGATACTCGACCACCTCGCCCAGCGGGGAAGGAATGAAGCCGGGAATGACCAGACCCAACCCCTTCTCTACCCAGATCGCGAGGAAGAGCGCGAAGCAGGCCGGCACTAGTACGGCATGGTTTTCGCGCAGTGCCCGCACCGAGATCAGCGCTGTAGCCAGCACGTTGCAAACCACGGAAGTCCAGATGAAGGGCGTCACGGCATGATGGCTGCCAAGCCCGAAAAAGAGGTAGCGCGCGTGCGCGGAGTGCTCGGAGGGCCAATAGAATTCCTTGAATATTTCGGAGAAGAGCATGATCAGATTGGCGTACGCCGCGAACATGACGATCAACGAGAGCTTATGGATGGTGTCGTCGGAAATCTTAAAGGCAGAACTCCGGCGGATGATGCTGAAAATGATGATGATCAGTGCCGGACCGGCGGTGAAGGCCGAGGCTAGGAAGCGAGGCCCGAGGATGGCCGAACTCCAGAATGTTTTGTCCGGCGCACTCACCAGCAGAAAGGCCGTGACGAGGTGGATCCCGAAGGCCCAAAAAACGGAAAGGATCACGAAGGGGACATATTTTTTCTTGTTGGGAGTCCGGCCATGGTAACGGCAGTAGAGAATGTAGGCCGGAATACAGAGATTCAGCACAAGATAGCCGTTGAGCACCAGAACATCCCACGTGAGCATCGATTGCGGGAAATGGAAGAACCCGATGATGGGGAGCATGTGCCAGAAGCGCAGGACGCCGCCGAGATCCGCCAGCACAAACATCAGTGCCACCACCAGCGCGGCCACGGCCACCCCTTCGCCAATCAGCACCACCTTGGAAAAATCGCGGTCTTTCATGATGTAGGCCGGAATCACCAGCATCACGCCCCCGGCAGCCACGCCGACAAAAAAGATAAAGTTGCTGATATAGATCCCCCAGCTCACATGGTCATGCATGCCGGTGGCGGACAACCCCTCGCGGAACTGGATCGAATAGCCAAACGCACCAATCCCCATCAGCGCAAAGAGCGCGCCCAGCCAGAGATAGTAGGTCATCGATCCGCGGAACACCGCCGCCAGCCCGTTTGTGATAAATTTTATAAATGATTTCATGAGCAAAACCCTGTTTTTGATTTCCGATTTTTGATTTCCGATTTTCGGAACTCAAGCGGCGTTGGCCTTTTCTCTCCTAAACTGTCGTAGACCCACAAATCGACAATCATCATTCAAAAATCCAAAATCCAGCGGCATTGCCGCGCTAGTCCGCGAAGTACCAAAACTTCGGTTCCGTCCCTAAATCCTCTTTGAGGCGGAACACTTTTTTGTTGGCGAGAATCCAGCGAATCTCGCTATCGGGATCGAGCAAATTACCAAAGACGCGCGCGCCGGTTGGGCAGGCCTCGGCGCAGGCGGGCAGCCTGCCGTGGCGCGAGCGCTGGGCGCAGAAGGTGCATTTTTCCATCACGCCCTTCATGCGCATGCGGTTCGTAAGGTAGTGCTGCTTCGGGTTGATCTCCTCGGCCGGCACCTCCGGCTCGTTCCAATTGAAGCGGCGCGCAAAATAGGGGCACGCCGCTTCACAGTAGCGACAGCCGATACACCAGTTGTAGTCCACCACCACAATGCCGTCGGCCTCTTTCCACGTGGCTCCCGTCGGGCAGGCCTTGGTGCACGGCGGATTCTCGCAGTGGAAGCACTGGGTGCCGAGGTAATACTTTCCGTCCACGGGTGTTTCGTGGGAATATTCGGAATCGCCTTCATGCACACTCCCGACGCCCCCTTCCATTTCGAACAGCTTGATGTACTGGATGTTGCTGGCGCGGTCCTGGTTGTTTTCCTTCACACAGGCTTCGACGCACTTGCGCGACCCCTCGCACCGGGAGATATTGAATGCATAGCCGAACATGACGCCCGGCCGCGAATCCGTACTGTCGATTTCCACATCAACGCCGTACTGAAGTTTGGCCTTGCGCTCGAAGCGGGCGATGGTTTTCGCACGCTCATCCTCGGTCATGACCCGGTAGTATTTCTGGAAAAACTCGTTGCGTTTGATGCGCTTGAGCTCTTTCTCGATACCGGAAAGCACCTTGGCGGGAGGGGCGCT
>CAZWZW010000375.1:0-2209 GCA_964639125.1 uncultured Verrucomicrobiota bacterium
TTATCCTCAACCCATGTCAAGACCACTACGCCTGGAATACCCCGATGCGCTTTACCACGAAAACAGAGAAAAAGACAGGGACTCAGCCATTCTTGCTGCCTATGCCAGCGGTGGGTATTCTTACCAGCAGATAGGCGAGCACTTCGGCATACATTTTACGACAGTCGGTAGGATTGTACGGGAAAAGAGGTTATGATAAATGGTAGACCTGACCCCATTATCTCTTTCATTTTGGAGGGTAAAAGGGTAGCGTCCCCGTTTATTCCACCGTTTATTCCCTTTGTGTGACCCTGTCAACTCACCTGTACTGTGCGCAAAAGTAGCGGCAGATAGCCGGCATGCCTGGTGGCTGAAATTTGGCAGGATCGACCGGCTGGAAGGCGCACCAAAAGTAGGCGTATAGGCGATATTGGGTGTGTCGGCGGAAATCAGTCAGATTACGGATGCCCCAAGACTGGACGGCGTCGTGAATCGCTTTCTTAAATCTTGGTGGAATAAGGAAAATAGAGTGCTAATTCTTCTATACTTAACAGAGCATGGCTATTTACCTTGATAACATGTGTGTTAACTTGCTATCAGTTAGAAACGGCGTATACAGAAGGTACTGTGAGGCAGCAACTAAACCATATTTTTATAATCGTCGCATTGCCAACATTCCTGTCGCTAGGACTGTTAGCCTTCCTATTGCGCGACTCGCTCCATGATTGGGCGATCGAGAGATGGTCAAGTGATCAGTATGCATTTGTCGAATCCTTGGCCCATGACATTGACTCTGATATCAAGCAAGCCACTGAATTGCTTAGAGTCGCCGCGGCTACCGATGCCTTTGCAGCACTGACTAAACGCAAGCACATTGACCTCAGCATCAATGGCATTCCTCCCGAACACCTGGATAGCAGCAAGCGGCGGGTCATGGAACAGCTACGGTTAAACGGAGGTTTTTCTGTCGTCTTCGTTCTAACGCCGGAGGGCGATCACTACATCTCTCACCCATTCACGGTTCAACGGTCACTGAAAAAATACAACCTCTCAGACCGTCCCTATTTCCAACAAGCAAAAGCAACGCGAAAGCTCAGTATCTCCGACAGTTTTACCGGCGCAGACGGTGTGCCTGCTGTCGCCATCGACCTCCCTATCGTGGACGCCCAAGGTGAGATCGTGATGCACCTCGGCGGCATGCTATATCTAAAATACCTCTCCGACTTTCTGGCGGCGCAAATGATCAAACCGTTTGATCTCGCCGTACTAAAGGATCGCAAGAACCAGCGGATCGCAGAGTCAGATGCCAGCCGCCTTGCGCGACCCACAGCGGAGCCACTGCTTTCCTATTCCAGCAGTGCGAACGACATCGTCAAGACAACTACTTCAGAGCTATCGACATACAACATTCACACAGTGTATTTCTCGGATGGAAGTGGCAAACGATGGTTTGCTTATGACGCCACACTAAGTTTTGGATGGCAGCTCATGCTGTTCCGTAGCGAAGCTGCGCTGAACAGCATTATTGCTCCCCAGGTTCGTCAGCTCACTCTCTTCGCGGCGCTAATCGTTCTATTGCCCGGCTTGATCGGGCTTGGGTTAGCAAGTCGCTTTCGTAGAAGGTGGCTTGATGCACGCAATAAGCTTGTAGTGTCATACCAAATGCTCGAACAGCGGGTTGCAGAACGTACTCATGAGTTACAGCGTTCAGAAACGCAATATCGGACCCTATTTGAAGCAAATGCTGACGGTATTCTGATCCTGGATGGCGACCGATTTAACGATTGCAACCCGGCGGCCATCAAGCTCTTTGGGGCAGCACGTCGTGATGATCTGCTTGCTCATCACCCCTGGGAACTCTCGTTTCCCAGTCAGCCAAAATTAGGGGATTCGAAAAACGCCGCTCAAATCGCGATTAAAAAAGCGCTTGACGATGGATGTAACGAGTTTGAGTGGAGGCACCGCAGGCTTGATGACCAAAGCGAATTTGATGCCCGTGTTCTATTAAGCCGCATAGAAATTGATGGGCGTGTGCTGATACAGGCAAGCATCCGTGACATCACCGCGCGTAAACAGGCCGAGGAGTCCCTGCGCCGCGCCCAGAAGATGAAGGCTGTCGGCCTGCTCACCGGCGGCATCGCGCACGACTTCAACAACATCCTCGGCATTATTATGGGCAACCTCGACCTGCTCAAGCATCAAGTCACCGACGACAAGGCCCGCAAACGGG
>CAZWZW010000376.1:0-2205 GCA_964639125.1 uncultured Verrucomicrobiota bacterium
GGAAGAATCAATCCGCATTGCCCCTTGCGGCAAATTTACTCAGGGGAAGGTGACTTCATTACGGATTCCAACTTCACACCGAGGACAGCGGACGAAAGGACTGCCATCTGTGGGGTTTCTTTTCTGAGCCGGTGCCGGCCAAAAAAGCATGCAGGCTCTGCCACGGCCTGCTGGGTGAGGTGAGGGATGATATGCCTGAAGCAGTCAACGTTGAAGTGTTTCCAAAACAGGTTTCGCTGAAGGGTGGATATGGCTCTCTTGTCAAACTTCCTCTGGGAATACATAGGGTAACGGGTCGGAGGTGCCTTTTCCTGGATGAGAATTTCAACCCATACAAAAACCAGAACAAGAGCGGATATGGAGATGCCCAGATTGATTTTCTGAGGGGCGTCAATAGGATGAGCCCTGAGACGCTCGATGAACTCGTGGATGAGTTTCCTGATGTTGACGATCATCATGTCAATAGACGAGATGACACTGCAGCAGATTCGACGTATAGGTATGTGAAGAACCCTATAAAAGCAATCTATGAAAAATGCAATGTGCTGAGAGAAATGAAGGAAAAGGCCCATGTTGAAGGCCACCTGACCCACCAGGAAAGGCACATATTCGCGGGAATCATGATTCACGTGCCTGGAGGCACAAAAGAAGTATATGAGGTTCTGTCCAATTGCAAGAACTACGACGAAGCAATCACAAGGAAACAGCTTGAATACATAACACAAAAAGGGATTAGTCCATTTACATGCGGCTATATCTGCGGGTTGTGTAAGCTAACTTCTGTAAAATAGACAAAGCGGCCAGCTTTGTGCTCCAATCTTTGGTTGGCAGTAGAAAATCAGAGAAAGGAGGACACAAAAATGGCCGCTGGATCGAAGTATAGCTCATTTTTCGAAATGCTTCAAGGAGAGGATGAGCGGGACGTCTTAAGGGCGATGGTTCGGACGATGATCCGGGAAGTGATGCATGAGGAGATTTCGCAGCATCTCGGGGCCGAGCCTCACGAGCGCACCCGCTCGCGCAAGGGCCACCGCAACGGTTACAAGCCGCGCACCTTGAACACGCGCCTTGGGAAGCTGGGGTTTGATGTTCCCCAGGTCCGCGGCACCGACCCATACCAGCCGATGTTCTTCGAGCGCTGGCAGCGCAGCGAACGAGCGCTTTTAGCCACATGTGCGGAGATGTATTTCATGGGGGTTTCCACGCGCAAGGTGGGACGCGTCTTGGAACAGATGGGCGGGTTTTCCCTCTCAGCCGCGACGGTGTCGAAAGTCGCTATGGAGCTGGATGAGAAGCTTGCCGAGTTCCGCTGTCGCGCCCTGGGCGATCGAACATGGCCGTATCTGATCGTGGATGCCCGGTATGAAAAGGTGCGCCATGCGGGCAGGATCGTCTCGAGGGCCGTGCTGGTCGTGGCCGGAGTAAACGACGACGGGGACCGCGAGATTCTCACATGGCGCCTTGGAGACAGCGAGTCTGAGCAGACGTGGGGGGAGGTTTTCAGTGAGCTCAAGAAAAGGGGCCTTGGCGAAGTAGAGCTTGTCGTATCCGACGGACACGAGGGCATCCGGGCCGCGCTTCAGCGCGCATTCCCGCAGGCGGCATGGCAGCGCTGCCGGATCCATTTCATCCGGAACATCATGAACAAATCCTCGCACAAAGACAGGATAGCCCTCATCAACGACATTCGTGCGGCCTTCAAGCTGACCGACCGGAGCCTTGCCCTTGAGGCCGCCGGAGAGCTTGCCGCTCGCTGGGGAAAGAAATATCCGAAGGTTGCCAGGCAGATAGAGGAGCAGTTCGAGCAGTGCCTGGCGGTCTTGGAGTTTCCGACGCGTCACCGCCGGCGGCTTCACTCGACCAACATGCTGGAGCGGTTGATGCGCGAGATAAAGCGCAGGACCCGTGTGGTGGGTATCTTCCCGAACGAGGCCTCGTGTGACCGCTTGGTCGGGGCAATGCTGATAGAGTATCACGAGGCCTGGCAGACCCAGCGCGCCAGGTTCATACGGATGGAGGAGTACTGAAGGCTTAAGGTCGAATCAGGCGGGTATGCGTTGTGGAAATGCCGTTCGGTGGAAAGCCATGCCTTCCCACCTCACTTGGATAACCCTACGGGTTATCCACATTACCACAACCACTGCTGCTGCTGATTCGCTTCGCACACCAAAAGAAAAAACCAAAGACCAAAGCATTTTACAGAAA
>CAZWZW010000377.1:0-2204 GCA_964639125.1 uncultured Verrucomicrobiota bacterium
CTCACGTACAGGCCCGCTCTGCTCGAGATTCGGGCGACCAGATGGCTTTGCCGGACAAACAAAAAGCGCCCCGATAAACGGGACGCTTTTTGAAGTTCAACCTGTAGATTGAATTAGCCGAGGCGTGCTTCGAGCTTAGCAAGCTGTTCGGTCATTTTGGCCGGAAGCTTGTCTCCGAATTTAGCCAGATACTCTTTCGCATCCGCCAGAGTCGCCTTGAAGAGATCGCCATCCACCTTCATCAGCTCTTCCCAATCTTCAGCCGGGACATCCAAACCGTCGAGAGTCAGGTCACCATCGATAGGCATCAGGCCGATCGGCGTTTCACGGGCTTCAACCTTGCCTTCAACACGATCGCACATCCATTTTAGGACGCGGGAGTTTTCGCCGAAGCCAGGCCAGAGCCATTTGCCGTCTTCCGTTTTGCGGAACCAGTTCACGTAGAAACAACGTGGAGCTTTGTCGCCGAGCTTTTCACCCATGTCGAACCAATGCTGCATGTAGTCGCCACCGTGGTATCCAATGAACGGAGTCATCGCGAAGGGGTCGAAACGGAGCTTGGCACTTACGTCAAGGGCAGCTGCTGTTGGCTCGGAAGAAGCGGTTGCTCCCATGTATACGCCCTGTTCGAAGTCAAATGCTTCGTGCACGAGCGGCATGGTAGAAGAACGTTTTCCCCCGAACACAAAGATATCGATCGGAACACCGGCCGGATCTTCCCAATCAGGGCAGATGACGGGGCAGTTAGCCGCACGTGCAGTGAAACGGCTATTCGGATGAGCGCCTTTGATGACGTTGCCGTCAGCGTCCTTCATACCCGGCTTCCACGGATTGTTTTTCCAGTCGGTTCCACCTTCGCAGTCCACGCCCATGTCTTCCCACCAAACGTCGCGGTCTTCCGTCACAACAACGTTCGTGAAGATGGTGTCTTGCGCACAGCTGGCGAGAGCCATCGGGTTGGAGTATTCCGCCGTTCCCGGCGCAACACCGAAGAATCCGGCTTCCGGATTAATTGCATAGAGACGTCCATCTTCGCCCGGTTTCATCCAGGCAATGTCGTCGCCGATCGTTTCAACCTTCCAACCCGGAACCGTGGACTGGAGCATGGCGAGGTTGGTTTTTCCGCATGCAGACGGGAAGGCCGCCGCAACGTGGAACTTTTTGCCTTCCGGATTCGTGAAGCGCAAGATGAGCATGTGCTCAGCCATCCACCCCTCGCGGCCGGCCATTGCAGATGCGATACGCAGGGCCAGACACTTCTTGCCGAGCAGGGCATTTCCGCCGTAACCGGAACCATAGGACCAGATCAGGTTTTCTTCCGGGAAGTGGGCAATGTATTTCTTTTCAATCGGTGCACAGGGCCAACGACTGTCTTTCTGACCTTCTTCGAGCGGAGAACCCACAGAGTGCAGACAAGGGATGAAGTCGTCGGTCTGTTCAATCAGCTCGAGAACCTTCGGAGATACACGAGCCATGATGTGCATATTGACTACAACGTAGGGAGAATCTGTGATTTCGATGGCGTTTTTAGCAATCGGGGAACCAATCGGACCCATCGAAAACGGGATAACGTACATGGTGCGACCCTTCATGCAACCCGTGTACAGTTCAGTCATGGTTTTTTTCAGCTCAACCGGATCAATCCAGTTGTTGGTCGGCCCGGCATCTTCTTCCTTAACGGACGCGATGTACGTGCGGTTTTCAACACGCGCAACGTCGGATGGATCAGAATTGAACGCGTAGCTGTTAGGCCGCTTTTCCTCGTTCAGCTTGATGGCCATGCCGCTTTCGACCATTTCGCCCATCAGGCGGTCATATTCTTCTGTAGAACCATCACACCAAACCACCTGATCCGGCGTGCACATTGTTTCGATTTCTGCCACCCAATCGAGCAGCTTTTTGTTGCTTGTGGGAACACTCATTTTGGTAAACCTCCATTTTGAATTAAGACCCAACGATACTAAATTTCGCGAAACAATATGGAAACTCGCAGATAAGTCAAACCTTGCCGTAAAATAAATGGCTTAACGAGTTTCCCTATTTTGAACGATTCCGACAACAGCGTGCGCATCGAAACACCGCAAAACTACCGTTTAGCAAGATCCCCAAGAAGAAAGACCGGCTTTCTCAGGGTGAAAACCGGTCTTTAAATTTGCCCAAGAACCGAGTTTGCTATTCTATTACGGGGCTGGTGGTGGCAAAGG
>CAZWZW010000378.1:0-2197 GCA_964639125.1 uncultured Verrucomicrobiota bacterium
GGGCGCCGATCGGCAGTACCGCAACTTCATAAGAGGTGTCTTTGACAGTGGCATAGGTGATTTCTTTTAATCGCCAGAGATGCATCGAGTTACTCCTTTGAAAAGAACAGCGATGCGCATTCCCCGTAGCTTGCTGCGGGGAATGCGAGCGAGGTACAAATAATTCTTCGTCGAAGACGAGGTGCCTTGCTTTAGCCTGATTAATTCATAAACTTGGATTTTGGTCCGATTTCAAGCAAGCGGCCAGACCTGATGTTGAGATTTCAATCTATTCCGGAACCATGTGCCCCAATTGGATGATTCGCTCCCGGATCAATCGCATCCATCAGGTCCATCACCGGTGTTTTTCCCGGTAAAGGGGCGGAAAAGGCAGACCCGCCCCCTTCGGTCGGATGATAACCGACCATACGATTCATCATGTGATTGTACCTGTTCCTCCGGTTATCCTGTATCTGGAACAAGCGTTGCAGCCATCTGCTCGTAGACCTGTTTCAAGGGAAAAGCACTGGGGAACTGGATCTTGATTTTGGTCGTGAGTTCAGTGATTCTCGCCCCGATTTTCAAGAGACGTTTCTGTATGGTGTCGAACTGGACACTTACCCATCTTGTGTCCGGCAAAGCCTCTGCCACAAGGCTATGGATCAGCACATAGGCGGCGCTATGGAGCAGTAGGCGGAACTGGTTGGCTTCAAATTTATGACACGAGGTCCGATCCGAGGAAAGGGCGTTCTTATGGTTCTTGATGTAGCCTTCCATCCTTCCTCGACCACAATACACCCACTCATAGAGGAACGAGGGACGACTGCTTTCAAGGTTGGTCACCACATAACGCGGGTTCGGGCCTTGCTCCGTGACCTCGGCTTTGAAGATGATGCGTCTTGGTCTCTTCCAGCTTTTGGCCTTATAGAAAAACGAGGTGAAAAGACGCACCGGCTGATCTTTGGCGGAAGACAGCGCCTTGGCCCTTTCCATAAGGGGTCCTCCAAGCGCGTTGAGACGTGTATTGCCCCCTTGCCCCAACATGTAAAAAAGATCATGCGTTTCACAGAAGTCATGCACTTCGGGACCACTGAAATGGCTGTCTCCACGAAGAATAATCAGCACATGGGGAAATCTCTCCCGGATATAAGGCACCAGCCTTTTGATGATCATCACGATCTGGGCGCCTGTAGGCCGACTGCCCGGACGCAGGATCGTGGTGATCAGCTTACCGCTCCGCCCCTCGTAGATATGCAGGGGCATAAAGCAATGTTCGTCATAATGCCCGTTGAAACGAGTAAGCTCCTGGTCCCCATGCGTCTCATCATCCGTATCATCGATATCGAGGATGATCGCCTCCGGCGCCTTGTCATAAGAGTCCAGAAACATATCGACCAGCACACACGAAAGACGATACAACTCGCTACGACGCACCTGGTTCTCCAGACGGGACATGGTCGGCTGACTGGCCAGATCATCACCGGTGATCGGCAGGCGGTCGCAGGCCATCTTAAGCGCCGGATCCGTGCGCAAGTCGTCGCAATCGTTGGCATCTTCATAGCCCAGGGCAATCTGAAACACACGCTGACGGATAAGATCGGAAAGACTATGTTCCACATAACTCGGATGGCGATTATCGGATATACAATCGGCCAGGCTGTCTATGAGCCCCAGGCGCTTGTCCATGGCGCGAAGATGCAAAACACCGCCGTCACTACTCAGACTGCCCCCATCGAAGGCCGCTTCCACTTTCTTACCGGAAATACTTGCGAAATGAAGCTTCATTTCACTATCTTCACCCATGGCAGTTTCCTCCAAGTCTGTTGGTTGGGAGTTATTTGCGTAACCCTAATATATACCAACTACTTGAATAAGGAAACCGCCTTTTTTGTGAATAATGCAGGATAGATGCTCATTGCTGATTCTCGGCCTGATATTTTTTTGTTATGCCTTTGCTACTGCCCAGCAGACCGGAAATTCCGATCCGAAAGCGATTGCCATCGCCAATCAGGTAACGGCCGCCATGGGGGGGACAACCGGATGGGACAACACACGGTACCTGCGATTCACCTTTTTTGGTTTCAGGACGCACTACTGGGACAAATGGACCGGAGATGTGCGCATCGAAACGGCGGAGGGGCAGGACCGCGAGGGCAACCGCCGGGCCCCCACCCTCACGCTGATGAACAACAACACTGCAGAACGGCGCGCTCCAGTA
>CAZWZW010000379.1:0-2163 GCA_964639125.1 uncultured Verrucomicrobiota bacterium
CGTCGCTTCGTAGCGCGCGATTTTTTTGATTTCGCCCGTCACTGGATTCATCAGTTCCGGCTGTTTGCCTGTGACGCGTAACGTGACCGAAAACGCGCCTGCTTTTTCAAAATTAGATAGGAAGAACAGTCGTTGATCGCCTTGTTCACGCTCAATCCAACGGATCGAGCAACTCTCGTCGGAAACGGCGGGCGGTAGGTTCAGTTGCTTTGCAGTGACCGGAACCGAACGGATAATCTTCCCGCCTTTTTTCTCCAGCTGATCAATCCGCTTCTGGATGTGCGGGCGGATAGTTTTGAGATTGTTCGGAATCGTCATCACGCCCCAGCTCGCCGAAATCCGTTTCGGATCATTTTCGTCATAGGTGACCCATTGGCCGTCGACCACATCGAGCTTGCGCAGAATCGCGTCGGAGCCGACGTAATCGTACTGGTAGCCGCCGGGCACCGGATTAGGCGGACCGGTCATCTGTGGCGCGAAATCGCCGATATAGACGAGCACATCGTTAGCGGGGTCGCCCCATTGCAACAGCGAGTGCGAGCGTTGTAGATATTTCACCCAGCTCTGCGCCTCGTTAAACCACGGCGTATTGCGGTGGAAGGCGGTACCAAAGTTGGGATTTTTGCCGGGCATTCCGCCGTCACGCGGCTGATGGGCGTAGACGTGCAATACGAAATGGTTGATCCCGTCGCAGAACATCCGCTCGCCTCGCGCCTTGAAAACATACGGGGTATCCGCAAGGTTGAGTCCGCTGGTAAAGGCTTCCGCATAGGTTCGCCGTTTCCCGTAGGTATGCGCGATGGAGCTGGCGGCGCGGCATTCGACATCCCCCAGTTTTCCTTTTGACCAGAACTCGCCAGCGACTTGGTCGGCATAGCCGCCGTAGATCGAGAAGTCGCCCGGAAAACCCTTATGCCCATACGGTTCGCACCAAAGCACCAGCCCGTTTTCGTGCGCCGCATCGCGGAGCCCGCCAATATAGTTTTCCGCAATCATATCGGCCACCGTGCGACGTAGATCCCACAGGAACTGGTCGGACTTCTTGGCGCTATCGATGAGCCTGCCGGTAAAGGTGGGCAGAAACAGGATCGGATTGTAGCCGTTGCGTTTTTCAAATTCGGCGGCGAATCCGTCGGTCCAGTTCTGGGCACCGACTTCGTAGCTGTCGATGGTGACGCCCTTGAACGCGGCTTTTTCTTCGGGTCCCATCTGTTTGATCAGCGAACCGATATATGAATCGAAATGATGTCGAGCGATCGGCTTGCTCATCTTGTCGCACTCCAAACCTAAGCCGGGTTTCGGAGCCGTCTTATTCTTTTTCCCTGTAGTGATCATGCCGAAATAGGCGATGCGCCACTCTCCTGCGGGCAGCGTGCAACTCAACACGCCGTCTGCATTGAGCTGGTCGCTAAGGTCGATCATCTGCTTTTGAGCAATCACCACGGCTGGGTCGTTCGGCTCCACCGTGTCTTCAAAAATGTAGGAATCCCAAGCAGGGGTCGACGAGGGGTTCATGCGCCCCAGTTGCTTGTCCAGCACCTGCGCGATTTTCGGCTCAGACGAAAGGGTCACCCGCGCGGGGGGCGGTAGCTTGACCGCTTTCTTTTGATTTTTCTTTCTTCTTGGCGGTTGCGGTTTTTCATAATCGAGCTCGAAGCGCTGCGCGGTGATATCGGCAAAGCTAATCGCCTGGGCCTCTGTCGAAAGAAACCCACGGCTCGCATCCCCCGCCTCGACATCGATAGTGGCCACCAACTCGCGCCTCCCGTTGCGGACGGCAAACAGCGCCCCTTTCACCCCGCCATCAATGAGCAAAGAACGGGCGGTAAAAGGTTTGGTATGCGAGAAAATGTATTGTTTTTCCGAGATTGCCCCCTCGACCGAAACGCTGTCGAGCTTCGGAATTGCCAACACGGCGATATCCTGACTGCCCCCGCCCGGAACCCCGTCCGCGCGAACGTTTTGCTTAAACGCGCCTCCACTGGAGTCGAACTCGTTCCAAATGACACGCCGCATCGACTGCTCCGGCTGAATCCACGGACCACCCGACTGGCTCCAACCGAGGCAGTTGAAGAAATAGATCTCGACGCCGACCCGCTGCGCTTCGCGTAGCGCGTGCATTTTCAGTTCGCGCCACTCCGGCGAAAGCACTTCGACCGGTGT
>CAZWZW010000380.1:0-2112 GCA_964639125.1 uncultured Verrucomicrobiota bacterium
CCTGATCACTCTGTTTCATTGCCATCGGCGTTTTCATAGAACTTTTTACAGAACCAAAATCGATGGTGTACTTTTGCAAATGCCAGAAACAACTGCCTTGAATATCTTCCCAAATTTTAGCACTATATTCTCATGAGCGAGAAGTCCAAAATTGCGGGAGGAATCAACTACTTTGGGCTAATGGGGTTCCCATTGGCAGTGCGGCGGGTTCGAACTGATAATGCGCATGCCCCATCACACCCGCACGATTTGACCGAAGTGGAGCACAGTCATGACTTTTGCGAATTGGTGATTATCACCCATGGCAGCGCCATGCACTGGCTCGAAGGAAAGGACTTCCCCGTCACGGCCGGCGATATTTTCCTTCTCCAAGGAAAACAGAGGCACTATTTCTACGACCGACAGGATCTGGATCTGATCAATATTATGTATGATCCGGAAAAGATCGGCCTGCCAGAAAACGAGTTGCGCAAACTGCCGGGTTATTGCGCCATGTTCCTGCTCGAGCCTGCCTACCGCCGTCAACATCGCTTTGCCAGCAGGCTGCACCTCAAACGCGTTCCACTCGCTCATGCAGAGCAGTTGGCCGAAGAGATGGAGCGGGAATCTGAAAAGGGAGAACCCGGCTATGAAGTAGCACTACGCGCCAAGCTGCTGGAGCTGATGGTCTACCTCTCGCGTGCCTATACCAGCACCGACACAACCGAGGCTCATGCCTTATTGCGCGTTGGAAACGTGATCGGCGCGCTGGAAAATGATTTTTCCAAAGATTGGAACGTCGATGAGTTGTTGAAGATTGCGCATATGTCGCGCAGTAACCTGATGCGCATTTTCCGGAAGGCGACCGGACAAACGCCGATCGACTACCTCGTCAGGCTTCGCATCCAAAAAGCAATGGACATGTTGCGAAACACAGATCTGTCCATCACAGAGATCGCCCTTGAGGTCGGCTTCAACGACAGCAACTATTTCACCCGCTGCTTCAGAAGAAGCATGGAGCAGACCCCAAAAGAATATCGAAAAGGCTCGCTATCTTCTTAACGTGGGCGACCTGGCTAGTTGGCAAATTGAAAAACGAAAAAGGTTCAAGCTTATATCGACGGACACAAGTGAGGCTGACGCGCAGCGGCGGCGGCAACCAATGATGATTCTGAGCACGCGCGCAAAGTAAAGCATAATTTTCGATAGAAAATAATGAGCGAAGAATGGTTCATAGCGAACCATCCAGGCAATCATTTCCTAGCACTACTAAGGACGCCGCATAGCTCCTTCTCTGACCATCAAAACGCACCACCCCGATCATATCAAAGGTGGTTCGACCGCCCCCTTATGGCGTAAATCAATCGGGCTTTCATCCCTATTCCCTTCGGTAATTATCCGCGCTCCGCTTCGGCGGCTGGTTCCCCATTGTTCATTGCTGATTTTTACTAATTTACCGGATCCGAACGGATATCTCCTCGGCGACTGCCTTACATTCCAACCAGTGTTTTTCAGTCATTTAAGCAACGGATTAATTTTCGTACCCCGCACCTCGATCTCTATGCCGACGGGATGATTTCCTTTACTCTGTTGCCGCCGGCTGCCTAGCTGCCCGCTCTCTGGCCCGGGCACGGATCGAGTCGGAATGGTAGTGCATGTCGACGTTCTCGAGATCCATCTTAACATTGGCCGGAACCTGATGCTTTTGGCGCAAGGCTTCCAATTCGCGGTGCATGCGCTTGGCGACCTCAGCATATTCCGGATTGTCGTATTGGTTGGTCATTTCCTTCGGGTCGGCCTCAAGGTCGTAGAGCTCCCATTCGCCGAGGTCGTAGAAGTTCATGAGCTTATAGCGCCCGTCATAGACGCCTTCGTGGCGATGAACCATGTGCCAGCCGGGATATTCGTAATAGTGGTAGTAGTGGGTTTTGCGCCAATCAGACGGCTTGTTTCCTCCTAGGATTGGAACGAGGCTCGCGCCCTGCATATCGGCAGGAACCGGCACCCCGGCGATGTCTAGAAAGGTTTCCGCAAAGTCGAGATTGGAAACCAGGTTGGAATTCACGCTACCGGGCCGAGTCACGCCCGGCCAGCGGATGAGCAGTGGCGTGCGGTAGGATTCATCGAACATCC
>CAZWZW010000381.1:0-2111 GCA_964639125.1 uncultured Verrucomicrobiota bacterium
AAGTGTGGCACATTGCGATGCCGTCTGGGGAGAGCGGCATCCACCCCATCTCCACCCATTAAGTCATTGGAATCATTCATGTAGACATGGTTTCGAAAGTCATCTGGTTCGAGCGGGTCTGGCTACGAACCAGCCCGGCGACAATCGTAGCTATTGACTACATTGTCGCCAGAAGCTACATGGAGCCATGAAGGAAATCGCTTACTCGAAAACCGCCCAGAAAGCGCTCATGCGGATGCCACGGAACTGGGCCATTCGAATTCGCGATAAGATCAACTCGTACGCCGCGGACCCAGTTTTGCAAGCAAATAACATCAAAGCATTGCAGGGCATGGATGGAATTCTGCGGCTTCGAGTTGGAGATTGGCGAATTGTTATGTGCGACGGCGTTGTACTCGAAATCCTGGACATCAAGGCGCGAGGCAGTGCCTACAAGGAGCGAACCAAATGAATGAAATGGTTACTATCCCAAAAGATGAATACCTCCGCCTTAAGGCGATCGAAGAGGATGTGTCTGACCTGCGCGGTGCCACCGAAGTTCTGGCGCGAATCAAGGCTGGTACAGAGGAACTGATCCCATCTGCCGTCGTGGACCGCTTGCTGAATGGCGATGCGCCCCTAACGGTCTGGCGCAAACAGCGCGGGCTATCCCAAGCCGAATTGGCGCGTCAATCGGGCGTCAATCGGGTTCAGATCATCGACATTGAAGCTGGTCGCAAGACCGGGTCAGCGGCCACGCTCAAAAAACTGGCGACAGCGCTGAAAGTCGATATGGATGACCTCTTCACCGGCATTCCCCATTTGAAGGGTCTCCTGTGAGGTTACGGCGCCCCGAAGCGAGTTCCCAAGCATTTTTTGCCTCGGTTGGTCGTGGGATGATCGGAGCCGGGGCAACGAACGGCCAAATGGGTGCTGTCAGACGAATTCGAACCAGTCTCAGTTTACCCCAGAATGCGTGAACCTATGCGGAACAGAGTTGACGCCACTCGGCGAGAGCGGCGGCTCGGTTCGTCTTGAATATGTCCCGGCTTGAGAGGCTTCGTTCCTGATTGAAATGGTTGAGGACAGAGGCGTGGACGGAGGCGAATTTCTGCAAACTTCGGATGCGCCGAAACCGCCGCGTGGCCCTCTCTCGTCGCCGAAAAGGCAGGTGCGAATTCTCGGCCCTGTAGTATAATCAACGGCCTGTCTCCTGCCTGTGCGCCGCGCCGATCTCTTTTAGGGCAGCACCGTGGGACCGCAGCAGGTCGGTGACGAGGACTTCTGGCCGGCCGTGCTTACGCATTGCTTTCTTGAGGAATTTCAGCGCCGCCTTCTTGTCGCGCGGCTTCGTCACAAAACTCGCCAGGACTTCGCCTTCGTGATCAACAGCCCGCCACAGACAGTGCCGTTCGCTGTTGAGCGACAACCACCATGGCCGGTAGCGACAACCACCTTGGCCGGTGGGGCTGAACGGAAGACGGGCATGCC
This sequence comes from uncultured Verrucomicrobiota bacterium, assembly GCA_964639125.1. Classification (GTDB taxonomy): domain Bacteria; phylum Verrucomicrobiota; class Kiritimatiellia; order Kiritimatiellales; family Pontiellaceae; genus Pontiella. The sequence continues at coordinate 1,471 of CAZWZW010000381.1, forward strand.
CCTTTTTGAGGGCCACTCGGATGCGAACAACGGGCCAAACCGATGCCACCAAAATCTCACCGACTCATGGCTGGTCTCAATGCCTCGCTCGTGCAGCAGATCTTCAACATTCCAGAGCGAAAGCGGGAACCGCACATACAGCATCACCGCCAAGCGTATGATTTCCGGACTGGTTTTGAAGTATCGGAAGGGGCTGCGTTTTGTCATCTGGACAACCTACAAAACCGCCCTGCTCGCCTCAAGCCATTTTGCTCTGACAAAGCCCACCGCGTCCGAAAACCGGAGAAACGGTGCCAGAACCGGTCGGCGCGGTCCTCTTGCCCGCTCTTCCCATGGGACCGCAACCAGTCGCCAACGCCAAGAGGCCGAAAATGCTTGGAGGATCGCCACTGTTGGACTAACCCCACGAAGGACCGGCCATATGGGAAATGCCGGATAATTGAAGTCAGACACTCAGTCGATCCCGCCAAACGGCAAAATTTTTAGCTCGATCATAGCAATCTGAATCGCACACACCAAATCGTACAAATAGTATTCTAATTCATAATGGTCTTCATAAAGAAGAACAGAGCAAATAAAACTTGCCTTTTTCAGGGCCATTGTTGCATTTTTTGGAATGCACTCTAAAATGTTATTCAAAA
>CAZWZW010000382.1:0-2044 GCA_964639125.1 uncultured Verrucomicrobiota bacterium
CCATTCAACCTCATAACCCGCAAGTTACGTCGCTAAAACAAAAGACCCTGATTCATTATAAATCAGTCCGTATATTTAGGAACTGCGCGAAAAAAAACATCGGATATTTTATCTCTTGCTCTTCGTGTGGTAGTTTTGCCTGCTTTATGAATGATCTTCGTTTCAATCTGCTCATGCTGGCTGCATGGCTGGCCTCTCCAGCTTTATTGCGGGCGGTGCCGGTTGAGGTCCCGACACCGGCGGGGTCGATTACGGTGGATATCAGCCATGCCGGGCCAACCGGACAACTGGTGGAGCCCGATCCTCCCAATGATGCGGGCTTTCGCCCGCCAACTATTTTCGCGGCCCCGCTACCGGTTGGCTCCGGTGCACGGGCACTGGGACAGGCCGGGGCGTTTACCGCGGTGGCGGACGATGCCACCGCCGCTTCGTGGAATCCGGCGGGGTTGGTGCAGCTTGAGCAGCCGGAAGTTTCGGCGGTTTACCGTTTCTCGGCACGGAAGGATATCCACGAATCGGGAGCCAGTGAGCTGGAGGTTGGGCAGAATCGCTACAGCAGCAGCGAGCTAAACTATCTCAGCGCAGTCTATCCTTTTCTTCTGAACGATCGCAATGCCGTGGCGTCCCTGAACTATCAGGAAGCCTATGATTTCACCTACGCTTTTTCCGCCCGTTTCAGCGGAAGCGGCCGGCAAAATACAAGTACCAATATTAGTCAGACCTTTCTTGAGAACACCACAACCAATCTGGTGGACCCGTTCAAGAGGATAACGGCAATCAATGAGATTACGACCATTGCGGATAGTCGGATTGATCAGGTGTTGGAGTCTTCGTTGCTTTCCGGCATTGATTTCCGGCAGTCGGGAACCATCGATGCCATTTCGCCCTCTTTTGCATTCGATGCAAGTCCGCGCTTGTCGTTCGGTGTTGCGATCAACATCTATACCGATGGCGCAAGTCGGGGCAACCCGATCGAATCCACCTTGGTGGCGGACTATGCGGGAACGTCCGACAGTGTTGCCGATGTGACGGATACGCGAACCACTACGGCAGTCATCAACTGGGAAGGGGAGGAATATGGCGGCAATCCGCTGGATCCCGTAACCAACCTCATTTCAGATGTGTATTTCACACCACCGTTTACCAATCGGGTAACCTCCAGACAGGAGGATGCCTACATAGTGGAAGGACGCTATCTCGAAGAAAATACCACGGAAGATTTCTACGGAGTGAACGCCACCTTCGGGATGCTCTGGGCCGCCAGCGAAAAGCTATCGCTGGGCACCACGGTCGATCTGCCCTGGACCGGTCGCGGCAGGCAGGATAAGCGGATTGATCATCAAGTGTCCACCTTCGACAGTAACCGGGTTGAAGTGGCCTTCAGTAGTCTTCAGGAAACGAAGACGCGCAGTGTGGAATATACCTTCCCCCTCAACTGGTCGGTCGGAGCACTGTGGCGATGGAACGACCATTTCTACACCTCCGCAGATGCCGGTCGCACGCATTGGTCGGACTATAGCTATAAAGCGGATGGCGAGGAGCGCATCAATCCAATCAATGGCGAGCCGCACGCCACTTCGGCACTCAACGACTGTTGGTCGGTTCGTGTGGGTGGTGAATATCTGTGTATCCTGTCGCGGACGGAAGTTCCGCTGCGGGGCGGCGCATTCTGGGAGCAGCGACCGGCCGTGGGTGCGCCGGATGAATATTGGGGTGTTAGTGTGGGGTCGGGAATTGCGCTGGGCAAGGAGCCGGGGCGAGCTGTGCTGGATCTGGCCTATATCTTTGAGCAGGGCAAAAGCGTAATGGGTTCATTGCTTCCGGGGCGGGCCGTCCGGTCCGATGTCAACAAGCACCAGCTTTTTCTCTCCGCCATCTGGCACTTCTGAACGTTTCAAGATCTTGGCAGAGGGAGGTTGCGGAGCAGGTGCAACACCATCTCCTCCGTCATGCCTATCCTGCGTGTTTTCTGTTTCTTTGTCGCTCGGATCGCTTGCCATGATTAAGCTTTCGTTCTGCCAATCACCTCAAAGAATTCTACTTA
>CAZWZW010000383.1:0-2037 GCA_964639125.1 uncultured Verrucomicrobiota bacterium
TCGATGCTGTGCCTAGCGCGCGGCGCCGTAGCGGAGTGCGCTCCCGACGCCCTGCTTCAGATGGACATCGAGGGTTGCGAATACGAAGTTCTGCACAGCTTATCCGACACGCTGCTTCAGCGCTTCCGCATCGTGGTCGTCGAATTCCACAAACTCTACCAACTGGTGGATCGTTTTTCGTTTGGCTGGATGAACCCCGCCCTGCGGAAGCTGCTGAAGACCCACGCGGTCGTCCACATCCACCCCAACAACAACCGACCCATCATATCGCATGGCGGCATGGATATTCCATCCACACTGGAAATCACGTTCCTGCGGCGGGACAGGGTTAGACCCGCAGACAAACGACTGGTCTTCCCGAACCCCCTGGACAGCCGGTGCATGGAGTCCAAACCTGAACTGGTTCTCCCCGCCTGCTGGTATTCGTAGGAAACAAGTGATAACGGAAACAACAAATGGGTAAGCCAAAAAAACGCATCGCGCTGGTGGATGCCGGTCGCAGGCCGGACATCATCGAGGCCATTCTTCCGTTCATCGCCGAGCGCTACGAACTCGAACGCACGACCGACTTCGACGCGGACTACGTCTTCCACTCCTGCCTGGGCAACGAGGTGCTCAAGTATTCAGGGGTACGGATTTTTGTGACCGGCGAAAACGTCTCGCCCAACTTCAACATTAGCGACTATGCCCTCGCGTTCGACCCATTGACATTTGGCGACCGCTACTGCCGCCTGCCCTTGTACAGGCTCTACCCCGAAGCCTACGCCACCCTTTGCGCACCACGGCCACCGGTCGATGAAGTGATGGCTCAAAAAGAAGAGTTCTGCGCCTACGTGATGTCGAACATGACCAACAGTGCGCCAGAGCGCACCCGTATCTTTGACGCTATCTCCGAATATAAACCGGGGCATTCCGGTGGCAAGTGGCGCAACAATATCGGAGGTCCAGTGCCGGACAAAATCGCATTCCAATCCAAATACAAATTCGTACTCGCCATTGAGAACAGCTCGACACCCGGCTATTTGACTGAAAAATTTGCGCAGGCAGCACAGTCGAACGCCGTTCCGATCTACTGGGGCGACCCCACGGTCAGCGAGCAATTCAACCCGAAGGCGTTCGTCAACTGCCTTGATTTTGAATCCTTTGAGGCCACAGCCGAACGGGTAAAAGAAATTGATCAAAACGACGATCTGTACAAACAAATGCTTTCCGAACCGTGGTTCCCCGGCGGCGTGGAGCCCGAATGGCTGCGTGCCGAAATCTTCGTAAATTTCCTGTCCCATATTTTCGACCAGGAGCACGAAAGTGCCTACCGCCGTAACCGCACCCGCTGGGGCATCAAGACTGAAAAGCGTCTTTACAACATGGCCTTCCGCCCGCATGTTCAAATATTTCATATCGCAAGAAAATCATGGCGGAACGTGTTTCATAGACGAAAATCATAGGAGTCGGCCTTGAGCAACATCATCAGATCGATCAAAAAGCGACTCGGCAAATCAAGGGGGAACCAAGGCCTATTTAGGTGCGAGCCACCGGTCCATGTTGATAAGCGGACAAAACTGTCTGCCGGATCGTTTGTTGGAAAATATTCATATATCGGCCAAGGGACTGTATTCGGAGATATACAGATGGGTCGCTTTTGCTCGGTTGCAAATGATTTCGCAATCATTTCCGGCAACCACCCGCTCAACCATTTAACCACCCACCCCTTCACCTATAACAACGAAATGTTTGGCGACGCCGAGGAGTATCGGGACATCGACTGCAAACGATCCCTGGAAAGCAATCCGGTTCACGACACAAAACCCAAGTGTTTGAATATCGGAAACGATGTATGGATCGGAACCAAAGCCATTATTCTGGGGAACGTGAAGTGCATTGGGAACGGTGCGGTTATTGGAGCGGGCGCGATAGTCACAAAGGATGTTCCGCCATTCGCGGTTGTTGCCGGCCACCCCGCTAAAATGATTAAGTACCGGTCTGATGATGTAACTCTCCAAGCACTAGCAGAGTCTGAGAGTGGGTGTCTCGAGGTCA
>CAZWZW010000384.1:0-2025 GCA_964639125.1 uncultured Verrucomicrobiota bacterium
CAAAGCACGCGATAGATGCTTGGCGACGGTACTTTTTCTGGGTGCCACAGGTGGAAATTCTGGATTTTGACACAGCTCCGCCATCGTCCTCCGTTGTTTTTCCGGTGCCGGGGTCAGCACACTTCAGGGGCTATTGCAGTCGCGTTGCGACGAGGGCGAAGAGTTCCTGTCGGGGATAGGCGGTGCTCAGATGAAAGCGGATACGTCGCGTATTTCGAACGATGACTGCTCCGATGCGAATGAGCTTATTTCGAATGGTGGCGCTTGTGGCGTGGGCCAGGCGGGTATTTCGCAGGGCGGTGCGCCGAATATGATCGAAGAGCACATAGGCGAATGAACTGAGCATGAGCCTAAGCTGGTTGGGCCACCAGTTGTGGCAACTGGTGCGATCGGCGTAAAGGTCGAGCTGCTGTTCCTTGATCCGGTTCTCCATATCGCCGCGGGCACAATAGACTTCATCGTAGAGTTGCTGCGGATCGCCTTCAAGCGAGGTAAGGATGAAGCGGGTGTTTGCACCTTGGCTTGTATGCTCGGCTTTGATGATGACGCGGCGCTCGCGATCCCATGTCGCGGCGGCGTAGTTAAACTCACCGAAGAGTCGTTGCTTCTCCTGAGTCTGTTCATAGGCCGCTTCGGATCGCTCAATGAGCGCGGCTCCGAATTGCTTGAGACGTTTGTTTCCGCCGATGCCGACGATATATTCCACCGAGTGCGACTCGCACCAGCGAAGCATTTTCCACCGGCAGAAGCCGCTGTCGCCCCGGAAGATGATTTTTACATCAGGCCAGGTCAGGCGTATGCGCTTGGTCAGCAGGGCGAGGATCGCCCACGCGTGCTTTGCTCCATCGATCTTCGAAGGCCGCAAATAGGCACAGAGCAGGTGTGAGCCGCAGAAGACATAGAGAGGAAGGAAACAGTAGTGGTCATAGTAGCCGTGAAAGAAGCGTCCCTCCTGGTTACCATGCACCGCGTCATCGGTCGCATCAAAGTCGAGGATGATTTCTTTCGGAGCGGTTGTATGCGTTTCGATGAAACGATCAACGAGCAGCGCATTCATGTCGGCCACAGCCTTGCGCTGTGCCTGGTTTTCAAAACGGCAGAGCGTCGAGGGGCTGGCCAGCGGCCTATCGCAACCGACCGCTGTTTGCAGGGCGATGTCATGCCGTAGTTCATCGTGGTCGTTGAGATCTTCTTCGCCGCAACCAATGGCATAGACCCGCTGCCGAAACATCTGCTCAATGGAATGCTTCACGCTCGACTTGCGGCGGTTATCCGGAATCAGCCGAGCCGCCGAGCGAGTGAGCCCCAGTTTTGAGTCTGCCTGTTTGAGTAACAAAACCCCTCCGTTCGAAGTAATGTTTCCTCCCGAGAAATCAACGGAAATATTTCGGGATTTACAGGATGGAAAATCAAAGCTTGTCTGTGTACATTGTGTCATGGCGTTTTTCCTGTGTTCTCTGTGGTAAGAGACTGCATTATAGCAGTTAACAGGAAAAACGCTTCTTTGTTTGTGAAATATTCAGGCTAGGATGGCCCGAATAGTTCGGATTGGGTTGATCTGATTGCAAACCCCTTTAAAATCGGCGGCTTATGGTTGGGTTTCGGAAAACATGCAAAGGGTTGGGGCGCGCGGCTCTTCTACTCGATCGTCGAGAGCATGGAGAGCTAGCCCGTTCGCTGCGGGTCGAAGGCATCGCGCAGCGCATCGCCCAGGAAGTTCAGGGCGAGAAGCGTGAGCGACAGAAACAGACCCGGAAAGAGAATCAGCCACCAGGAGCTGCGGACCGCATTGATGGCCGCAGCTCCTTCGTTTGCCAGCGAGCCCCAGCTGGCCATGGGCGGCTGAACCCCCAGGCCCAGGAAGCTGAGAAAGGCTTCCTCGAGCATCACGGCGGGAACGGTGAGGGTGGCGTAGACGAGGATGGGGCCGAGCATGTTGGGCAAGAGGTGGCGCAGGAGGAGGATCGGCGGGGTGACGCCCATTGCCCCGGGCGCCTGGACGAACTCCGCCTTGTGCAGGCGCTT
>CAZWZW010000385.1:0-2013 GCA_964639125.1 uncultured Verrucomicrobiota bacterium
GCGGATCGGGAACCCGTTGAACAGGCCGCTCGTGCGTGCGGCGCGCTCGGCGAGCTATCTATTATACGCATATTCTGATGCTCCGTAGCGGGTGGCAATTTCTTGAAGCAGATCGGCGGCATTTTCAATCATATCCAAGACCGCCGCGATCCGACTGAACCCTCTCATTAGGGTGAGCGGGCTAATGGGGTCGTTCTTTCTGCCCCGCCAGCCGCCTTGTGTTGAAAGGAAGGCGAATAGCCGAAGGCTGGCATCGATCGACGGATTGTTGGGGTTTTTAGCGGCGTGCTTGATTCGTGCGTAGTCTTCGGGGAGCAGCATGCCGGGACGCGGAAGTCCGACTTCCGTCTTTAGGTTACATATGAAGGTGGCGGCGATTGTTGCGGCCACTAAATGTACGGCGGTTTTACGGGCATTGTCGTAGCGCAGGTCTTCGATCTTGAACCCGCTCTTGAGGTATTTGAAAAAGCTTTCTATGAGCCATCGTAACTCATAGATTCGCACAATTTTATGGACTTGTTCGGGCGTATCGATCGGCAGGGTGCTGTATAGGATCCATTGGATTGGGGGGCGTCCCTTTGGCGCGTCGATTTCTTTGACGACTACCACATTCAGGTCGATGTAGTCTCTGGGGCGGAAACGCATCCGCCCCCGTTCACAATTTCGATACAGTTTTACCGCAAAGGTGCCCAACAATACAGAGGCATACGACTGTGCGGCGCCTGGGTCTGTAAGCCTCCCTTTCCCGTCGAGAGCAATCTTTTTGTAGGGGGCGAGCGGAACATTCTCGACCAACGTTTTCATGCTGTGGCAGACATGGTTCTCGAGCAGGGGCAGGCCTCGTTGCTTTTTCACTTTCGCATGCTCCGGCAACCAGCCGATCTCGGAGGAAACCTGTACGTTCCTTGTTGCATTGCTTCGTATGACTGCATCTTGCCCGCACTGGATGCATTTTTCGAAGATAAAGTGGTCGTCAAACTCCCGGTCGGCCACGGATACCATCCGGATGTTAGGAGCGCTCTTGGTGATGTGTTCGAAGTGGCAGGCGAGCATATGCTTGTGATTGCATTCGAGCAGGGATGGATCCTTTTCAGACAACGGGGCGAACAGGGCATCACCATGGTAGTCGATTTCATCGGCATCATCCGTTCCTTCGGCACTGATCAGGCCGTCGTGCAGCACGCCGAGGTATCGCTCGCTTTCAAGACCGACCGCCAGATTGCAGACGTATTCATAGCCTTTTCCTCTTCCGTCGCCAATTGCCCGCCGATCGGATTTGCTCTCATGCTTGGAATAGCTCAGCACAGATATGTCATTGATCACGAGAATCGTTTCCTCCGCAGCGCACGCCTCCAGAACCGCCTTCCTCCGAGCGGTGCGTAACCGCGCCAAATCAACGGATTCGTTTCTGGCGAAACGGTAGGCGGAGGCAACCGATGCCATGTCGGCACACGTTCCCGCCCCGGTGCCTCCGGGATGCCTGCACAGACACTCCACCTGCCGCACAAACGCATCGTCGCGCTTGGCGTGCCCCAGCGATGTATGCGCCGCCACGTCTTCGAGCAACTTGCCGAGATCATCAAGCATCCGCGCCACCAGTCCCTTTCCTGATCAACGACAGATTGATCCGCCCGAGTTCGGAAAGGATCTCCAACGCCCGCGCGTGCTGCAGCACGCCTTGCCGCACCGCATCGGCATGCTTGGCCGCGACATAGGTCTGGCGCTGTCTTCCTTCCTGCACCCTCGAAAGGCAGAATCTGGTTGCGCCGTTCATTTCGCGGGCAAAGAACGATCCGGCGATCAATCCGTTTAGCTGCCCCAGCTCCACGAGGAGACCATCTCGTTTCCCGATCATTCTATTAATCTCATTCATGCCCAGAGTATCACTATTTATAGTGATATATGGAAGAGAAAAAAAAAGCGCATCGATCAGATGCGCGATATGCGTATAATAGATAGCTCGGCGAGCACGCCCTACCTTTCAGGAACCCAATCGACAAAACCGATCCGTAC
>CAZWZW010000386.1:0-2007 GCA_964639125.1 uncultured Verrucomicrobiota bacterium
GGCAGACATGCCATGTTTGGTTTCCATGGTTACGGTGCGTCCGGAGAGGGTCAGAGCGGGGGCATGGCTACCGGATTTTCCTTTCCATTTTCCCTGACAGGATTCGGAATAAACGACGCCCGGAATAGAGGGCATCGCCGTCTTCTTCGCTGCCTGGGCGGTTCTTCCGGTCAAAACGGCTCCTCCTGCGAGCAGCAGGGAGGTCTTTGCAAACATTCTACGGTTCTTCATCGGTAGTCTCCTCGCTTTATAGATTACGGATACCGTACTACCAGTGTCCTGTATTACAAGGATTATCCATTCCATCCTCCGCAATGGGGGCAAGCTACTTTGGCGGGGGCACCAAAAACGTCTACTCATAGCTTTGTTGCCCGTGGGAATGCGAGTAGAGTTTGAGGGGTAAATGATAAATCAGACGGTTTTTTCGAAAGAAGGTTAGTCATGAAGAAGTGTCCATTCTGTGCAGAGGAAATTCAGGACGAGGCCATCAAGTGCAAGCACTGCGGTGAGTTCCTCGATGGGCGGCAGAAAGCGCCCGCACCGAAGCCGAAGGTTCCTTTCTATTTCAGTACGTCATTCATTGTGATTTCCTTCTGCTGCGTCGGGCCGCTGGCGCTGCCGCTGCTCTGGTGGCGTCCGAAAACGAGCCGTACCACGAAGGTCGTCTGGACCGTCGTGGTGCTGGTGCTGAGCGTGGTATTCTACCAGGTCATGATGAAATCCATTGAGACGATCAAGCAATACTACGAGTTGATCGAGGAATTTTAGCCGGCATGCCGTCCGCGCCCTTTACAACGGCAGGGCACGATTGAAGTACCTGCGAAGCGATCATATTGTACGGAATTAGTGCTGGAAAACCTAAAGATACAGGGGCATGATTCTTCCTATCAGGACGAGGGATAATGGCGCATCTTCGTGCGCTACAACAGGAAAGGAACCTGTCATGAAGAGAATGCTCGCATACGTGCTGGCCGCTGGAGCGGTTTCCGTTCTTTTGAGCGGATGTGAAAAGCAAAAAAAAACGGCGGAACATCCTGGAGCCGCGGCGCAGCAGGAACACCCGACGGCCGAACACCCGACGGCCGAACATCCGTCCAAGTAAATCCATGAACGGCACAACCCTGCATAGACGGGCGTGGTGGGCGGCCGGGAGCTACACGACCGCCTTCCTGTGCCTCTTTATCGCCGGATGTTCCCGTATTCAGAGCGCGCACAATCCCGCGGTCGAGCCGGTTCCCGGGGTGATGACATCGGACATCGATGCCGGCATCCGGAAGCATATCCGCGACGTGAGCGAAGCCCATGGCGGAATCTTCCCGCTGGTTGATCATGACGAAGAGTTAGCGCTGAAGCTGGTGAAGGTGCATACCGAATACCTGGCCACGCTCGGCCCGCACGAACACTTTGCCTGCGTCGATCTGGTTGATGCCAACGGCGATGTTCACGATGTAGACTTTTTCATCCATGGGGATCCCGGTAGTATGGCGGTGACCCGTACGCTGCCGCACAAGCTCAATGGCATACCCTACTATTTCTGGCAACAGAATGACAAAGGGACCTGGGTTACGGTTCCGGCCGACCAGCCCTCGCAAAAGCTGATGGGGGTGATTGCTCCCGTGGACCGTTTTACGTTCCGCTACCGAACCGCTCTTCCTGAAATCAGCGGCCCGGCCAAACTATGGATTCCGCTGGCCCAAAGCGATTCATTCCAGACGGTGGAAACCAAAGCGATATACGAACCGAAAAAACATTGCATCCTCGACGAGCGGAAGCATGGCAACAAGGTGCTGTATTGGGAACTGGGTCCGGAGGACAGTGGCCAATACATCGATATCCGCTACGAGGTGCGGCGCATTGAAAAGTCGGCCTACGTCGATCCGGACAGCAAGCCGGCCGATTTCCTCGCGCCCGATCGGCTCGCGGCCGCCCGCCCCTCCCTCCACGCGACAGCAAGAGACTAGCGCGGAGGCACAACCTCCACACCCCCACACGGCGCGCTCTTGGCAT
>CAZWZW010000387.1:0-1996 GCA_964639125.1 uncultured Verrucomicrobiota bacterium
ACACCGCTTGCAAAGTCAAAGAAATCAGATGCTTTCCAATCATTTATGAGATGGCCTCTTCTACAGCGTTGCTCAAAGGTTTCCTGAGCAGAAGGAATACCACTACCTTTATACATGAAAAAAACTCCGAATCGAATATCCGAAGCTTAGGAACAAAAAGAGCCTCTCATCGGGAGAGGCTCGGAGAAAGTAACATGGTTCTATCTTATTGAGCAGCATCAGCCTTTTTTGCACAGCACGCTTTTGTACAGTCCGCGCCACACGTCTTGGCATCGGCTTTCTTTGCGTCTTTACCAGCGGTGCAAGCAGAGCATGCAGCTTTCTTTACCGCTTTCTTGGCTTTGCATCCGCACGTATCACAAGCCATAGCCGTGGCACCAGCCATCATCAACGCAATTGCAGCAACACTAAGTACTTTTTTCATCATTCAATCTCCTGTTTTTAGTTAGAATTGGAATAACAGACCCCGATGGCCTGACTGCGTTCAAAAAATAATGAAATATTCCTCAGTGGTCACTCATAAGCTAAACGCATATCCCGCGCGGCTTTCACCTCGTCAAGACGCCCAACCGGTGTACTGATCGGCGCGTCATGAAGCTTTTCGGGATTGGTCTTTGCAATTTCCACCAACTCCTCCATCACCGAAACAAATTGATCCAGCGTATCACGGTCCTCGGATTCGGTTGGTTCAACCATGATCGCTTCCGGAACATTCAATGGGAAATACACCGTCGGAGGATGAATCCCGCGATCAATCATCCCTTTCGCAAGATCGAGGGTGTGCAGGCCGTATTGAGCAAGGAACTGCCCCGAATAGACAAACTCGTGCATACAACGGCCTTTGTATTCCTCGTCAAAGAGAGGTCGAAGTTTTTCCTGAAGATAATTGGCATTGAGCACCGCACGGTTGCTGGTTCCCAACATGCCGTCGCGTCCTAATGAAAGAATATAGGCATATGCCCGGGCAATGATCCCAAAATTGCCGTAGAAGGGCGCAATATAGCCAATGCTTTTGGGCGCGGCGTAATCCAGTGTATAGGTGCCATCGGTGGTTTTTTTCACGCGGGAGATCGGGAGGTAGGGCCTCAGTTTATCCACCACGCCCACCGGTCCCGACCCCGGACCGCCGCCGCCATGCGGTGTTGCAAACGACTTGTGCAGGTTCAGATGGCAAATATCAAATCCCATATCGCCCGGTTTGTAGCGCCCCATGATGGCATTAAAGTTTGCGCCGTCGTAATACATCAAGCCGTCGACTTCATGAACGGCATCACAGATTTCCTTAATGCGCGGATTAAACACCCCCAGCGTGTTCGGGCTGGTCAGCATGACTCCGGCGGTCTTTTCGTTGAGCGCCGCCATAAACAGATCGAAATCCATCACGCCATTGGCATCCGACGGGACTGTGATGACCTTGTAGCCCGCAAGCCGAGCACTGGCCGGATTGGTCCCGTGTGCGGAATCGGGAATAATGATATGGTCTTTTTCGTTTCCTCGATCGGCATGGTACGCCGCCATGATCATTACTCCGGTCAGCTCTCCATGCGCACCGGCCATCGGCTGCAGGGTGAATTCATCCAGTCCGGTAATTTCGGACAGCAACCGCTCCGTATTATATAGAATCGCCAGCGACCCCTGCGTAAGCAATCCCCCGCCCCGCAACTGTGGCCATAAAGGATGCATCTCGGTAAGCTCTGGAAGGTTGGCCGCCACCTCGCAGGCTTTCGGGTTGTATTTCATGGTACAGGAACCCAAAGGATAAAAATGGGTATCCACCGAGAAGTTCAACCGCGAGAGCGCGGTAAAATGTCGGACCACTTCGGTTTCCGAAACCTCGGGAAGCTCTGCCGGCGTATTCCGCAAATATTTTTCAGGAATTTCCTCGGTCGGCGAAATTTTCAGGGAAGACATTTGCACCCCCGGACGACCGGGTGATGATTTTTCATAAATCAGTTTCATATTGCATACTCCGTATTTCTAGACATTGTATCCGGAA
>CAZWZW010000388.1:0-1995 GCA_964639125.1 uncultured Verrucomicrobiota bacterium
TTTTATTATGTCGGGCATGCTTACCCACCTCGATAGGAAGGCATCTGGAAACAGCCTCCTTTCGATGTTACATATAACAGGCTTGATCCCCGTTCCTTCTCGGGAAACGTCGCGGAAGTTCATCCTCTGAATCCGGTACGGCGATCAGATGGACGTGGTTGGGCATCAGGCAGTACGCCCGGATTTCGACGCCACAACGCCCGCACCACTCCGCCATCAGCTCAAGGTACGCCCGGTAGTCGTCATCGCGGAAGAAGGTTTTTTCTGTCGGCGATTGTCCCGTTGTGTAATAATGGTGAGGATCGCTCGGAACGACGACACGTGCGATGCGCGGCAGGGCGGCATCCCACTCCGCCCACACATCCCATGACATGAAATCAGTAAGGGTGTCCCCCGATTTGTGATTTCTAGAATGACTTTTTGTGTTATGAAGAGAGCAAATAGACGTGCGGCAGGAGTAACCAAATTACGTGTAGGATTCCGCGCTTGGCATTGGGTTGTAGTTGTCACCCTCGGCTTTGCAGGGCTTTTACAAATCTCGGGAATGCGACCGTTTTCGACCACACACTCCCCGAGCAAGCATATGATGATCATGGTCTGCGTGGGTTTCGTCGGAGGAGCAGCGATCATCGGTTGGCTTGGGGGAAGGAATAATAGGCTATCTATCACCATCCTTGGCTCGCTGCTCTTCCGGGCTTTTCCCATGATCATTTTCTGGATCTTCTACACACAGAACTATATCAACGCCTATACCGGTGTATTCAATGAAATCGCCATATTTGGCGACATCTGCTTATCCCTATTCACAGTATTGATCGCCGGTGTCGCTCACGGCATCACGCGTGCATGGGCTATATACAAGCGAATCCCCCCCGGCCATTGCCAGCAGTGCGGCTACAATCTCTTTGCTAACATCAGTGGCATCTGCCCAGAATGCGGCACGCCGATTCCGAAAGAAGTTCTGGAGAAACTAACTTGTGACCAATTCGCCAAGCAGTAACGCCAAGATCGACACCCATGGATCGCAATCCGGGAATCGGCGCGCAAGTACGGATCTGCGGGAGCCGGGAGCGGAAAGCCGCCCTCGGCCACCCGGCCTCTTATTATCAAACCGCGCCCTACTCTGCTGAGGCGAGAGGCTCCAGTTGAATGCTTGGTAAGGAATTCAGTAGCTGTCGAGTCTCGTCCTTGGTGATGTGCAGTTCGGAGAATTGCTCGTGACTACAAGAAAGCAAGCATACTTCTCCATTCATACGATAGACCGCAAGATCCTCTGGAAGAGATGGATGGATCCAAGAATATAGATTACCGCACGATTTCAAGAGTAGTGGCAATGCTGATCTGAAATCGAATTCAAGGAGTTCCGCTGTTGATCCCTTCAGTTGAGTACCCGGCCAGGCGCTCACATGACGTTTCTTGAGGTCATGATCATCGAGCAACCGAATGAAGTGGATCGCAGCACTGTCTAGCAGCTTCCACGAGCGGATTACAAGCGTTGCCTTTGAGCCAATTGGTCCTAGTATTCGAAGAAGTTGTTCGTATTCCCGTCCTCTGGGTTCCGCTTGAATGTCAAGGCGTTGAGAATCAGGGGAAGAATCAGTGGAATCAGGGGACACCATACCTATTTCTCTCCCTTCTTGGGTGTTCGCCCGGGATTTTTCGGTTTCAGCACTCGGTTGAGCAGGTCCTCAAGCATGGTCAGGAAGCCCTCGTCTCCCGGCCGCCGCGTGTACCGTCGGTGTGTTTCGCCGATGCCGCGACGGAGGCGCTCCGGCTCTTTTTTCATCCCTTCCGCCGCCCCTTCAGGGCTGAATGCGGGGGGGGAGACCGTGACCCAGGGCTGCAACCTGGTACGTGTTTAGCGCGAGGTCGTTGCCCATTTCGTCGATCAATAAGCCCGTTAAAACGGGCTAAGACATATGGGCGCGACCGTCTTTACCGGCCCCAAGGGACCGGCCTAAAGCCCGCCTTCGGCGGAAAAGACCGCTGAAGCGG
>CAZWZW010000389.1:0-1994 GCA_964639125.1 uncultured Verrucomicrobiota bacterium
ATTTAAATCAACAATTTCGGTTCCTGTTGCAACGGATGCACCCTTGATCAGCTGAGAGGCACCAGCAGCCAAATATTTTAATTCCCAGCCGGTTGGGTTGGCGTTGGCGGGAGCTTTCCGTATGTCGAATGAAACATTTTTCAGCTTCGCATCAAAACCGGTAAGGTTCGCGATTCTGATGTCTAGTAACTGTTGGTTGCCGGAATTGCCAAACTTAGCATAACTTCCGTCAAACCATGCGCCGGATTGGCCAAAGGTTGAGGTCCCCGTACCAAAGGCATCGCGTCCAAGACTCGAGGTTCCAGGACCAAACTTCAATTCAAGGAAGTCTTCAACTTTTGTAATTGAAAGGTTGTTTGCCGTAGCGCCTTCAGTGTTCAAGCCAGCAAAATCATCAACTGTGATGGTGTGAATTGAGGCGTGGGCCGTTGCGCATGCGAGGGCCGCAACCGCGGTCATGACTAGTATTCTTATTCTCATTTTCATTGTCTTCTCCTTTTATGTTTTCTCACTTGTGTTTCAATTTAGATTCTATGGATTGTAGCTCGGGTGCGAGACGCGCAGACGCAGGAACTGCGTGTCGTTGGTCTCGATATTTCCAAGGAAGTTGGTCACGGCATCGAACTCCGCACTAAATCCTTGCTCATCGACTCCCTTGATCCATGTTCCGGCACCAACCCAGGTACCTGAGACCAGATCCGTGGTCCGCTGCAGGGAATAGTCCACTCCGTTGACCCAATAGTCCGCCTGACGCGGGGTGATATAGGCAAAACGGTTGGTTCCATTCACGTCGGTTATGAAACTCGGTCCTATGAATCCGACCGAGCCAGAGTCGTTGGGATCGCCGCCGGTGGCATACTCGGTAAAGTTATCAATGCCGTCCCCATCCGCATCGGCGGTCCACGACGCATTCATCAGACCATGGCTCGCCAGCCATTCGGCGACGGGATTGGAAGCATCGATCTGGATATAATCCACCCACGTAAGATAATCCGTCGTATTGGTGAAGTTTCCACGGGACAGACGGACGACCAGGTCGCTCCCGAGGGCATTGGTCGACAGGCGTCCTCCATTCATCGTGACCGAAAGATCCGTCCAGTTCGTCGCCGTCAGGCTCGTGGAAGCTTCCACGACGGGAGGAAAGAAATTGGATGTAGCGGCATGGTAGTATCCCATGATCAAGCTGATCTGCCCCACCGCTGTCGCATCCGCGCTCGTGTCGTTATTCTTGTTCTTGATCTTGGCGCGCACCTTGACCGTATGGTTGGTGTTGACGTCGAACTTGATGCCGGTATTGATTGTCAGCACTTCGTAGGAGTTGGAACCGTGCGTTCCATATCCCACCTTTGCTCCGACACCCCCGATACTATCGGCGGGAGCATCAAGGTTTCCAAAGGCGAAGCCATTGGTTGCTCCAAAGATGCTGCCGTTGCCGTTCCTGTAATATTTCGCCGCAGTTCCATCCCACGGGTTGCTCATAACAGTAGGCCAGTCCCAGGGGTTCAGCTTTGTGGGGGGCACCTTGCCGTCGGCATCCGTATAGTTCCCGAAATCGTCGTAGAAAACGGTGCCGGCCGGTAGCGAAACCGAAGGATCCATTCCAACGATCTGCACCCCTCCGATCGCGGCCGCCGCGTTGAGCAGGGAATCCACGGTCAGCGTGATGCTGTCCGTCGTCAAAGGAGAAGCCTCGTTTCCAAATACGGCATACTGCGCCACATCTACACTGGCGCCCGTGCCGTCATAGGTCATATCCGTGGTTTGTGTGAGGGTACCATTGAAGTTTCCTGAAACGTTCAGGGTCTTGAAGTAGTACAAATCCGTTCCGTCGGTAATCGAAGACGCAAAATTATTCTGAGCACCGGTTAGATAGACAATCACCTTGTATCCATTTGGGAAGTTGGCGTTCAAATTAGTAAAAGTCACCGAGCTGTGCGTACTTTGGCTCAGGTTTTCCCTGATGCCCGCATAGAGCACCGTGTTGGTATAGTCTA
>CAZWZW010000390.1:0-1986 GCA_964639125.1 uncultured Verrucomicrobiota bacterium
GCATGGTACAGGAATCGACCGCCGCCCTTGCCCGGGCCGGAACGGATATCTTCATCTCCTATTGGGCCAATCAATATAACGAACTCTTCCGCGACTAAAATAACACGTTTCCTCGCAAAGACGCTGAGCCAGCAGAGACTAGACAAGAAAAATTGCCTCAGCGAACTTTGCGCCTCTGCGAGGGATTCTACTAATTGTATTTTTTTATGCTTATTTTCACCTTCTTGATGCGCATCAAGGATTGGATTTCGGGGATCTGCATAATAGCCTGCATCCATTACAAGAACTGTGATCGAATTATCCGACAATTAACCAAGGAGTAGTAAAATGAGTATGTTCTGTTATCAGTGCGAACAAACGAGCCAGTCCACCGGCTGCACCGCATTCGGCGTATGCGGAAAAGATCCGGAAACCGCAGCCCTGCAAGACCTGTTGGTCGAGCTGTGTAAACAAATTTCTGTTAAAGCGCTTGAAGCCCGTACGGCAGGAAATGCCACCCGTGATGCCGACCTGTTTGTGATGGAAGGCCTCTTCACGACCGTGACCAATGTAAATTTTGACCCTAACGACCTCGCCGGCATCATTTCCCGTGGTGCACAGCTGCTGAAGGAAATGGGCGGTTCCTATGAACTGCCCGCCGATCTCGACGGGTTGATTTCCGCGGGAGAGAAAGTCGGGATCGAAAGCCGCAAAGAAACTCTTGGTGACGACGTGACCGGACTGCAGGAACTGATCACCTACGGACTGAAGGGGACTGCCGCCTATGCGGACCACGCCTTTGTTCTGGAAAAGGAAGACGATTCCGTATTCGCTTTCTTCCACGAAGCCCTGGCCTTCCTGCTGAATCCGGCACCAACCGTCGATGAACTCGTTGGATACGCGCTGAAGACCGGCGAAGTCAACCTGACCGTAATGGCGCTGCTTGATTCCGCCAACACCGGGGCCTATGGCCATCCCGTTCCGACTCCGGTTCGCATCACGCCCGTTCAAGGCAAAGCGATTCTCATTTCCGGCCACGATCTGAAAGATCTCGAGCTGCTCCTGCAGCAGACCGAAGGCAAGGGCGTAAACATTTACACCCACGGTGAGATGCTTCCATGCCACGGTTATCCGGAACTGAAGAAATACAGCCACCTCGTCGGTAACTATGGCGGGGCCTGGCAGGACCAACGCGCCGAGTTCGAAGCGTTCCCCGGTTCGATCCTAATGACCACCAACTGCATTCAGAAGCCGAAGGAAAACTACAAGGCCCGCATCTTCACCAGCGGTCTGGTCCAGTGGCCGGGCGTCGAGCACATCGACAACGGCGATTTTTCCGCGGTGATCGAAGCGGCCCTTGCTGCTGATGGTTTCGCGGAAACCGCAGAGGAAAAAACCATCCTGACCGGCTTCGGCCACAATGCCGTTCTCGGTGTTGCTCCGCAGGTAATCGATGCCGTCAAAAGCGGGGCCCTCAAGCACTTCTTTCTGATCGGTGGCTGCGACGGCGCGAAACCGGGACGGAACTACTACACGGAATTTGCCGAAGCCGTTCCGGACGACTGCGCAATCCTCACCCTGGCCTGCGGAAAGTTCCGCTTCAACAAGCTCGACTTCGGTGACATTGGCGGCATCCCGCGTCTGCTCGACATGGGGCAGTGCAACGATGCCTACTCTGCCATCCAGGTGGCCGTGGCCCTCGCCGGTGCCTTCGAATGCGATGTAAACGACCTGCCGCTCTCCATGATCCTCTCGTGGTACGAACAAAAAGCCGTCTGCATCCTGCTGTCGCTGTTGCACCTCGGCATCAAGGACATCAAAGTTGGCCCAAGCCTGCCGGCCTTCATCACCCCAACCGTACTGCAGGTGCTCGTTGACAACTTCAACATTGCTCCGGTGACTACCGTTGAGGACGACATGAAGCAGTGTCTCGGAGCCCAATGACAGTGATTGGAACGGTTATGGGTTAACCCTGAAAGCGT
This sequence comes from uncultured Verrucomicrobiota bacterium, assembly GCA_964639125.1. Taxonomy (GTDB): domain Bacteria; phylum Verrucomicrobiota; class Kiritimatiellia; order Kiritimatiellales; family Pontiellaceae; genus Pontiella. The sequence continues at coordinate 1,962 of CAZWZW010000390.1, forward strand.
CCCGGATTCCGGGGCGCTTTTTTTG
>CAZWZW010000391.1:0-1963 GCA_964639125.1 uncultured Verrucomicrobiota bacterium
TTTCATAATGACCGATCGGGAATTCCGGCCATGGATTATCCACCGGATATTTTTCGGCTTTATGCGGCGTGTCATAATTATCGTTCGGCTCATCGTCGTAGGTTTCGAATCCGTAATGCGTTGGATCCAGATCCGGATGCACATGCCATTTCCCGATATAGGCCGTACGGTATCCTGCATCGCGCAGGCGCGGCACCCAGCCGTCGCCGTTTGGTTTGACCTCCGGAACCGGTAGAGATCCTCCCCCGCCAAAGTTCCAGATCCCGGAATGCCGCTCGGGGATTTTTCCAGTCATTAATGACTGGCGTGCCGGGCAGCAGCTCGGCAGCGGCGTATAGGCCCGGGTGAAAGATATTCCCTGCTTTGCAATGCGGTCAATGTTCGGTGTTTTAACAATCGGATTCCCCGTCGCACTCAACGAGTCGTACCGGAGCTGATCGACGTTAATGAATAAAAAATTGGGTCTTCTGTTCATAAAGCAGGCTCTTCCTACGAGATTCTATCAACGCAAAGACGCTAAGAACCCAAAGTTTCGCAAAGCTTTGCGGGACTCCGTGACCTTCGCAACTTTGCGTTTATTTCTCAGTCAGCAATAGTTAACCACGAAATACACGAAACAGATTCTTAGCATGGATTTCGTGTATTTAGTGTGTTTCGTGGTTCATATCTCCCCTACATTAATGGGCAAGGGATTTTTCCTCGGACTCCTTCTTGGCGCCGAACACGTCGCGGATGGCTTCGAGATAACCCATGCCGCGCTCCTGATCCCGGTCCGGTTCCAGATAGCTGCCTTCCGTCCATTCATTCCATGCATTAATGGTGACAAACGGATGCGGCACCGGCCGGGCATCCAGTCGATCCTTCACCATTTGAAGGGCCGTTTTAAAGTTTTCCGGCGTGTTGTTATCAATCGTATACATAAACGGATAGCCCCGGTTTTCATAGGAGTCCGACTGCACAGTCCGTGGCGAAGCATCCCACCCCATCGTCACATTCGGATAATAGGGCTGATCAAATTTTTCCTCGGCCTCCGTCCAATACTCGAAGTAGGCATCACGGATATCGTTAAATTCCACCTTTGGAAAATCATCCGGCGCATAATGGTGAATCCAGACATACGACGTTACGCTGTCGAAGCCCAGCGCATTGGCCAGTTCTTTGGCATCGGTCGGAGCCGTCTCGCCCGGCAGAATCGGGTTATTCCAGAACACCGCATTCAGGTGCAGATCTTTGAATCCGGCGGCCTTGACCTTGTTGCGGAAACGGTCAAACAGTTCGCGGGCTTTTTCAACCGTTCCGAACCCTTCAATTAATTTTGTCATCTCATAGACCGAAAAATAGGGGCAGCCGTCGATCAGCCAATACGAGTCATGTTTGAAGTAGCGCTCAATGCATAGGTCCATGATCCTTTCAAAGGTATCCGGGGTCACCGCACCGGGATACAGCAGTTTTGCATTTTCAAGTGCATCGTCGCAGGCCTTCATGGGATGAATATCGAGCCAGTCGTGGTTCGCCCACATCAGAGCAAATTTCATCCGGTCATTGTTTGGCGCATTCAGGAACCCTTCATCGAGTCCGCGCTCCAGAAAAGGACCGTCGTTGTAGTGGTACCAGTCAAAAATAAAGGTATCGATTCCATGATCCGCCGCCGCATTAATCTTTTCAGCCATCACCTTCGGGTCGGCCTCATCGGTTTCGCCCCAGGCCGGCAGGCGCGGCTGAACATGCCCCTCAAACCGCGGTTCGGCGCGACGCACCAGCTCCCACTCCGTCCAATGCGCACCATGCTGCTTTTGGTTCCGTGCATCCGAGTGATAATTTGGGAAATAATATACAGCTACATCCGGTTTCATAAGGTAATCCTTTATAAGTCAAACAAGATAGTGCAACAGAACGGTCCGCAACCGCTTGTACTTCCCTGCAAAGGATTGTGACGATTCCGCCACCTATCACCACGCACCCA
>CAZWZW010000392.1:0-1963 GCA_964639125.1 uncultured Verrucomicrobiota bacterium
ACCGTTTGCCGTTCCGAGTCGTTGCTGGCACTGCGTAAAGGCGTGCAGTCTGCGTTGTTTCGCTTGGGTTATGTTCCTCGGTATCTTCAGACGGATAGTTTGTCGGCCGCAACACATGACCTGGGCGGAGGTGACCGGGCATTCAATGAACAATACGAAGATTTTGTTTTCCATTTCAACATGGAGCCTCGGCGAATTGCCGTTGGTAAAAGCAATCAGAATGGCGACGTAGAGGCGCTCAATGGTGCTCTGAAGCGCAGTCTTGAACAATACCTGCTACTGCGTGGGAGTCGTGATTTTGACAGCGTGAAGGCGTATGAAACCTGGGCACAGGAGATGCTGTCAAAGAATAACCAGCACCGTCAGAAGAAGCTCGTTGAGGAATTGAAATCGATGCGGGAGCTGTCTGTAGAACGTTTGCGGGAATACAAGGATGAAATCGTGCACGTCACTCGTGAGAGTACCATTCGGATCATGCGCAACACCTACTCGGTTCCATCTCGCCTGATCGGTGAAAAAGTGAAGGTTCGCATTTTTGAAGATCGCCTTGAGGTACATTACGGCGGCAAGCAGCAATTATGCGTGGAGCGCCTTCTGGGCCGTAACAATTATCACGTTGACTATCGCCATATCATTTGGTCGCTGGTGCGAAAACCCGGAGCATTTTTACGCTATCGATATCGGGAACAGCTATTTCCCGGCCTTATTTTTCGGCAGGCATATGACCGCCTGTGTGAGCATTTTGACAGTGGATATAAAGCCGACCTTGAATACCTGCGCATCCTGCACAGGGCTGCATCGGTGAGTGAATCTGATGTGGTAACAGCGCTTGAAATCTTAGCAACAGAAAACGAGTTGCCCCTGGCAGATACAGTGAAGCTTCTCGTGCAGCCGGCAGAGGCTGAAATTCCGGCAATGCGCCCTTACGACGCATGTCTTGACGACTATGACGAACTGCTTGAGGAGGTGATACCATGAGCCGAAAGAAAATCGACACCTCCAACATTGAGATCCTTCTTCGCGCACTGCGGCTGGCGACAATTAGATCTTGTTTTGAGGAAGTGATCATCCGCGCGGAAAAAGAAGGGTGGTCCTACGCGCGGTTCTTGTACCACCTGGCGGAGATAGAACTTGCCGAAAGAGAAACCCGCAAAATTGAGCGCCTACTGAAGCAGTCCGGGCTTTCCCGAGACAAAACCCTCGACACCTTGAAGACGGAACGATTCGTAAACAAGATTCAAAAACAGATTCCTGGATTTTGTGATGGAGGTTTCGTGGATCGTGCGGAAAACATACTCGTCTTTGGGTTGCCCGGCCGGGGTAAAACGCACGTTGTCAGTGCTATCGGACATGAACTGATCGCCAAGGGATATCGGGTTCTGTTTGTGCCCACTTTTAAGCTCGTACAGCGATTGCTGATTGCCAAGCGAGACCTTCAGCTCGAAGCTGAGCTTAAAAAGCTCGACCGGTTTGACGTGGTTATCCTTGATGACATTGGCTACATCCAACAAGAACGCGACGAGATGGAAGTACTGTTCACCTTTCTTGGCGAACGCTACGAACGCCGCTCAATCATGCTCACCAGCAATCTTGTTTTTTCCCAGTGGGATCGCATTTTCAAAGACTCCCTGACAACCGCCGCTGCGATTGATCGGGTGGTCCATCACGCCCATATTCTCGAAATTAATCTCAAAAGCAGCTATCGAAAAGAAGAAGCTGAAAACCGAAAAGGAAAGAAATGATGCCTCTAATCGGTACAGGTGGGATAAATGCCTACATCTTCACCCCCTCGGGGGTGTCCCTCGGAGCTTCGCTCCTTCAGGCGGTTACGGTGTCCAAAACACTTTGGTGTTTCGGACTGATCCGGGGGACTGCGTCCCCCTCAACCGGGAAGCTTCGCTTCCCTAAACACATGAGGAATTCTAATTGTCGCTGATGGAAAAATGTAATTGACGCCGGGCAG
>CAZWZW010000393.1:0-1922 GCA_964639125.1 uncultured Verrucomicrobiota bacterium
GCTACGGCTCACACGCAGCTACGGCTAAGATAGCGCGGCGCCGTAATATTTCTGGCCCTGAACTCACAGCTCAGTCCCCTTCCACTTCAGCCACTCCTCAACCAATGGGCCACGGGGCTCCAGGCGTATGTTCAAGGCGTCTAAAACCGCCTCGAGGTGCTTCCATGCGGTTCGCCCCTTAGCTGCTTCGATTTCTTGCACAATGAGCCGTATTCGCTAAAAAACAGCGTCCTCATCATATTTGAGTGCCTCATGCCTGTTATATCAGGTATCAGCCACTCCTGAGTGTGGGCGGCCTGCCTTATTTTTTCTTTCCCTTTTTCCTCGGCTTATCCGCCGGAATAGGTTCGCCGCGACTGATCGCTTCGCTGGCCTCAAATGATTTATGTCCGGTTGATTTTTGGCCCAGGACTTCATGACGCTCCTGCGGGATCTGTGCGCGGTGCTTTTTGATGAGCCCTGCGTATTCCGGATTGGTGATCACATTGTTCCACTCGTGCGTGTCCTTGGTGCGGTCATAAAACTCTTCGGATCCGTCATTGTAATGGATGTAACGATAGTCTTCAGAGACGATGGCATAGTTACCCGGGCCGAAAGAGGTGCGGGCATAATGTGCCCAATCGGCCTGCGGATTCTTCAGTAGCGGCACCAGTGAGTTGCCTTCGAGTTTGGGATCCGCTTTCAATCCGGTCAGCTCGAGCAGCGTCGGATAGATGTCGAGCAACTGCGCAGGTTTAGAGCACACTTTACCTTCAACAATGCCGGGGCCGGCAATAATCATCGGCGTGCGGGTTCCGTCTTCCCATAAACTGCGCTTGGCGAAGCGTTCCTTCTCGCCCTGATGGAAACCGTGGTCGGTATACAGGACAACGTAGGTGTTGTCTTTGTAGGGGCTGGCATCCAAGGCATCGAGCAGTTTGCCGACCTGATGATCCGTAAAGCTGATGCAGGCCAGATAGGACTGAACGAGCGGTTTCCATTGATCATTGTCTTCGACCCAATCCATGGTCGGAGCCACATGCCTTAGCCGGGTAATATTGGATCCGTACTCTGAGATATCCTTCATATCGTCCGCGATGACTTTCGGCAACTGCAGGGTTTCCAGCGGATACAGATCGAACCATTTCTGCGGCGCATATTGCGGCACATGCGTCGTATAAAAACCAGTTCCAAGGAAAAGAGGTTGATCGTATGTTTTCGCCAATTGCGTTGCGCCCCAGGCGGCAATCTTATGATCCGGCATCAGTTCATCTTTTTCCGGGAACACGCCCCAGTCCCATAATTTCATCCCGGGAAACGGACTGAGCTTCTTTTTGGGATACGGACCGAACCCGCCATACCCCCCCGTATGATTTGGAAAATATTTTTTATCTTGTCCAGTACTGTGAAACAGTTTGCCTGCTCCCGTGACGTGATAGCCTTCGTTTTGAAAACGCTTCGGCAATAAGGTGTTTTTCGTTGCCACCGGCGACTCAGCAAGGTCCGGGTCCAAAAAGTAGATGCCCGAGGTGCTCGGATAGAGCGAGGTCATCATGCTGGCGCGTGATGGATTACACACGGGCGACTGGCAGTGAGCGTTATCGAACAGCACTCCGCGTGCAGCGAGCCGATCCATATTCGGTGTCTGCGCCTGCGGATGGCCACCCATGCAGCCGATCCAGTCATTCAAATCATCGATCGCAATCAGTAGCACATTCGGTTGGGTGGCTTCCTGCGCGTTTACGGTTAGGCAACAGCAAGCCAGCAGTGCACCTGCCGCAATCATCATTTTTTTGGTATGCATCATCTATTCTCCACTTTCTTAATTTTCGCTTCCTAGAGAAAAAGCGCTTCCGGTTACTGTTCTACTGGTCGCCAGGCTTCGATTTTTGCTTTGAGACGCGCGACGCGTTCAGGGTGTGACGCGGCGAGGTCCTTCGTTT
>CAZWZW010000394.1:0-1917 GCA_964639125.1 uncultured Verrucomicrobiota bacterium
GCTCTGGAAAAAGAAATAATCTGGCTTCGAACCGCAAAAAAGGAAGTGTAAATGATGATGAAAAAATGGGTTTTAACTATATACGCGCTCGTTGCCATAGCGGCGATATCTGCCGAAGTGGCTTTGGCGGCTAAATCCCCGAACTTCGTCGTCATCATGGTCGACGATCTCGGGTTTTCGGACCTCGGCTGTTATGGTGCCGAGATTGAGACCCCGCATCTTGATGCGCTGGCGGCGAACGGCTTGCGGTTCTCGCAATTCTACAATACCGCGAAGTGCCACTCGTCCCGTGTAGCATTGCTCTCCGGGCAATACTGCATCGCGGCGGGCGATACCGCGCTGACCCACACGGTGACCTCGGCGGAAGTACTCGACGAGGCGGGCTATTTCACGGCCATGACCGGAAAGTGGCACCTGAAAAAGGAACCCACCGATTTCGGTTTTGAGCGATATTTCGGTCATCTCAGTGGCGCGTGTAATTACTTCAAAGGAAACGAAACCTTCCGCCTGAACGGTGAGAAATGGAACGTTCCGAAATCGGGTTTCTACACGACGGTGGCGAATGTCGATTTTGCGCTGGATTTTCTGAAGGAAGCTCGGGAAAACGAAAAGCCGTTCTACCTCTACGTGGCGTTCAATGCCCCCCACGGTCCACTACACGCTTTGCCGGAGGACTACGCGAAATACAAAGGGCGCTATGACACGGGATGGGAGAAGATGCGCGATGCACGGATCGCCAAGCAGAAAACGCTGGGCTTGCTTCCAAAAGAGTTGCAGCCGTCTCCGCGCCCCCCGGAAGTACGGGCATGGGATAAGCTCGTCCCCTGGCAGCGCGACGACGAAATCAATAAGATGGTGACCCTCGCCGCCATGATCGACCGCGTGGATCAGGAAGTGGGACGACTGGTTGAAGATTTGAAGCAGCATGGCGAGCTGGAGAATACGATGATTCTGTTCATCTCCGATAATGGTGCCTGTCCATACGACACGAGAGCATTGCAACTGAATGTGGAACCGACGAACGGAGGCGTTTTATTGGGCGATTCCACGGGCTGGGCCTGGGCACGCAATGCGCCGTTTCGTTATTACAAACAGAATCAGTTTGAGGGGGGCATCAGTACGCCCGCCATCATTCACTGGCCCGCGGGCTTGAAAACGGAACCCGGTGCCATCGTCGGTACGCCGGCGCATTTGATTGATGTACTGCCAACGCTGGCCGACCTGGCCGATGCTGAAATCCCAACCACGCATCCGAAGCGCGACCTGCGTCCGGTTTCCGGCGTTTCCCTGCGGTCGGTTTTAGAAGGAGAGGAGCTTAAGCGTTCCGAGCCGATCTATTTACAATTTGATACGGATTGGGGGCTTCGTGACGGGGATTGGAAGTTGGTGAGCTTCAAAGGTCAGGAATGGGAACTCTACAACATGGCTCATGACCGCACCGAACTCAATAATCTGGCCCAGTCACAGCCGGAGCGGTTGAACGCCATGATTGCAAAATGGAGAGCCATGTCGGCCGATGTCCTTCATTCTGAAGAATTGGCGAATGCAGAGGTAATCCCAACGGAGGTCCCGAGAACGAACGATCGTTGGACGGTGTACAGTGACGATGACAAACCGCCGAAACGAAACCCAAATATAAAGCGGAGAGCAAAATGAATAAAAAAATAAGCATCAGTCAGTTAAAAATCGGGTTCCTATCCATCTTCGTCGCATTTGCGTTTCAGGTGGGCGCGGAAGGGGTTGTCGAGACGGCAAAGGAACTTCCATTAGCGTATGACGTGGATGTTGTGGTTGCGGGCGGAACACTCGCCGGAGTCGAAGCCGCTTGTGCCGCCGCTGATGCCGGCGCCTCGGTGCTGGTGGTTGAATCGCGCCCCTATCTGGGGTACGACCTCTGTGCGAATCAGAAGCTATGGC
>CAZWZW010000395.1:0-1914 GCA_964639125.1 uncultured Verrucomicrobiota bacterium
CAGAGGCGGCGTCCAACCGGACGGCCATGCAGGTTGCAGGGGAGTAGATTGCCATGATATCCAGAATCCGACTGGGTCGTTTCCGTGCCCTCGCACGCAACTTCGACCGGCAAACAACCAACTCGTCGATGTATATTTCGCTGCTGGCCATTCTGGTCGGCGCGGTGGCGGGATTCGGCGCCATCGCCTTCCGCTACATGATTGCCTTTTTCCACAACCTGTTTTTCTTCGGGACGGTCGATCTATCCTTCCACTCGGAAGAACACTTTGTTTCCAGCTGGGGGCCGTGGGTTATTCTCGTTCCGGCGCTGGGGCTGCTGATTGTAAACTGGCTCACCCGCACGTTCGCCCCGGAGGCCAAAGGACACGGCGTCCCCGAGGTGATGAACGCTGTGGTTGAAAACCGCGGAAAGATCCGCCCGCAGGTGGCGCTGGTCAAATCGCTGGCCTCGGCCATCTGCATCGGCTCCGGCGGGTCGGTGGGGCGCGAGGGGCCGATCGTGCAGATCGGTTCCAGCTTCGGCTCCACCCTGGGCCAGCTGCTGGGCCTGCGCCCGAAGGATGTCATCATGCTGGTGGGCTGCGGCGTGGCCGGCGGCATTGCCGCCACCTTCAACGCACCGATCGGCGGCGTGGTCTTCGCCATCGAGCTGATCCTACCGGAATACAACCTGATGACCTTTATGCCGCTCATCATCGCCTCCTCCACCGCAACGTACGTGGCCACCCGCTTCATCGGAACCTCCCCCGCATTCGTCCTGCCCGAATACCATCTTGAATCGCCGGTTGAATTCATCTTCTACCTCATCCTCGGGCTTGCCGCCGCCGGCGGTTCGATCGCTTTCATCTCCCTGCTCTACCGCACGGAGGATTTTTTCGACGGCCTCCGGATCAACCCACAGGTCAAAGCCGGGGTCGGCGGCCTGCTTCTGGGCGCGGTCGGCTACCTGCTCTACCGGACCACCGGGCACTACTATCTCTACGGCGTCGGCTATTCCTTCATTACCGACATGCTGACCTCGATCCAGCCGGGCCTGCTGCTCGTCCTGCTGATGGTTCCGCTCAAGATTTTCGCCACCTCGCTCACGCTGGGCGCGGGCGGTTCCGGTGGAGTCTTCGCGCCATCGCTCTTCCTCGGTGCGGCGATCGGCGGCGTCACGGGCCTGCTGTGCCACCACTTCTTTCCCGAAGTCACGGCCCCCGCTTCCGCGTATGCCCTGGTCGGCATGGCGGCCATGGTTTCCGGCACCACCGGTGCCACCTTCACCGCCATTGTCATGACCTTCGAAATGACACGCAACTACGACATCATGCTGCCGCTCATGCTCAGCGTGGTGCTGTCGAACTATCTGGTGCGAGCCCTTTACAAAGAAACCATCTACACCAAGAAGCTGACCCGCCGCGGCATCCACATCCAGTTCGATAAACGCATCAGCATCTTCAAGATGACCCCCGCCGCCGTCGCCATGAACCCCGAGATCGTTTCCGTCGCGCCGCAGGACACCGCCCGGCATGCCCTGGCGGTTGCGGCAGCCCACAATCTCGGAACCCTGCCGGTCATTGATGGAGAGAAGGTGGTCGGGCTGGTGCCCTGCGCACTGCTGATCCCGGCGGCGTCCGACGAACCGGTGGCCGGCTACACCCTGCCAAAAGACCTCACCCTGCCGCCCGGCACCGACTGCATGGATGCGCTGCAAAAGATGGATGAGGAGGACACCAACGTCCTCGTGCTGGGCGATGCGGACGGAAAGCTGCAGGGCGTGGTGACCAAACGCGCCATTCTACGGATTTACTTCCGCAAGAAGCGGATGCTCATGTAGCCGCGGTCTTTTTTCCTTTTTCTGACCCTTTTTCTTTTTCGCCTATTCCGTAATCAAAGCATCCATGGAAGACTATACCGAAGAGTACGGTTAG
>CAZWZW010000396.1:0-1887 GCA_964639125.1 uncultured Verrucomicrobiota bacterium
GATTTTCTTCGCATCAATATGCTTGCGTTTGGTTTCCTGTTTGTGGAATCGAACGATATTCTTAAGTGGGGTATAGGTTTCAGAAATGGTGGAGATTATTTATAGCAATGAGGCGTTTTTGGCGGTGAACAAGCCGACGCGGTTGCTCTCCGTGCCCGGCCGCGGGCCGGACAAGCAGGATTGCCTCTACGCCCGCGTGTTGGAACCGTTTCCCGATGTGCTGATGGTTCATCGGTTGGATATGGATACTTCGGGGCTTATCCTCTTTGCCCGCTCGCCGGAGGTGCAGCGCAACCTTTCCATGCAGTTTGAAAAACGCGAGATCAGGAAAGTCTACACGGCCATTGTCGAGGGCCTTATTGAAAAAGATGTCGGTATGGTCGATTTCCCGATGCGCAAGGATATGGAACAACGCCTGCCGCCCAAGCATCTGGTCGACTGCATCCGCGGCAAAAAAGCAATTACTGAATGGAAGGTTTTGGAGCGCGGCGAAAACACAACCCGGGTTGCGCTCTTCCCCCAAACCGGCCGCTCGCATCAGCTCCGTGTGCACATGGAATCGATCGGGCATCCCATCGTCGGCGACGCCATCTACGGCACTTCGGCCGAGCGGCTGATGCTCCATGCCGAATCGCTGGAATTCCGCCATCCCGCATCTGGGCAACCGATTCGGCTTGAATGTCCGGCTCCTTTTTGAAGAATACGCGCGCTATGAACGATTTACTTTACAAAGGACATTTTAAGGGGCTCGACATTGCTTTCACGTATGCGGTGACAACACAGGCGGTGAACGAGGCCGTGGTGCGGCATAACTGCGATCCGGCGGCGGCCCATATTCTGGGTCGTGCCACAACCGGCACCTTGCTCGCCGCTGCGGTACTTCCGCCGGGAACCCGGCTGAACGCCTGCTGGAAATATCGCGGTGTGCTCAAAACCATCGTGGTGGATGCCGGGCAGGATGGAACCGTCCGTTCGCTGATTTCGCCGGAGCAGTTGTCCGGATTCGAAGATGCACACGACGAGCTCTACGGAGAAATGGGCGACCTGCAGGTGGTTGCTTCCAGGGATGGCGTTGCTGCCAATTCCGGAACCAGTCCCATTTCGCTTCACGATGCCGTGAACGATCTTGCTTATCACTATTGCATTTCGGATCAGATCGAAACCGGAATGAGCGTGATGATCGGCTTCAATCCCGATCCGGAAAATCCGGTACAGCTGTGTCATGGCTGGATGATTCAGGCGCTGCCGAATACCGATCTCGAAAGATTCGACCGCATTCGCCGGCGCATGGATGATTCCCAATTTCGTGAATTGATGGGACATGGCAGTGTATCGGAGGGTTATTTTGAACAGATTGCCAAGGCGCTTATCGGCGATGAAGAGGGCCATGAAGGCATCCATATGGAGGCCTGTCCTGGACCTAGGTTCGAGTGCAGCTGCAACCGGGAAAAAATGTCGGCCGTGTTGCGCAGTATTCCTATTCCCGATCGCATGACGATGGTGAAGCGCAACGAACCGGTGGGCATCAGTTGCCAGTTTTGCAACAAGCGTTATGAAATGACGATCGACGAATGCATCGTGGCGTGGAATAAAAAGGCGTAACTAGCAATGGAGGGTCGCCGTCCCCGGCGACCGGGCAGCGAGGCCGCTGCCCCTCCACAAGTTTATGAAGCTCCCACCCGTCATTTTTGGAACACTGATTAAGCGCTACAAGCGATTTCTCGCCGATGTGGAACTGGAAGATGGATCCGTCATCACGGTGCATTGCCCCAATACCGGCCGCATGACCACCTGTGCGGAGAAAGGCTGGCGCGTAGCGCTTTCGGACAGCCGGAATCCAAAACGGAAATACCGCTATACCTGGGAGCTGGTGCATAACGGAACCTG
>CAZWZW010000397.1:0-1882 GCA_964639125.1 uncultured Verrucomicrobiota bacterium
ATTAACATCGCCACTCAAAATTATTTTCACCTCATCATCGATTGAATAGTTCTTTTCGAAGGTGATATCGCCATCGACGACCAGCATTCCGGGGCCCGAGATTAAACTCTGAATCTTTACATCGCCGTTAATGTAGCGGGTTTTACCATCAAGATTTATGTTCTCCTTAACATCATCACCTGAGCTCCCTGGATTTTTCTTTCCCCCTTTTCTTTCTTCCCGTTCCCTTCGGTCGCCCCGGCCTCTTTTGCCACTCCGGCCCCTTTTGGCGCTCCGACCTTTTTCGCCGCCACTAGATGTCGTTTTTTTTGCAAGCGCCAGTTCCGCATTATAATAGTTTTGTTTAAAGGTAACATCGGCCTGTTCGGTTAGTTCTGTGTAGTCGTAGTCATTTCCGCTCATGGCCTTCGCATAAATCTCACCCGACACGGATACCCCTTGAGCAAGCTTGATTAATCCCCAGTCATGCAGCTTCCCGTCTATTTTGGAATCCTTTTGTATATCCGCCGTGCCATCCAGAACCATCACGGCATAAGCCAGGTCCGGTTGCACGTTGGCCGCGACCGTATTCAAGCACCGGGGTATTCCGCCCACGTCGCCTTTCACCGTAATGTTATAATCCCGGCCCTCGCGATAGAGCTCGACGGAGTATTTCCCGGCCCGGCCGACCCCATCAATCTCAACCTCATACGGTCCCGCATCGTCGGGGTCGTTTGGGAAATCCTTGTCCGCACTGATGGAATTCCGGTAATATTTATCGGTCAGAATCTTCTCCAGAGTCTGCTGCAACCCCGACTCCACAACCCAGAAAGCCTGACTCGCCTGGGTTTCATGAACGGTCTCGATGGCATTGCGCTCAACCAGCTTAAAAAGCCCAACAGAAATAATGGCCAATGCCATCATGACCACCATCACCATCACCATTGTTCCACCATTTTTTGAATTCATTGCCTAATCCTTAGTTGCGGACATATGCCGTGAAAGTCTGGCTGCTGGAGCCTGCTCCAGAGTCCGTTTGAAACGTTAGGGCCACATTCACTCCGTTATTGGTTATGGTCGGACTAAAGGCGGAAATCATCCCCCGGACCAAGGTGAAGTCGCCATTGGGTCCGCTGTGGATCAAATCTTTTCCCAACATATAGATCGACTCTGCTCCAGAGCCTGCGCGCAAGCCGCTGGCTGCAAAATCGATGCGGCTTGGACCCACACTGATATCATCAAGGGTTGAACGACGAACTTCCCTTCGGATAACGGTCTGGGCAAGCGTGGCATCGCGCTGCATGGCGACCAGCTCGTTGCTCGCATACCAGTTTCGCCAACCCTGAACCAGCATCAAACCTACGGATAGCGAAAGAATGCTGAACGCAATGATGGCCATGAGCAGCTCAGGCAACGTGAAACCCTGTTTATTCTCAGCAGTCATCCTACTCCCTACATGGAAATCAATGCCCGATAGCCCAAGGACACAGGATCAATATCCCGGGCAGTAACGCTGACGCGCACGTCCATAAAATCATCGACCGTGAGTGGAAACACCGTGGTCTCAGCGGTGTAGTCAATGCCGTCGATTGAAACCGTCTCCAGGAACTCGGCTTCTCCACCGCGGTCCTCCGTAGCCTTTTTCAGCGCTTCAACACCAACATTGCGAATTTGATCTTCCATCACCGAGATGGCCACGCTGAGCGCGTTTCGCTGGCTTTGCAACCGATGGATCATGCTGCCGCCATAGGTAAATGAAGCGGAACCGCCAATGGCCAGTATGGCAAGGGAAAGAGTCGCAACCATGGTTTCGAGCAGTGTAAAACCCCGCTTTTTCTCCATTTCCTTTTCATTGAAGCCTCTCCTTTCCAAACGCACATCAGTCAGGTCCTTTTTTACTCAA
>CAZWZW010000398.1:0-1878 GCA_964639125.1 uncultured Verrucomicrobiota bacterium
GAGCGTCGCAACAATAAGCAGATCAATTTCGTCGGGAGAAATTCCGGCATCGGTAATCGCTTTTCTGGCCGCTTCAGCCCCCATATCCGACGTGGCCTCCCCTTCGGCCGCGATATGGCGCTCGCGCATGCCGGTGCGGGAGTATATCCACTCGTCCGAGGTTTCTACAATGCTCTCCAGATCCTTGTTCGTCAGCACCTTTTCAGGCACATAGGATCCGGTTCCGATAACTGAAACTGTGCGTATTGGCTCCATAGTCGTGTCTCGTAAACGTAAAAATACTAAAGCTCAGCGTTCATACGCTTAATCTCAGCTTCAATCAAATGATTTAAATCATGGTCAATCGCTTCGGAAGCCACACGAATAGCGTTGTAGGTGGCCAAGGCACTCGAAGAACCGTGGCCAATGATGACTACCCCGTTTGCCCCCAGTAGCGGCGCACCGCCATGGTGTGCCGGGTCGGCATGCGACTTGATGTCCTTGAACACGCCACTGGAAAGAAAATAGCCGAGGATGCGAATCGGGTTTTTTCGAAACATGCTCTTCAACATAGAGGAAATCATTCCGGCAACCGCTTCACTGGTCTTTAGAACCACATTGCCGACAAATCCATCGCATACCGCAACACTTACTTTACCGCCATAGAGGTCGCGGCTTTCCACATTGCCTGAAAAGTTCAAGTGCGATTTTTCGAGAAGTCCAAAAGTTTTCTTCGTCGTTTCGTTGCCCTTGGCTTCTTCCTCGCCGATGCTGAGCAAACCAACACTCGGATTCTTTACGCCAAGAATTTCACGCGAATAAATGCTTCCCATCACGGCGTATTGCTGAATCATCTCCGGTGTACTATCGGGATTGGCACCGGCGTCGAGCAGCACAAAAGGATCTTTCGGTGTGGGCATGACCGTCGCGATAGCCGGACGATCAACACCCTCAAGCGTACGGAGCTTCAGCGTGGAACCCGCCACGGCCGCCCCGGTATTTCCGGCGGAAAAGACCGCATCGGCCTTCCCTTCCTTCACCAGCTCGAGTGCACGAGATATGGAGGAATCTTTCTTCCGACGGATCGCTACCGCTGGAGATTCGCCCATTTCAACAACCTGAGAGGCATGAACAATTTCAATGCATGCGGGCACAGCACCCTTATGCTTGTTCAGCTCATTCTGGATTGCGGTTTCATCACCGACAAGAAACAGCTTTTCAATGCCCTGCAGTTTATTTGCTGCCTGCAACGTGCCGGCAACGATTTCCTGAGGTGCATAGTCGCCCCCCATCGCATCGATTGAGATACGCATGAGGACTACTCTTCGGTAGCGACAGTCAGTACTTGGCGTCCGTTATAGTAGCCGCAGCTCGGGCATGCATGGTGGGGTAGTGCGGGAGCATTGCACTGTGAGCAGCTGGAAGCGCGGGAAACCGGCTTCTTGGTATTCTGAGCCTTGCGGCTCGCGGTTTTGCTTTTCGAAGTTTTTCTCTTTGGAACTGCCATCGCAATCCTCCTTCAGTTCTATAAATTCAAATTATCCAGCGCTGACCATGCATTTGGTCCTGTCTCTGTTTTGCACTGGCAGGACCCTTTGTTTAAATCTGCACCGCATTGCGCGCAAACCCCTTTACATCCCTCATCACAGACCGCGAAACCGGGAATATGCAGCAATATTTCCTCGCGCATATCCTCGGTTATATCCACCGAATCCATACCTTTTGGGGCGGGGTAAGCGCGTAGAAAATCGGATACGGTCACTGTTGTCGAGAAAAATTCGGAACATCTTGCACACCTCAAACCAAGAACTGCCGCAAGCTTTCCCCGCACAATCAGCTCATCAGAAACATGCTGAGCATAAAGATCATACTCCACATCTCCACCTTCTTTAATGAAAG
>CAZWZW010000399.1:0-1842 GCA_964639125.1 uncultured Verrucomicrobiota bacterium
CTTAGCCCTCTATTGGAAGGCTACGACTAATCCAGCGTGTTGACAAGCAGGCCTGAACGAAGTTTGGGTTCAAACCACGTGCTTTTCGGCGGCATGAGCATACCCGCATCGGCCACGGCAAAGAGCTGCCCCATCGACGTCGGATACATCGAAAAAGCGACAATGGCGCGACCATCGTCAACCCACTTCTCCAGCTCCTCGGTGCCTTTAATGCCGCCGATAAAGTCGATATCGTTGCTTTCGCGCGGATCATCAATTCCGAGAATAGGCGCAAGCACCTCATTCTGCAAAATACTCACGTCAAGCGATGCCACCGGATCGGTGGCTTCCGGCATCTGCTTCGGGGTGAGGGTGCTCCACTGCCCCTTGAAATACATGCAGATTTCGCCGGCCTTCCGGGGAGCAGCCACCCCATTGGACTCAACAACAAACTTTTCTTCCAATGCTGCGGAAAAATCATCCTCTGTGCCGGGAAGCGACAGGATAACGCGGTTATACGCCAGAATCTTCAACTCGCTCTCGGGAAACATGACCGCAAGGAAATAGTTATAGGGCTCGTTGCCGGTATGATTCGGGTTGGCAGCGCGACGCTTCGCGCCCACCTTCGCGGCCGACGCCGAGCGGTGGTGCCCATCCGCAACATAGGTGGCGGGGATTTCGCCGAACGCTTCTTCCAGAACCGATGCGTTTTCAAACTTCCAAACGGTATGCGTCACGTCATCTTCGGCCGTGAACTTGTAAAGCGGCTCGGTGCCCTTGGTTGCTTCAACCACCGCATTGATTTTTTCACTGTCGCGGTAAGCCAGAAAAACAGGGCCGGTGTTGGCATTCTGCGTATCCACATAACGGATACGGTCCTCCTCCTTCACCCGGCGGGTCTTTTCGTGGATCTTGATTTTCCCTTCTTCATAGTCCTCGAAATGGCAGGTGGCCACAATTCCATACTGGATATGCTCGCCCATCTGTTGGCTGTAGAGATAGGCCGAAGGTTCTTCTTCCCGAATCAGAACCCCGTCATCCATCAGGCGCTGCAGATTAGCCTTGGCCTGTTCATATACACTATCCCCATAAGGATTGGTCCCTTCGGGCAGATCGATTTCTGCTCGGACCACATGCAGAAAACTGTCGGGGTTGCCAGCCGCCAGTTCGGCCGCCTGTTTTGAATCCACCACATCGTACGGTACGGATGCCACTTGCTCGGCCTTGCCTTCGGCAGGACGCCATGCTCTGAATGCCTTTACTTTCATTGAAAATCCCCGTTGTTAAATTGAAGGGGCGCACTCTAATGCGCCCCTTGTGGATTGTCAAAAGCCTCTGCTCAAAAAACCCGCAATGCGAACAACGAGCCTCATCGCGCAATGCCTTGTGCCTACCGTTCTACAGCAAATCCAGCGGGCTTTTCACGGCATCGAGATCCTTGTTCATCACATGCGTATAGATCTCCGTCATCTTAACATCCTTGTGTCCCATCAACTCTTGCACGATCCGGATGTTTGTTCCGTTTTCAAGCAGATGGGTCGCATAGCTGTGTCGAAACGTATGACACCCCGCCCTTTTCACGATTCCCGCTTTTCGCACGGCGGCCTTAACCGCCTTTTGTAAACCCGATTCCATAACGTGGTGCCGCATCACCTTGCCGGAACGAGGATCCTGCGATCGTCCTTGTGCAGGGAAAACATATTGCCAACCGGTTTCACGGCATGCATTCGGAAATTTCCGTGCCAGTGCCTCTGTGCTAGGGGGGGGGGGGGGGACCGGCACCACTTTTACTATTTGCACAACCTTCAACAAACTTTTCTTTCCTTTGGCATCCACCTTCTCGCTAATCTACATCTTTAGCAA
>CAZWZW010000400.1:0-1833 GCA_964639125.1 uncultured Verrucomicrobiota bacterium
ACGTTCATATGGCTGAAGTTTTGTCAACAGGGTAAAAAAATATTAGACCCACTTTTTTCATGTTTCGAAAAAGGGTCGTTAAACCCCAAACCATAGGACTCCGGAGTTTTCAGGGTGAGCGGGTTTGCCGCATGCAGGGTTATGCTCATATCCTTGGACTCATTGCCGATTCTGCGAAGCAGATTCGAACGACCAGTAGTATCTTTGTTCACCGCGGCCTTCTCCCGTTGTCTGGGTGCCTGACGCTCAACCGAAGCCCCGTCGGGCTTATCATGGTCTAGTCGTACAACGTTATCTGGGACCGGCCTCTGCAACTCCCGTTGGAGTCTCTATGGTTCGGGGTATTTGTTAAGGGGTAGTACTCCTTGTTAATTTTTCTTCCGAAGGAAGATAACTCGATTCATTCAGCTGCGACGAAGGGCGTCAAATGCGGACGAATATAAGTGCCGAAGGCTGGCGCGTCTCGTCCGACGAAGCTCGAAGAGCGAAGGAGGAAGCGACATTATGCTTCGGCCGAGTTTGATGCACAAGGAGCCTGCTGCTGTTCGACGATCATGGCCAGTTCCCATACGAAAGAAACCAGTTCCCGGGCAACGGCTGTTCTTATCTTATTAAAATGAAGTTTCTTAAACCCAAGGCTGAACCATCGTTTACTGAGCCGGTTCTGTGCACGCCAGCTGACGGCAAGTACATCGCGAGGCAGTCCCTCCTGTCTGGCCGAAAGCGCCTTGCTGATCTTCGGAGGCATCCTGTAGTGCCCGGCGCATTCAATGAGCATCCATCGGGCGTGGCCGTTGCCGCACTTGGTGATCGGTCCCATGCGTCGCTTTTCCCCGGAGCTCTCTTCCGAGGGAACGAGCCCGAGATAGGCCATCAACTGTTTAGGATGTTTAAACCTGCTGAAATATCCGATTTCACTGACGATCACCATCGCGGCAACCAGTTTAAATCCGCGAAAACCCATCAGACCTTCCACCAAAGGCCGACGCGACCAGGTCTTGAGTAGCTCCGCCATCTGATCCTCAATGCGCTTAATCTGTTCTTCGAGCGCATCAATGCGCTGAATATATTCTTCAAGGATCAGTTTCTGGGAGGGATGCGCCATTACCAGCTCCCGCAGGTAACGCATGTGGGCGTTGGACCAGTTGGCCTTTCCGGAATAGCGGTAACCGTTGCGCAACAGGAAGGATTTGAGCTGCTTTTTTGTGCGGGCCAGTTCCTGCGAGGCATCTGTACGACCGCGGCAGACGTCGCGGATTACCTCATCGTCCACATCGGGAATATGAACCGCAGTCAAATGCCCGGACCGCAAGAAATCGGCAAGCTTACGGGCATCGCGCCGGTCGGTCTTCTTTTTCTTACCGGCCGCTGATTCAGGCGTCTTAGAAGGAGCAATAACAATACAGTCAAAGCCGAGCTTGATCAGACGCCGGGCCAACACAAATCCGGTCGGGCCGGCCTCATAGCAGATTTTTACATCCTCTTTTTTAAGATCATACTTTTTCAGGATGGTCCGGATGGCATCCACCGTCCGGTTCAGATCAGCAGACACCTTTCCGTAAATGATCGGGTCCTTCATGTCATTAAAGGCCAATCCAATGACGTTTGATTCTTTATGTGCGTCGATGCCTATGCTTAAGTTCTTCACGGCGACTCCTTCTGTTGTGGTTACTGGTTAACTATTGGATTAGTCCTCCGGCTAGAGGACTCCCCTGAACTCCAGGGGCGCCGCTTATTTTAAAGGAAAGACGACCGCGACTGAATCAACTTCAGCCATAAGGTCTGGATGTGAAAGCCATCAAAAAAGGGGGTTGTGTTTGGATGTGAAAGCCA
>CAZWZW010000401.1:0-1823 GCA_964639125.1 uncultured Verrucomicrobiota bacterium
GGTGGCGGTCACGGCGAGTACGTTCAAGAAATACCTTTGAAAAAAACTAGAGTGGGGTGGAGCAATCTGACTGACTCAGGTTATGTGGAGCTCATAATAATCTGAAAATGTTCAAAATTCTGGGTATTAAATCATTTAACGTTTAATATAATGTACGTTAAATAATGTTTTTTAGGATTGTTGAGCATAGAATAATTGATATAGCGTCCATAATAATATACGTTATATTGAATAGTGACCATAAAGATGGCCGAAAAGATGGGAAAAACTCAGCTTGATTTGATGGTGCCGATTCCGGTCAGGCGTGCTCTGCGCAAGCTTGGCCAGGATATCCGTGATGCCCGGCTCAGGCGGCGCATCCCCACGGCTGTTATGGCAGAACGGGCCTCTATTAGTCGAACAACGCTGAACAAAATAGAAAATGGTGATTCCGGTGTTTCGCTAGGTAACTACGCCAATGTGCTCTTTGTGTTGGGCATGGCGGAGCGGTTGGGTGACCTGGCAGACGTCAGGACGGATACGGTGGGTCTTGGGCTTGAAGAGGAGCGTTTGCCACAACGCATCCGCAAGCCGCGCCAGAATAAATCCGGGCGCAAGTCGTTCCAGTCTGGACAGAAGAGTCAAGCGTGATGGAAACAGAAGTGTACGTCTATGTAGAGATTGCCGGTACGCCGCATCTGGCTGGGCGACTATGGGCGCGTGTGCGCAAAGGCAGGGAAAGTGACACGTTCGAATATGATCCGGGCTGGCTTGAGAATGACGATCGTTTCTCCCTGGAACCGGCGCTGACGCTGGGTCCAGGTCCCTTTCATACACATGCAGGTAAACCCCTTTTCGGTACCATCGGCGACTCCGCGCCCGACCGCTGGGGGCGAGTGCTGATGCGCCGGGCTGAACGGCGACGGGCAGAGCGCGCAGGTGAGACGCCGCGTACCTTGATGGAAATCGACTATCTGCTCATGGTTGATGATGAAGCCCGACAAGGCGCTCTTTGCTTTGCCAGGTATGAGGGGGCCCGTTTCTTGCCGAACATGAAGCCGCTCGCATACCGCCGTTGATCGATCTGCCACAATTGCTGTCGGCGGCAGAGCATGTCGTGGGTGACACGGATAGCGACGAGGATCTGCGCCTGCTGCTGGCCGCCGGCTCATCATTGGGTGGTGCGCGTCCCAAGGCGTCTGTTCGCGACTGGGACGGGCATCTCGCCATCGCCAAGTTTCCGCACAAGGACGACGAAATCAATACGGTTCTGTGGGAGGCTGTTGCGCTTCGGCTTGCGACAAAGGCAGGTATCCCCGTGCCCGACTGGCGAATTGAACATGTACTGAACAAGCCGGTGCTGTTGCTACGCCGGTTCGACCGGGAGCAAGGTCAGCGGCTGGATTCAAGCTCCTGCGAATCCGGCACTTCCGCCATCCCTGGCGGTCGCATTCCGTTTCTTTCGGCCATGAATATGCTCGGGGCCAGAGACAACGAGTTACGCAGTTACCTGGAATTTGTCGATGCGCTTCGCCGCTATGGCGCCAGCCCGAAACAGGATATGCATGAGCTGTGGCGACGTATCGTCTTTAATGTCCTGATCTCCAACACCGATGACCACTTGCGTAATCACGCTTTCCTTTATACTGGCCCGGACGGTTGGCGGTTGGCTCCGGCCTATGACCTCAATCCAGTGCCCACGGATATCAAACCACGCGTTCTGACAACGGCCATTGATCTTGATGACGGCTCGGCCTCGCTGGACCTGGCGATGAGCGTGGCGGGATATTTTGAACTGGATGAAAACAAGGCGCACGCGATTGCCGCCGAAGTCGGGATGGCCG
>CAZWZW010000402.1:0-1815 GCA_964639125.1 uncultured Verrucomicrobiota bacterium
CATTGGAGTCAGCAGTGCGATAGACCGCTAAATACGATTATCTTGGACAGCAGTGTTGCGTTTATTAAACGTCGGTCGCCGTTTCTTCGCCACACCCAAGGTCTTCATTGCATACGGTGTCAGCCTTGCTGCGCCAGTCACCCATCAGGATCAAGGATGCTGAATCCGCATGGTCCGGATACAGTTCCCCTTTCGCCATTCGGCGAACCAGAAAACCGTCAGTGCCATGTGATGTCCAATTCGTGATTCTCAAATCTCGTGGTTATTAACCAACCCATTGCAGGCTCATCACATGGGCAGCAAAGTCACCGGTAACCGGTATGTGTGGATGCAGCGGCTGCCAATCAAATCTAGTGGTTTTCCCAACCCCTGTACCGGTTCACCGCTGCATCCAAATCCTCAGGCAAAGAGCTTCTCCGCCATAAAGGGAACGTCGTCGCGCATGATGTAGTACGCCGCCCGCGCCAGCTTATGCGAGAGTGCCTGGTGTGCCACCATGCGATTAGTCCTTTGCGCCTTCCGTTGATAGTACGCTCGGGCCTTCTCGTCGAACCGTCGGGACAGCTCTGAAGCCTCCGAATACGCCCACGCCAGATACTTGTTGCCGTTTTTCTTGTTGCCTTTGCCTTTTTTCTTGCCGTTGCTCACCCATGCCGAGCCGACCTTCCGGCAGTACGACACATAGTTGCCCACCTTCGGAAAACGACTGATGGGGCCTGTCTCCAATATGATCGTCAACGCAAGTATCTTCCCCACGCCGGGAATACCCAGAAGCCGCTCATACGGTGATGAAAGCTTGACCTTTCCTTCAACAGTCTTTTCTATGCTTCGGATATGTCTGGTCAGATAGTCGATCGTCTCCTTGCTGATCGATCCCGCCAGCAGGACATCTTCATTACCCTCCAGCAGAGGAGATATCCGGTCCTCCCGCAAACGCTTGACGTCGTTGACACTCACCTTGACTCCACAGCTACGGGTGATGATGTGCTGCAGACTGATGATCAGCGAGGTCCTCAGCCGCACCAGGTGCCCGCGCTTCCTTAAAAGGTCTCTCACCGCTCTGTGTTGCCTTGGATAGATGTATCCTTCCGGCAGGATCCCCAGCCTGAGCATCTCCGCGAGCCAGCAGGCATCATGCCGGTCGTCTGAATGCTTCAGCCCCTTGTACTTCTGGATAGCCGCCGGGTTCGCCAGATGCACCTCATAGCCTTTTGACATGAGCATATCCACAAGCCAATACCAGTTGTAGGTCGACTCCACCGCTATCCCCGCTATCTTCTTTGTGTGCGGGCTGAGAGCCGCCAATATCAGATCAGGATCGTTTATCAACTTCTTGGACAGAACTCGCTTTCCCTCTTCATCAATGACTGCCAGGTAACCGCTACTTGAATGTAAGTCGAAAGCCGCGTACAATCTTCTCATAAGGCACCTCCATTGGTAACGGTTCAGCTCTTTACCAAAGCATATCAGGTGATCCCTCATTTGATATGCTTCGGAGGTGCCTTTATATGATTATCAGGTCTGGAACGAGAGGTCAGGTCTTTAGTCTTTAGGCGGGCGCATGAGCAGGCCTTTGAGGATTCGGTTCGGGGGCGTGTGCCATCATATTCCCTGTCGCGGGAACGAACAGCGCTCGATTTTCTTGGACGATGCCGTCCCGCACATGTTTCTCGGGCGTCTCGGGCGGTGCCTGAATAACCGGCGCTACGCCTTTTTTACTTCCACCGTCACGCCCCGGTCGATGGGCTGGGTGCACCAGTTCCACCTGTAATAATCCAGGTGCCCGTATCCCGCGCCGAGTGCGCGTCCGGGTCA
>CAZWZW010000403.1:0-1810 GCA_964639125.1 uncultured Verrucomicrobiota bacterium
TCCAGCGCGTCGCTGGCGAGGAACTTACTCAGCGTATCGGCCTTTGCCTGATCGCTCTGCGGTATCCTGGCGGTGAGTTCGCTGCGCAGTCTCTTAAGCTGATCGGCGTACCGTGACTCGAGTTTTTGGCCAGCCTCGGTGAGCGACGTTTGCGGCACCGCTTCTTGCCTAGCAGTCCGTTGAAAAAGAGGCATATTATGAGTCGGGATTATGCAACATATCGAAGGGTGCTTTGAGTGCCACAATCGCGCAACGAACGATGGATTGGCTTATATGGGTTCCATTGGCCGTGAATAAGCCGAAAAAACATGCGAAAAATATCAGAAACAAGGCCCTGGAGGCCTCGCGGGGTCCCCAGCCCAAACAACGTCCGCATCACCAGCGCCAAGTTGCAGCCGGCAACGTGAATCAACAATCGTTTGAAGATGCGAGCGTGCGTCCGCAAATGAGTGCGACGCATGCCGCCGGTTTCATAGCAGTGGGCGAACGGTCGTTCCACAAGTTCACCTCGCTTCCGCAAAAGAGCTTTCCCTCGATTGCTCTGGATCCGGCGACGATTGCCATACACCGCCTCCTGTTCGGCAGATTTATCTTTCCAATGACGCCGACCTCTATAATTCGGCTCGGAAACGTAGCTGCGGATATCCGACTCCGCCAAATCCCGCATCGTCCGATTACTATGATACCCCTTGTCCGCAACCACCTCTTGAGGCACATCTTTCTCGATGCAGGAGGATGTCTGCGTATCCTCTCTGACTTCGGCAAGGTTATCGGCCGTCTCAGACAAGGTCTCATACAGCGTCGTCGTATCACCCTGGTTGGCCGGCTGCAACGTGACCGCTACAATGGCTCCGGTCTCCAGATCCACCGCGTGCTCAGCCTTATGAGCAAGATGTGTTCGGCCATCCTTCATCTTGGTGATCTTGGCGTCCGGATCGTGTGGATTGTACCAGTCCTCATTAGAGCCCTTTTTCGGGCGTTTGCGGTCTATTCTGGCAATATCCTCTCGTGTGGGGCTTTCAATTCCCGATGCCTTGGCCAAATCGGTGAGGAATTCTTCATAAGGCTGGTCCGTATCACGCCGGACAATGCTGCGCAAGGCCGCGTTGGCTTCCAACGTCGTCGCATCGATGCCGATGGTTTTGCCTTTGAGCAGCCCGCTCTTTGCCAGGACTTTCAAGACCCATTGGAATACATCCCTGTGCGTTTCGATGTCAAGTCGGCCGCGAATTATCGAAAGACTGGAATGATCCGGGGTGCGTTTGTCCAGAGCGTAGCCAAGGAACTGCCGCAATCCCAGCGAATCGGCGCAGCGCCAGGCAATGCCGCGTTCGGAATCTATCCCCTCGAAATAGCCGATCAGCAACATGCGGAAGTACACGCCGGGCGCTATGCTGGGACGGCCTATAGCTTCGGCGTAAAACCTTTCGCAGCGACTTTCAACGAATCGGTCAAACCCGTGCTTGTCCAGCAGGCGGTTGAGCCGCTGATAGAAGGGATGACCTGGCGAGGCGGCTATGCTCGTGGTGTTGATCCAGAAGTCCTGTTGATGCTCGGTTTGGCGTTTGCTCATCGACATAAGATGTCCTCCGTGACACGTGGCTCAAGCTATCCTGGTGATTCTGCCAAAGCTTAGATCATTCGAGAAACGATGTCAATACATAACCGCAAAATACAAGACTTTTTCAACGGACTGCTAGCAGGTCTTCCTCTATCTCCTTCACGTCCTCGATAAAGAAGTGCATGGGAACACTGGCTTTACGTTTGCGTTCCTTGGGATCCATGCAGACGCCCCACCCCCAGTCCGGCT
>CAZWZW010000404.1:0-1754 GCA_964639125.1 uncultured Verrucomicrobiota bacterium
CTAGTGATGCTTCATGTCCAGCAGCGCTGGAAACTGTCTGATAAATCGATTTGCAAGGTTCAAAATCGGTGCATTGAGAAGTCAGCGGAATTAGAAACGGTATCTTACGCATCCCACCAAATATGGGTTTGCCGGCCAGTGCGAACTCCATTAACTCGACTGCACGGGCACCAGTTTCCGCCATATCAAGATGTGGATAGGTGCGAAAAATCGTCATCGCAGTCGCGTGTTCGACCATCGCGGCGGTGATGTTGGCATGCAAATCAAGACTGACGATGACCGGCATATCGGGCCCGGTTATTTCCCTGACGCGGCGTAACAGTTCACCCTCGCCGTCTTCAAAATTCTCAACCACCATTGCTCCATGCAAATCGAGATACACGGCATCCAAGTCATCAAACGATTGCAGGTGCTGGCAAAACTGCTCGGCGATGCGTTCGAATGCATCACTTGTTACATGACTGCTTGGTCCTGCCGCACACCACAACATGGGATACAAACGGTGATCGCTTTGTCTGGCAGCATCAATAAATCCCGATAACGGAAGATTTAACCCCGCCATCACCGAAAAGAGCGCGTCGCCCTGCGTCATACCCGGCCACGCATCTGCCTTGATAAACTCTTCAAACGCCGCTTTGTATGGCGAGAATGTGTTGGTTTCGTGCTGGAAACCACCGATCGCGATGTTATTTGGCATGTTGACCCGATAATCACATAGCGCCGTGATGCTGCGAGCGCACCGGCTTATTGAAAGGTTACTGTTTCGCGAGCCCTTGGTGTCAAAAAGCCAAGCCGCCGCCGATTTTCAGGACTCCACAGATCGAAAGAAATTTCGCAACGTCTTCACCAATACGCGCGGTTTCTCAGCCGCAATAGCATGCGAAGCACCGGGGATAACCTGCAAAACCGAGTTTGGAATGTGATCGCGGTAGGATTTGACGGTAGTGGGTCGAATCTCGTCGTACTGACCCGAAATGAACAGGACGGGTGCCTTCACTTTTTTCAGTTTGCTCGCCTTGTTGTACGTGTGCAGCGAGCCGGTCGGGCAGAATTCCGAAGGACCCCACATATACGCGTAAACCTTCTTCCCATTGGGATTTTTTCTATCCCGTTCCGCCCGGAAGGCTTTCTTGTTGCGAACAACGTGCTTGAGATAGTAGGCCTCCAGCGCTTCCGCATAGACTTTCGAATCGGTGGCCCCCACCTCTTGGCAGTGATGAATGATCTTCTGGTACCGCTTGGGAAGCCTCTGAATATGAAAGTCGGCATCTCGCTGCCAATCGCGTGCTGAGAAGAACGGTGACTGAAAGATGATCGATGCGATTTTCTTATCGCGAGTAGCAAGATAGTAATCTAGCGCCAACGTTGAACCGCAGGAAACTCCAAAGAGGTGAAATCGAGTCAGACCCCAGGCTTCTATTAGAAGCTTGAGCTCGTCCACGAAGGTTTTCATGGTCCACTTGGAAGGCGACGTCGCGCTGCTCTTGCCGCTACCGATCTGATCATAGATGTAGACCCGGCGCTCACTGCTCAAGCGCAACAGGGGCGCCGTGCTGCGGCTTGTTCCCCCTGGCCCGCCGTGAAGGGCGATGAGCGGAATGCTCCGCTTCACTTTCCCGCGGGCGATGTAATGGGTCTTGCCGAGTCGGTGAGTTATGTAGGCCACGTCCGCTCGAGCATGTACTAACGAGTCGCAGAATTCAACAACCCGGACCGTTCCAATTCACCGCTAAGCGGCCTGAACCGCTGATCCT
>CAZWZW010000405.1:0-1733 GCA_964639125.1 uncultured Verrucomicrobiota bacterium
CATCAATCTTGATAAGCTTTCCCTCGTCAACCAGTTTGTCGAGAATTTGAGGGATCTCTTTTCTCAAGGTCACACCATCATTTGCAAGATCGCTGATGAGAAGATCCGCCAGGGTTTCAGCGGTGGCCCGAACCCCGATATCGGCCACCTCTTCACGCGAAAGCTTTCGAATCAGGAAAACAAGCCCACAAATCCGCCTGGCAAGGTTGCCTTCCGGAGTGCCATCGTCAAGGTTTCGGATCGTTTCGTCGATTTCTCGCAACAGTACACCGGTGCGCAACAGATCGGGCTGGAGCTGACCAAAGATGAAGTCAGCCGGCATAACGGTGCCAAGGTTTTTTTCAGCCATTTCTTTGACCGCATCATAAACAATGCGCAACTGGGTTCGAACCTGGCTGGCTGTACCGGGAAGGTCGATGGCACGTAGCACATGTTCCCAAAAACGTCTGCGAACAGGCAAGAGGGGATAGTCGTCCACGATTATCGTGCGGTCTTCGCTCCGAGAGCCAATCCGTGTTCCCGTGAGTTGACGGTCTATTTCCCCGGCATAAGAACTGAGCGTATCTTCAATGAATTTACGCTTATCGGCTTTTTTGGCAAGCACCACACGGCGGGTTACCGTTTCCACATCCGAATCGGACAGCTCAACAGGAATCGTAAAACGGTCCCTGAGGCGCTGCAATAAAGGCACACTTCCGGCAAGGGCTGTCTGACCCGCCCCTATGAGCAAAACCCGGCTATCGAGCTGTTTGCAGATGGCTTCGGCGATTTCCATAACATCAGTGGACCGTTTCGCGCTGTCCCCAATGAACAACTGGATTTCATCCAGCACAATAACCGTACATGGTATTTCGCCATTTATGGGAAGGACTTTCCGGACAATTCGGATAAACTCTTCCGTTGAAATATCCGCCACGACAGGGAACTGGGCGCGAAGCGCGGCTCGGGCTTGTTTCAAATCAGGGGCAAAGGCGGGATCAGCCTTCAATAGCGCCTTGGCCAGAACGGGGCTGACATAGAGGTCATGCAGTTCGCTTTGAAAATCTTTTCCTCCGGATTCCACCGAAGACTTGACCTTTTCATATATATTGTTTTTCTGAAGCCAGATACAGAACTGCGCCTGGGGCAGGGAGCTTGGAAGACCTTTGGAGCGTAAAATGATACTCAATACAGCAAGACGGACGCTTTCACCACCTCCGGAAGGCAAGGTTCCTGATGCAGCATGGAGCCCCCCGCATCGTTTCCCCAAGATATCCAGTTCCTTTAACAGATCGCTTACTTCATCCGGTAACTGGGTCAGGCCACGGGCAGTAGCTCCATCAGACTCAAATTGAGTATCCACCCATAAATGTCGGAGCATTTTGAGAAGGTGGGATTTGCCGCTTCCAAAAAAACCGCTTACCCACGCAGCAGGCTGAACCGTTGAATCGGCATTCCCTAAATACGATTCAAGGATTCGTGTAAGACCATCCTTGTACCGGCCTTCACAGACAAAATGCTCCAGCTCATAACGCAAAGTCTCAATTTCTTTCTGAGTTGCCGATTCCGTTACCGCGGCCACACCGTCATTGAGCAGCTTTGTGACAGCAGGATCTCGCTGAAATATTTCACGGTTTTTCATGAGTCGTTCACTCCATTGTGTAAGGTTATGGGAACGGCCAAATAATTCCAGCCGTCCTGCGCATCGAGGAGCCGATAATTATTATTTTCAAATTCACCCGGAAAAAAGAGCA
>CAZWZW010000406.1:0-1545 GCA_964639125.1 uncultured Verrucomicrobiota bacterium
TAGAATTCACGCGATCGATCCCGACGGATCAAACCCTGTTGCCGGAGGACTCCAACGTACTGCCAGCATTTCTCACACCACCTATCACCACGGAAGCATAGCGCGGGCTTCTGCCGCAACCAGATGGCGGTGCGTGGAGCGTGACCGGCTTTAGCCGGTCGGTTAGTGCCGCCGCCTTCAGGCGGTGGTAGGCGACATCACCTAGGAAGTCATCGGCGGCCATCGCCCGTTCGCGAAGGGCGGAGAGTACAGCCCGTACCACGACGACGTGCATCTGCTGGTTCGTTGGGGGGGCACAGGTGACGAGTTGGGGGCCTACAAGGGCTCCGTAATCAGGAACGCCACTTTCTATGGGCGACCTGGGCTTACCTACCCTCGACGTACCAACAAGCGCTTCGCCCCGCGCTTCCTCTATCTGATCCGGTGTGGCTGCAGGGCGGCCTCGCCCAGACGTCTCTTTTTGTCCGCCTCGTAATCGGCAAAATTTCCCTCAAACCAGACCACCTCTCCCTCATCCTCAAAGGCGAGAATATGCGTGGCAATACGGTCCAGGAACCAGCGGTCATGGCTGATAACAACAGTGCAACCGGCAAAATCCAGCAGTGCCTCCTCGAGCGCACGCAGGGTTTCAACGTCCAGATCATTCGTCGGTTCATCCAGCAGCAGCACATTACCGCCGGTCTTCAGCATTTTGGCCAGGTGAAGGCGGTTGCGTTCACCGCCGGACAGGACCTTGACCCTCTTCTGTTGGTCGCCGCCCTTGAAGTTGAAGCGGGCGCAGTAGGCGCGGGATTGAACCTCCTGTTTGCCAAGATAGATGAACTCATTTCCCCCGGAGATCTCTTCCCAGACGTTCTTTTCGGAATCAAGCGCATCGCGGCTCTGTGTCAACCCAAAGTAGAAATTTCCGGTTTTATCCCAGATAGAAATTTCCTCTTTTGGGTATGTCCGAGTTCCAGTTTTCGCCAAGGATGGTCGGGAGCGGGTCTCCATGCTTTGCGTTGATTTTGTGACTGGATGGCTTGATCGACGGCCTGATTGATTTCCTTACTGTCCCTGATGGTGGGCGGGGCTTCTCCGCGTATCCATGTTTCATAGGCCAGAACCTTTCCTTTGTAGAGCAGTGTGACGTTGCTCTGGAAGTCTTCACAGACAGTGACGGTGGTGCCACGCATGGCATAGCCGATGCTCTTGATTTTGATCTGATAAAGAACGTTGTTGTATTGCAGCGTCAGGTTCTTCGACAGCTTACGTTTGCTGTGGAGGGAGAGAATAAGATCAAGCTCTTGCTGATTGTGCAATACGGGACGATGCACATCCGCATCGGATGCCGGTTGTACGGCAAATTTGCGGTTATGCTTCTCCATGTAGGAAGCAAGAAAGGCATTGCCATCTTCCATGCCGGATATGCCAGCCAGCCGCATCTCCTTGATGAGGCGATCCTGCAATGTCTGGTTGGCGCGTTCTACTCTCCCTTTGGCTTGCGGCGTGTTGGCATGAATGGCTTCAATATCCAGCGTCTTCAACGCTCTGCCAAACTGGGTG
>CAZWZW010000407.1:0-1535 GCA_964639125.1 uncultured Verrucomicrobiota bacterium
GGTCGCCGATGATTACTCAAAATTCATAAACACTGATTATCTGAAAGCCGCCGTCCAATGATCGGCGAACCTCAATTCGCGACTGGCCCCGTCCTCCATATGGAGGGCGGGGCGTGTGGCCGAAAAGGTAGAGGACGATAGAAATGCGCCTGAACATCGAGAACGCAACGGTCATCTATCCTAGTGTACGTGGGGGGTCTCCTACGGATGCACTGCAGCAGATCAATCTGACAATGGACGATCGTGATTTTGTTGTGGCAATTGGGGCGTCCGGCTGCGGAAAGTCGACACTCCTTAACTTGATTGCCGGTTTTCTGGCCCCGACGGAGGGCCGAATCATGCTGGATGGCGCCGTTGTGGAAGGCCCCGGTGCCGACCGCTCTGTGGTTTTCCAGAAGCATGCCTTGTTGCCGTGGCTGAATGTCCGCGACAACATAGAGTTCGGGCTGATGCTGCAGGGCCACGCGAAGGAAGATCGCAACAAAGTTGCTGATCGTTTCATAGAGCTACTCGGTCTGAGTGGCTTCGAGGATTCACCGGTGTATGCACTGTCCGGCGGCATGCAGCAGCGTGTCGGCATTGCGCGGGCCCTGACCTGCGACCCCAAACTGCTGCTCATGGACGAGCCCTTAGGAGCCCTCGACGCACTGACGCGGGAAAAGGCACAGGAGCTTATCCTTCGACTCTGGCAGGATACCGGCAAGTCTATCTTCTTTATCACGCATAGCGTTGAGGAGGCCCTGTTTATGGGAACTCGGCTTATCGTTATGTCGCCTCGGCCCGGCCGGATAACCCATGAGTTTGACCTGCCGTTTTCGAAACAGTTTCTTGATGGAATCAGTGCCCGGTCGGTTAAAGCCTCGCCAGAGTTCATCAAAATCCGCGAGGAAGTACTAGCTATCGTGTTCGCAGATGTGGAGGCGGTATGAAAAATCAAAACAACGAGCACGGAAACAAAGCACAGTCAGCCGGAAGTACCTTTATAGCAAGGCTGGCGCGGGAACGGCCCACGCGACCCGGCGAGATCTATGGTGTTCCCGGGTCCGGAGACACGATGATACTCAGCCTGGCTACGATAGTTATCCTGCTGTTTATTTGGTGGCTGATAACGGCGCTAGGTTGGGTAAAGCCATTGTTTGTTCCGTCGCCGCAGAGTATTATTGTTAAATTCTTGCACGTCTGGAAAGAAGGATTTACCGGTTCCCCTCTCTGGATGCACACCCTGATTTCAGCCTTCCGCGTGTTCGGGGCCTTCCTGTTGGCCTGTGTAATCGGTATACCGCTCGGCCTTGCTATGGGGATGAGTCCTTTCATACGCGGCATCTTTGATCCGCCAATCGAATTCTACCGGCCAATCCCACCGCTAGCCTATCTGCCTCTGATGATCATTTGGTTCGGCATCGGTGAGACCTCAAAGGTACTGCTCATCTTTCTTTCGGTGTTTGCCCCGGTCGCACTGGGCGCGCGATCAGGTGTGCGCTCTGCCGGAATCGAGCAGATACATGCCGCTTATTCCTTCGGCGCGACACGCTGGC